>JBHAFL010000092.1:0-16621 GCA_041856085.1 Anaerovoracaceae bacterium | reverse complement strand
TGTTGCCTCTTTTCCTCCTTCTAATATATAAAGTGAGTGGTCAGTACCCCAACGTCCTGTCGGGAACTGCTTTTCGTTTACCGCTTTAGAACCTTAATTAAAGTTATATACGGCGATCCCGTTCCGTCCTGCGTTATTACCTGCACATACGCGGGTTTACCCGTCTCTGCCGTAACCTGCATATTTACAACTCCGTTCTTTTCTTCACCGTTAACGAATAATTTAGATGCGGTTGAATTTATAACCAAATTATACTGACCGCTGTTAGTATAAACGGTACAAGTCCCTAAATTACTGTGAGTAAGTGGGTAAGGAGACTGTCCCGGTCTCGGTCTTCCGATGAAAGGTATAATCTGTGCCGCTCCGCTTCCCGTGCCGGTAGCCCTGTAGGCTCCGGTGATTTCGGTTGAGCTTTCGCCCATAGCGCCGTTCATCTGCTGAACTCCGGTATAAACTCTTACATATCTGATGCAGTCTAACTGCTTAGGCCGTCCTGCCATATTGCTGCCGTAAGGATATACAGCCCATGATATGTCGATAGGGTCGCCGCCCGCGGTTCTCCCCATGGTATAAGGGTTTACCTGGCTTCCCGACGGTGTGCCGTTACCGTGGCTGTCGGCATAGCCGAAGAGAAATTCGTCGTTAGCCGTGGAGCCGATATTATTACTTCCAACCGAAACAGGCTCCAGTCTCACGCCCTTAACCTTAAAGGTTGACGCCGCACCCGTAGCCGGCACATAAGGCGTATATACCGTGCCGAAGTTGGAAGTGATGGACAGGTTAGCTAATTCGTGTCCTCTGAGGTTTATCGGTGTGTTCGCGGTTGTTCTGTCAGCGAAATAGTTGCAATACAGCGGATACCAGCTGTGACTGTGCCAAGGGTTGTATACCACGCTGCCTGTTCCCGTCGTCGCGTTATAGCCAGGACGGAGCACACTTGTGTAAACATATGGGAACGGCTTGTTACCGGTGCCCAGATTAGGAGCCGCAGGAGATATGGTATCATCAGCAGGCGTAGGATTAGTATAAGTTGCCTCATAGCTCCAATAGCAGCCCGATGAGTTTACCTTGTCAGGATTGTTCGTATCATATACAGGCTTCCTGTAGTGCAGGCTTCCCGCTATATCGTACCAGTCGCTGCCGTTTAGCGATACCTGTACGCAGCCCGGTTCTGCCCAGTTATTGAAAGCATTGCCGTAGAGTATGAAGTCGACTCCGTACTTGTTCGTCGGGTCGTTATAGACTCCGCTTATGACATTGCCGCTCGCATCCTTTTCGGGGATACCGAAGTCAAGCACCGTGTAGCCTCCGAAAGAGCCTAAGGAAATGCCGGTACCGGCGGTCGCGTTTACCATAGCTTTAACGCCGCCGTTATTGGCGGAGGTGAAGGCGTCACCCCAGCCTCCTGTCGTAACGCCCTCGTTTACGAACTGAGCCGAGGCAGGTCCGTAAGCCACTATACCGCTTCCCGCAGGGTCGTTTCCGACCGGCGCAGGGCAATAGATGGTGCAGCTTCCCGCACCCGCCTTGGTTACGGTAAGCACGCAGCTGCTCGTTCCCATGCTGACGCAGCCGTAGCCGTCGGATACCGGCGGCATAAACTCGAAGTGAACCTGCGTATCCGGGCAGGTCACGCTTACGCCCGTTCCGTTATTAAACATAAGCGAGAAGCTTCCCGGGAAGTAGCCCGCCTCCGTACTGCTTATAACGTAATTCGTTCCATGAGAGGTGTCAGCATTGATATTAAGTTTTTCGATTCCCTCCGAAACGGAGATGGTAAGCCCCGTCGCGGAATCCGTAACGCTACTCAGGGTATCAGCCGCAAACGCCATGGACGGCATCATCGAGAAGATGAGCATAACGGCTAATGTCAATATGAACAGCTGCTTTTTGTTAACTTTATGCTTTAGCATTGTTATTCTCCTTTCTGTGAAGACTGTCTGTCCGCAATAGATTCTCCGTTTCCTGCCGCGGACTCTATGCAGGAAATTCGAGTTTTCGGGCGGAATCATAGGATTATGAATATAATCTCGCTGTTTTTACCCTCCGGTTCCGCCTCCTAAGCCGTCATCTTACCATCGGACTTTACCTCCTTTTTTTTATCCCTCAAGCTCCCATACAGGCGCAGCCAATACTTATTTTTCTTGCAGCTTATGCATACTTTTTCATGCAGCTTATGCCTGTTTTATCTTGCAGCTTATGCTTATTTTATCGTCGCTTATTTCCCGAAATGCACTCAGTTAACAGCCATATCTTTTGTCAGTTTCCCTTGTACGACTGAAAACCCAAAATATTAAAAATAATACCAAAAAAGCAGACTGCCCTAAGGTAGCCTGCCCGTCGATAATCTATTTCAACGCGAGCCGGAAGCCGAAAATATTACTTCGCCGCCGCGTCTTCTTAAAGTATAAGTAGAACAGGTACATATCCATATCTATCTAATATGAATACGCAGCGCTCCTGCCGCTCTTATATGCGATGCCCCGCCACCTAAAGATTGGTTCATCCGAGTCACAGCTCGTCTCCCGACTTATCCTTTAGATTAGATGCTTTCAAAAATGAAACTCTCCTCTCATTCTGAAGCTTAACATCTAATGCTTCGGCATTACGGTTACTTAGTATAGCCCGGGATTCTCACCCGACTTCCGTTAGCTGCGCTCGTTAACTTAATTATTAAATTTTATATTTATACTTTACTACTGTTCTCCGAAAAAGTCAAGTCCCATATTTTGAAGAAGAGGCTTACAAGCCCGACGTTTTGTGCCGCGTCGGATAAGTTTGGCGGCAAGTTACTCTCATATTCACAGTCGAGCTTAAAAACATTATTTTTTAATCCTGCCGACCGCGCCCGTCGCTATGCCCAGCGCGTTCGCCTCTTCGATATCTATGTGTAAGTCCAGTTTAGACTTATCGTCGGCGCGCACTGTCACATGATCTATTCTGCCGCCTCGTTCTCCGCCGATTTCAACCGAAATCTCCTGACCGTCATATACGCCGAAGCGTCTCGCGTCTTCAATCGTCATATGAATATGGCGTTTGGCGACAATAGCGCCCTTTTCGATATTTACGGAACCCGTCGGGCCTATCAGTGTAACCGACGCGGAGTTATCTATGTCTCCCGAGAGTCTGAGCGGAGCCTTGATTCCCAGCTTGAAGTTATCTCCCGCCAGAAGCTCCGCCTGCGTTTCTTTTCTTACAGGCCCCAGAATTCTGACGTTCTCGATAGCGCCCCTCGGCCCGCATATAATCATGGTCTCTTTCGCCGCGAACTGTCCGGGCTGGGACAACTCTTTTATCGGCGTAAGCTCATATCCGTCCCCGAAGCAGGCGTACAGGTCTTCCCTGCTTAAGTGAATATGCCTGTTTGATATGCCGACTGGAACGGTGAGTTCTTTGTTATCAGGCCTCACCGTTCCGTTTTCGGATAAGATTTCGCACAGAATGTCCGCTATAATATCTATATCCCTCTTATTCATAGTTATTTCCTCATCGCTTCTATGACCGCGCCTATCACCGCTTTCAGTTCTTCGGGCGAGATACTCAGACCGGTCGGAGTGTCGCTTCCGGCGGTTCCGTGATATTTTTTGTATACTTCGTCCTCTTCGGTAAGCTTGGTGACGTCCTTGATGCCGTAAGCCAAAACTTTTTTGTTAATGAGATGAAGCGGTCCAACATTTTCGGATATCGACGAGCCTCCCATCGTGCCGCAGCCGAGAGTGAAAGACGGAGCAAGTCCTGTCGAAACTCCCGTACCGCCTTGCGTACCGCCGGTATTTACCAATATTCTCGAGGCGGGCTTAGCTGTGAACTTCATTGCTATTTCTGGGTCTTCCGTATGTATGCTCATAGTGTGACCTATTCCGTTTTGGAGAAGCTCGATGCTCAGCTCGCAGGCTTCTTTCCAGTCCTCGACGGTGTAGAAAGCAAGCACCGTCGTCAGCTTTTCAAAAGACAGCGGATTGCCGTCTCCCACCCCGCGTTGTCTTCCGATAAGAACTCTCACGCTGCTCGGGACGTTGAAGCCCGCCGCCTCCGCGATTATCTGAGGTTTTCTCGCCACGAAGGCAGGGTTCATTGAATGCCCGTTTTTGAAGAGCAGCTCGCATACCGCGTCCGTCTCTTCCTCAGTCATGAAATATCCGCCCTGTGCCTCAAACTCTTTTATTACAGCCTCTTCATTACACTTCTCGCAGATAATTGACTGCTCGGACGCGCATACCGTGCCGTTATCAAACGTCTTGCTCGCCATTATTCTCTCTACGGCGTCTTTAACTATTGCCGTACGCTCGATGTATGCGGGTGAATTGCCTGCGCCTACTCCTATTGCCGGTTTGCCTGCGCTGTACGCCGCTTTTACCATGCCGGGGCCTCCCGTCGCGATTATGAGCTTAACCTCCTTGCTGTGCATCAGCTCGTCGGTCGCTTCCATAGAGAGCGTCTTAAGGCAGCCTATCGTACCCTTAGGAGCGCCCGCCTCAACCGCCGCCATCTCCATCAGCTCGGCGGCTCTTAGCGTACACCTCTTAGCCGACGGGTGCGGGGAGAAGACTATCGGATTTCTTGCCTTGACCGCTATTATCGACTTAAACATTGCCGTCGAGGTAGGGTTGGTTGACGGGACGATTCCCAAAATCAGACCGACAGGAACGGCTACTTCTACGGTTTTTTTTGACTTATCCTCGGCAATTATGCCCTGAGTCTTCATACCGCGTATATCCTCATAGAGCATACCCGTAGCCATATGGTTCTTAAACAGCTTATCCTCTATAATTCCGAAGCCTGTTTCCTCTACCGCCATTTTAGCGAGCTCATAGGCGTGCTCTTCTCCGACTCTGACCATATTCCTTATTATGGCGTCGATCTGCTCTTCCGTATATTCGCTCAGAATCTTCGCCGCCTCCGCCCCTGCTCTCGACAGATTTCTCGCTTCCTGTACCGATATTAAATCTTTATCAAAATCCATAACTGCCTCCTCTATTCGAGTATCTTATCCAAGATTCCCCTCGCTTCAAGCGCTTTCAGCACTGCTTCAACAATCGCCTGCCGTTCGTAGGTCATACTGCAACCGTAATCTTTTGCCTTATATTCCCCCTGTGCAGATATCGCCTCTGCCGCTTCGGACACGCCGGTTGCGACAGCGGGTTTACTTTCTACGCACTCGGTTTTTTTGCTGCAAGCTCCCTGCTTTTCAAAAGTAATTCCAAGGCTTTTAGCCTTGTCTTTCGCGAGCGGTGTGATTAAGGTATTATCGTCGATTGGAAAAGGATAGTCCTTACCGTGTCCGACATAAAATTCCTTAACAGTCTGCTCAGTTACTAACTTCTTCATTCTCTTTTTCCTTTCTCCGATTAAAAAACCGGTGTGTATAGTATTTCAGAAAATGACTAATACAATGTTTCTATCAGTTTTTTTGACGGTGACGGGATAACTACCGCATTTATCAGCATTCCTTTTTCTCCTATCAGCTCCTTGCCGGTTTCCGCTCCGGTTTTGACAGCTGCCACATCACCCGTAAAGGTGAAATAGGACTTGCCGCCGAGACCTGTGCCGAGTCTTATCTCAAGCGCTTCAAGCTCAGCGCACTTAAGCACGGCGTCCGCAGCTATAACCATGGTTGACAGCGAATAGGATTCAAGTATGCCCAACGCCCTTATGTCGTCCGGCATAGTCGCCGAAACTATTGCAGGAAAAACATTTTCATGGACATTGGGAATCACGATGGAGTCTACAAGAAATTCTCCCGCAGCTCTAAGTCCCGCCGCAACCGAGGTTTCTACGGACGAAACGTCTCCGTATACGATGGCTATATATTTGCCCGGACATACTGAGTTCGCTGTGACGACTTCCACCTCGGAAGTCTTTACCATCTGATCCGCTGCAAAAATCCCTCCGGCAATACTGCTGAATTCAATCATACCAATCGCCTTTGCCATATCAGTTCCTCCTTATCAATATGAGCTTATCGCTTATCTCCGCTACCGTCCCGTCAATGCTTGCGTGCACGGGCGCGCCCAAGCTTCCCTCGGGAATCTCACCTACTACGTCGCCTTTTTTAACGTTGTCGCCTTGTTTGACGCACGGCACAGCCTTAGCGCCCACATGCTGTGAAAGGTAGATTCCTACGAGCTCGGGTTCGCACCGAATCGAAAGCTTAAGCTCCGCCTCACGGTCGAACGCGGTTATTTCAAGTCTTGCGATGAGCCTCTTGCTCGGAATCATTCTGTAATCACGCATTTCTCTCGGCTTGAAGCCGCCTTCTTTCGGCTTATGTTTAATGCCTTTTTCTCTAAGCCTGTTCATATAATACACATTGGCTTTTTTCGGGCTGATACCGGCGGGACAGCTGAAATATTCGCAAAGGTTACACTGACAGCAGGTCTGAGCGGCGGTGAGCAGCTCGTCCGCCTCGACATTATATGCCATGGCTCTCACCATCTTATGAGGAACGGTGCCGTGACCCAAAAGATATCTCGGGCAAAGATCCGTACACATTCTGCATTGTTCGCAGGCGCTCCTGTTAATAATCTCCGCCGACTTCATCGTCCGTTTTTTTCTTTTAATCAGGCTGTGCTCGGCAGGAAGCACGATTAGGCCTTTTGTTTTTTTGCTCACGAAGCCGTCGATATCTTCAAGCAGCGGCCCCATCATCGGTCCCCCGTCGATAACCTCGACGCCTTTCGTATTACCGATTCCTGCAATTTTTAGAAGCTCTCTTATAGGGGTACCGACAGGAACCGCCGCCGTCAGTGGATTAGGAACGTCTCCTGCGACGGTGACATATTTTAGGGTAACGGGCGCGCCCTCCGAAGCCTTGTAGATATTAAGCGCCGTTTCGGAGTTTATCACTACGCAGCCTACGGCAATCGGGATCCCCGTTTCAGGTACGACCCTACCTGTAAGCTCGTACACCAGCACCTGCTCGTCGCCTGCGGGATATACGTCGGGGAGAGAGTGAACGCTTATCTCTTCACAAAGTCCCAGCGCGGAGATTCTCGCATTCATATGCTCTATCAGAGCTCCGTGCTTCATCTTAACCCCAATGATTGCCCGCTCCGCTTCAACTTGTTTTTTTGCGAGGAGAAAGCCTTTTAGTATCTCGTCCGTATAGACCGCCATCAGCTGCTGGTCGACTCTGAGGAGAGGCTCGCATTCAGCCCCGTTCATAAGCAAGTATTCCGCTTTGGCGCCGAGTTTCACATAGGTAGGGAAGCCCGCGCCTCCGGCGCCGATAACGCCGGCTGCTTTTATTTTTTCAAGCAATTCCATATCTATCCTCCCGCTAATCGCTAAAACTCGCAGTCTTCGTCAATTATTCCCACCACCGCGGCGTCTACGGGAATACTGTCGTCATTAAGCATTCTTCTTGCTGAGGAGCCCGTAGTAATAATTACTCTGTCTCCTATCCCGGCGCTGATGATGTCTACAACTACAAGTCTGCTTCCGGCGTCTTTTCCGCCTATGACCTCCGCAAGCATAAGCTTGAATCCGTTCAACGCCTCTGCTTTTCTTGTAGCCCAAATATTATCAATAAGTTTTGCGGTAATCACTGTAAACTCCTTCTTTTAATTTTAGCTCTATCTCTTTCAGTGCGTCCTCCACCGACGCCGTATCGCCGAACATCGTGAGCAGGGTCATATGCTGAGGGCAGATTCCCCTCACATCGTAGACCTCGACGCCTACAGCTTTTTCGGCTATATCCGCCGCGCATACCATATCAATCATAGGGCCTTGTACAAGGCCGATTGCGTCGGCTCCTTTCAGAGTCGCATCATCCACCGCTCCGATACGCCGTTTTATCATTGCAAGCGTTCCCTCCGAGGGTGATTTGATGATTCTGTAGTTCATTTTTTCCCTCCATAATGTCAGCAAATAATCTTATCGGTACAGCTTAGCGCAATTCCGAGCGGCGTGACAAACATAGGATTCTCCGGCTTGACGGTTCGTATTCCCGTCATATTCTCCACTACCTCCTCTATGCCTGTGAAACAGCAGCTGCCGCCTACTAAGACAAGCTCTTTCACATATTCGTCTGAAACCGCCCTGTTGATAATCGAAGATATCTTTTCGATTACCGGCTTAATAAGAGGAAAAATTTCTCTGTGGTTTGATTTTTTTCTCTTAAGCTCGTCAGCCTCTTCAAACGATATCTTATACGCTCCCGAAAGTACCAGCGAAAAATGGGCGCCGCCTGTCGGCTCGTCTACCACGGAAACCACTCTCCCGTCTTTTATTATCGAAATTCCGGTAGTTCCTCCGCCTACATCTACGACGGCGCCGTCCGTGACATTCAGCAGCTTATTGGCTGCGGTCGGTTCATCGAGCAGACTTGTAATTTCGAAGCCTGCCGCCTGAACTATATTTTTTACCGCCCCGCCGTCCAAGCTGTCCGTCCCCGGCGGCAGAGCCGCGGCGGCGTAGAGAAGCTCAGCACTCAGCTTCTCCTCTATCTCCGCCTTGAGTTCTTTCACTATTCTTATGGCTCCTATATAGTCCACTACCATTCCGTCTTTTACCACGTCCGCATACCGCATTGCTCCCGCAGCCGGCTGATAATTTTCGTCGAGTACGGCAAGCACAATGCATGAGGTGCCGAGATCCACTCCGGTATAGTAAGTCGACGAACCGCCCTTTTTTGGGGTCTTCATAGTCTTTTCGAACTCCGCTACGAAGCTGTCACATTTTTTGAAATCCATTTTTACGCCTTTCAGTGATATACAGATGTATTGATGCTATTGATTTTGCCAGTCTGCGGGATATACGAAATATGCATATCTTGCCGTAGACGGAGTCTGAAAATGAATGTGGCTGTTTTTAGGGATATATATTATGTCTCCCGCTTTGCCCGATATCACCCTGCCGTCTATCTCGATTTCAAGCTCTCCGTCAATTACGTAATCATACTCGTCATAGGTAAGCGTCCATTCGAAGCTCGTATGGTCGAGCTCCATTATGCCGGCTCCCATTCTCGGCGCCTCGTCGAGAGTCAGGATGTCTTTTAACCTCACCTTGTCGTCACCCTCAAAAGGCTCGCACTTAACCGTGTCGGTTTTTACCATCAATATCCCGCTTTTATCTTTTTTCTTGATAAAATCTTCCTTATTGTCTTTTAGTGTTTCTTCGATTACAGAGGCTATTAAATCTCTTAACTGTTCTTTTGTTATCTCCATATCGTTCTCCTGTCCTGAAGCTGCCGTTCAAAAAATCCCCTGAACGGGTTATTCTTTTTCTTCAGCTTCTGTCGGGCCGCTCTGAACCTTTGACAGCAGCATAGGCGCCAAGATGTTAGCTAAAATCAACGCAGTGATACCTGCGACCAATTTTCCCACCACTACAGGGAATATCATCTCGGAGTTTACACCTGCCGTGAAGCCTAAGTGGTCTCCGAAAACGAAGGCTGCGGATACCGCAAACGCCACGTTCAGAAGTTTTCCCTTAGGGTTCATATCTCCCATTATGTTAAACATAGCGATATTGTTAGCTAAGTTCGCAATGAGACCTGCCGAGCCCGCTTCATTCATACCTAAGCTGTTGCCGACCTTTTCGAGCGGTTTTGCGAATGTCTTTGTTATCCACTTAACCATAGGGAACGCTCCAATCAACACGATTGAAATCTGTCCGCAGACTAAAAGTCCGGACTCAAGAGGAACCACTCCGTCTACCGGCTCTACCATCAGATTCATCAGAGGAAAATGAATCCCCGTCTGATACTCAAATACCGCAACCGCGGTAAAGAAAGTTATTACAATCGTTACCGCCGTACCGAACTTGTTAAATCCGTTTATCATCTTCTGCGGTATGAACCACAGTCCGAGTACTATGAGGCCCGCTATAAAAATTACAGGAATCAGGTTTATCAGGATTCTCATAAGGTTAATCTTATACGGGGTCATATTCATAACCAGTCCGCCCGCTATACAGCCGATAGGAATCGTAATAAGACCCGCCAATATACCGGCTCCGAGATAGCCTCTATCCTCTTTTTTAATTATGCTGAGAGCAACGGGAATCGTGAATACGATTGTAGGCCCCATCATAGTTCCCAGAATCAATCCGGAGAAGTTGCCGATGCTTTCGTCAGACGCCATCTGCATGGCGAGCGGGTATCCGCCCATATCACAGGCAAGCAGCGTCGTAGCGAACATCGACGCGTCCGCTCCTACAAGCTGATAAATCGGAACTATTATCGGTTTCAATATGATCGCGAGCACCGGTGCAGCCGCTACGACTCCCGCCATAGCAAGCGCCAGCGGACCCATAGCGTTGAAGCCCTCATCGAACTGCTCGCCGTAGCCGTGCTTGTTTCCTCTGATTTTGTCAACGGCTCCTACCAACATAAATATCATCATAATAAAGATTATTACGGAATTGACGGATAGATTAGCTATCCATTCCGAAACGCTCTCAGTAAAAACACTACCCTCGGTAATGTATCCAATCAGTTCGTCAAACATATTCTACCTCCATATCAGGATTTCTTTTCGTCCACTATACCTATTATCGTGGCATCTACAGGCGTATTCGAGGGGACATTGCCAAGTCTGGCTCCGCTGCCGCCTACCAATATGACAGTGTCTCCTACTCCGGCGTCTGTCGAATCCGCCGCAACTACGGTTTTGTGGCTCATATTATCCGATAATTCAACAAGAAGCAGCTTGTATTTTGATAATGAGTCCGCTTTTTGCGTAGCCCATATACGATTTACCACTTTTCCGAGCAGCATGGTCTACCTCCTGTTTTATCGACAATATCTTCATATCTTATCACTTACTATATTCTCCTGCGAGATACCTGCACATCATTATGTGAAGTGCGCTCGAAAGTCTGTTAAGCTCCTCTACAATGTCGCTTCTCTCGATTCGCCTTTTTTCCTTAAAGGCCTCGACCGATATGACCTCGAGTTCCCTCACCTCCGCTCTGAGAAGATTCAGCAGCGCATACGTCATACCCATCGAATATTCAGGAAGAGTCATCTGCCTGATGTTAAAATACTTCATCGGAAAATGGGACTGTTCTCTCAGGGTATCATGGTCGAGCCCTATGATGGTTTCCCTTGTGAACGGCTCATCCATAACCTCGCATCTCATCAGTTCCCTGAGCGTCACAAGTATATCATCCAAGTCTCTAAGTATTTTTTCACTGTTTTCGGCTTTTGCAATCATGGTCTGTGCATATACCGTATCGGCTTGAAGTCTGTCGAGCTTGCCTCTGTATCTGATGCGAGGGTGATCCTTATCGACAAGCCTGTTGCCGAAAAGCTGCGTCATATGCTCGGGCTTCTCGGAGTAGCCGGCGCCCGTTTCATAGTCGATGTATCTCGCGACGGCTGATTCAGGCGGCCGGCTCTCCTTTATCGCAACCTGCGCTTCGGCAGTTTTCACCCTGTTTCTCTCGTGGTCGATATCAATCTGCATCTGATTAAGATATTCTCTCGCGGCAGGTGACAGAATCTTTCCCTCAGGAATATAGTAAACTTCAGGTTCTGTAGCTTTCAGCTCCGCCCTCAATATGGCTTCGGTAATTACTTTCAACTACAACACCCCCTTTTCTTCAGCTATTTTACCTGAGGCAATATCATCTCAACGTCCGAATGCGGTCTCGGTATTACGTGGATTGAAAGAAGCTCGCCTACTCTTTCGGCTGCCGCCGCACCGGCATCAACCGCCGCCTTGACGGCTCCTACGTCGCCTCTTACCATTACCGTCACAAGTCCTCCGCCGACAAGAACCTTGCCTATCAGCACTACGTTCGCGGCTTTAACCATAGCGTCCGCCGCTTCTATCGAGCCGACAAGACCCTTGGTTTCTATCATTCCTAATGCCTGTAAATTTGTCATTTTTATTACCTCCGTAATTACTTCTTTGATTTCAGCGCGTTAACAAGCTCATCTTTTTTAGCAAATTTTATTTCTTCCTTTGTCATTGAAAAGTCTTTCCTGCTTCTTGCCAGCGTCCTGAGCTCGCCTACCGTCAGGCTCTCCAATTTCGTGAAGCTGTCTTCCGAAAGCTCTCCGGTTTCATCTATTTCTTTTTTCGGCGTTTCCGATTGCGGTTCGGCATGTGCCTCCGCAGTGATTTTTTGCGAAACTTTTATCGCCTCAGCCGCTGCCGGCAGGTTTTCAGCCATATCGACCATAGCTCTGACGCTGCTGTCAGGTCTGGGTATTACATGTAGGGAAATAAGCTTCCCGACTCTCTCTGCCGCCGCTGCCGCCGCGTCAATCGCGGCCTTTACGGCGCCGACGTCGCCTTCAATCAGCACGGTGGTATAGCCGCCGCCTACGCGAATCATATTTACCAGAGAAACATTCGCAGCCTTCAGGGCGCTGTCCAAGCCTTCTATGGCTCCTATTCTGCCGTACACTTCTATCATTCCTAAGGCTTCCATAACAGTTCTCCTCTAATCTTATTCAGCAGCCTGAGGCAATATCATCTCAACGTCCGAGTGCGGTCTCGGTATTACATGGATCGAAAGAAGCTCGCCTACTCTTTCGGCTGCCGCCGCACCGGCGTCAACCGCCGCCTTGACGGCTCCTACGTCGCCTCTTACCATTACCGTCACAAGACCACCGCCGACAAGAACCTTGCCTATCAGCACTACGTTCGCGGCTTTTACCATCGCGTCCGCCGCTTCTATCGAGCCGACAAGTCCCTTGGTTTCTATCATTCCTAATGCCTGTAAGTTATTCATTTCAGTCCCTCCTCTTCAATTAAAACGCTGTCGGATTTTCTGCTACGAACTCCACCGCCGCCGCGAACGCGTCGCATGCGGACTTGCATGCGGACTGGCTTCCCGTGAGAAGCGCTCCGCCGAAGTTTGTCTCCGATGGCGGTGCATAGAGCACGCATAGCTTAACGTCGGCTGCTTTTAGAGCGGCGTCGACCGCATACATAGCTTCAAGAGGCGGCGCTATCAGATATGCCAGCGCTTCGCCCTCAGGGATTCCCGCTCCCGCCGAGAGGTATGAGCCTGTTCTCGAAATGCAGTGCGCATAATAGCAGATAGTGTCGTCGTCGTTAGCTGAAACGAAGTATGCGCCGTTCTCAATCATATCGATTGCAGCGTCTAATCCGCTCTTTACCTCGGCAGGATTCGGACCCGCCAAAATCCCGATTATTTCTCCCGCAAGTTTCGTGTTCGCGTTAGCTGCTCCTGCATAAAAGCTTTTAGCATATGCAACTACGACGTCAGCCTTTTTCGTCGCCTCATCGAGCGCCGTATAGGTAACGTCATCGCTGTCGGCGGTGATAAGAGCTAAAGACTTGAAATTATCCGGAAGATTTTCAAAATCTTTTAACATTTCCGGACTGGCGTTCGGGATTATCTTTGCCGCCAGTACACTCGCTTTTAATGGATCTCTTTTCATTTTTTCTCTCCTTGTTTTAAGATTATAGCTTTAAGTCGGTTCCGCTTGCTTTTTTATCAAGAATTGTTTTTATTACCTCCGCGATATGCGCTCCCGCCTCGGCAGGAATCGTGCCCGCGGAGTGAATGTTTGAAACCACCGTTCTTCTTGCCTCCGGCATACCTATTGTCGCCTTGTACGCGATATATGCCGACATCGACGTGGCGGTAATCAGTCCGGGTCTCTCGCCGATAAGCACGCAGGTTACGTCCGCGCCCGTGATTTCGCTCACCTCGTCCATTGAGCCTACTCGTCCGTATTTTACAAAGAACGGCGTGCCCACCTTGATTCCGCTGCTCTTTAGCCCTTGCGTCAGTCCTGCCAGCACATCTTTCGTGTTGGCGGCTACCGCCGCGGAGCTGAGACCGTCGGACACGAAGATCTGCACCTGAGGAGCTTTTTCACATTTTTCTTTTATGGTTGCTACAGCCTCTTCGTTTAATCTTCTTCCCAGATCCGGTCTTGTGAGATAGATGTCCTTGTTATCGCAGCGCGATTGCACCGAGAACAGCCCTAAGTTATCTACAAAGTCCTGGTCGACGTCGGAGAAAACGGCGTCCTGAGCCGCCGAGTGCGCAGCCCTGAACATCAGCTGCGGCAAGGTCTTATATCTCGCTCCCGCCTTACCTATTCCCAAGCGGCAAGGTGCGAATTGCTTAAGCTCGTAGAATCCCTCCCTGTCATAAGGGTTCTCTACCAAATACTGTTTCTTAATGTCTATTGCGGTGATATCCTCTAAAAATCCCTCTTCAACCATAGGAGTATCACAGCAGACTTCTTCCTTTACTTCGTCCTTATCGGGGCTCGTCCCCTGTCCGATGTTCATCTCGGACAGCACGTCTTCGATTATGGCCCTTAATTCTCTTGTATCCACTATACTGTCCTCCTTTTACTTCTTAAGAAATACCGACGCGTCTCCTGCTAACGGAGTCAGTTTACCGTCTTTCGAAAATCCCATTTTCTCAAGCCAAACGTCAAACTCTCTGATAGGCCGCAATCCGAACACCTCTCTCAGAGCCGCGGCTTCATGGTAGCCTGTACATTGATACATCAGCATACAGTCGTCTCCCTCGGGCACTCCCATGATGTAGTTACAGCCCGCAGCGACCAACATAGCGGCAAGGTTTTCTATGTCGTTTTGATCCGCTTTCATATGGTTGGTGTAGCATGCGTCGCAGCCCATCGAGATTCCCGTCAGCTTACCCATAAAGTGGTCTTCAAGGCCGGCTCTTATTACCTGCTTCGAATCATAGAGATATTCAGGGCCGATGAATCCTACTACCGTGTTTGTAAGGAACGGTTGGAATCTCTTCGCGAATCCGTAGCATCTTGCTTCCATTGTCAGCTGATCCCAGCCGTTATGGGCTTCCGCTGAAAGCTCGGAGCCCTGCCCCGTTTCAAAATACATTACGTTCGGACCTGTCGCCCGCCCGAAAGTTAGAGCATAATCCCTTGCATCCTGAACCATATCGGCGGTAATGCCGAAAGTCTCGTTGCCTTTTTGGGAGCCTGCGATAGACTGGAATATCAAGTCGACCGGCGCTCCCAATTTTTTCGCCGCCTCTATCTGGCTTGATACGTGAGCGAGCACACATATCTGAGTCGGGATTTCCCATTTGTTCCTGAAGTCATCAAACTGCTTCAAGAGTCTTGCGATGCTTTCAACCGAATCGTCTACGGGGTTCAAACCGAGAACGGCGTCGCCGCAGCCCACGCTGAAGCCCTCCATCGTGGAGGCAAGAATACCTGTAGGGTCGTCTGTGGTGTGGTTCGGCTGCAATCTTGAGGAGAAAGTTCCTCTCTTGCCTATCGTGGTGTTGCAGTGAGCGGTTATTTCGATTTTTTTCGCACCGTAAATCAAATCGAGGTTGCCCATCAGCTTGGTTACGCCGGATACGATTTCGCTTGTGATACCGCGCGAAGCTCTTTTTATCATATCTCCGCTTGTCTCGGTGTCCAAAAGCCATTCTCTGAACTCTGCTACCGTCTTATTCTTGTGCTCATTAAAAATACTTTCGTTTACATCGTCCTGAATGATTCTCGTTACCTCGTCCTCTTCATAAGGAACGGCGGGGCTGTTTCTTAAATCATTCAGCGTCAGGTTGGATAGAACCCATTTTGCGGCGATTCTCTCCTCTGCCGATTCCGCCGCGATTCCGGCAAGCTTATCACCCGACTTTTCTTCGTTCGCCTTAGCCATAACTTCTCGAATCGACTTGAATTCATAATTATGGCCGAACAGCTTGGTTTTTAAGATCACGATTACTCACCTCTTGCTTTCTTAATTATAACTAACGGTTAAATATCAAAGTCTTCGTTACAACGGGAACTACTCTTCCACCGGCTACCGGTCTGCCGATATCCACGAAGTCTCCGTCCTTAACGAAGATATTGTCAATACAAATCACCTTTCGCTTCCCCTCATAGAGAACTTTCAGGGCGTTTCCCAATACCTTTCCTATATCGTTTTCGACTATAACCAATACGGGCACGGCAGGATTGTCATAGTTCCTAAGCCCCGCTATTACGGCGCTCGCAAGCTCCTGTACCCTGTCAAAGGTCTTAAAGCTTTCTCCGCTAAAGGCTATCGCCACACACTCGTCTCTGTTCCTGTCCGTATATATCTCGATTTTTTTTGATAGGCTTTCTGACAAACGCGGGAGCTCCGCCTCTTCCTCCTCCGACATTTTGACTACGGCTATATTCTTTAACGGGAGTACGTCCTCCTCATATCTTATAGTGCTGCCGCTCACCTCCGTGGTGTGAGTACCCGCTCCCACAACCGTAGCTCTTATGGTTTCAACAGACGGATATATTTCCGTTCCCGCAAAAAATCCCTTCGTCCTTATCGCGTCGCCCAAAAGAATCCCGATATCTCCGTATTTGTATTTTTCTTCGCCCGTTTCCTGATACGCTATCACCGCTACGCCGCCCGAAAAGGTTATGCCGTCCGGCGATATTTCCTCGGGAAGCGGTTTACCGTCATTCGTATACATCTTAAGATGAAAGTCGTCCCTCGGACGAAGTCCTACCGCCATCGCCAGCTGCGCCGCCATTGCCTCCGCAAGCCCTCTGAGCTTTTTCTCGTCGGCTGCCTGTCCTGCCTTTATATCAAGTCCGTAATGTTCTATCAGCCTTGCCGTTTTTTCGGATATATAGCTGATTCTGCCCGATTCAATCTTCACGAGACGTCCGCCTATATCAAGGCAGGACGTACCC
>JBHAFL010000091.1:0-3904 GCA_041856085.1 Anaerovoracaceae bacterium | reverse complement strand
GGGGGACAAATGGTCGCCGCTTTCGGATTCCACCAACCTGGCTGCCGCGACAGCGGAAACGCCGCTGTTCAGTCATGTTAAGGCAATGGTTGCCACTACGCTGCCATCATTCCTGCTTGCTATGATACTCTACGGAATTATTGGATTAAGGGCGGATAAATCAGGCTATGACCAGTCTAACGTTGACTCGATTATTAACACGATTGACGACGCTTTCGGGATTCGCTGGTGGTATTTGATTCCTATCGCAGTGATAATTATCGGCGCAGTTAAGCAATGGCCGGCTCTGCCTACTCTGTTGGGGGCGGCAATCGTAGCCTCGATAACGGCAATTGCGGCGCACGGCAGCAGCGTAGCTGATTGCCTTAATGCAATGCATTACGGATTTTCGGCGGAAACAGGAAACGAAACTGTCGATAAATTAGTTAACAGGGGCGGCGTCGATTCAATGATGTGGACCGTTTCGCTGATTATGTTCGCTTTGGCTTTCGGCGGAATACTCGAAAAATGCGGTTTTATAGAGGCCGCGCTCGGTAAAGCTGTAAGCAGGATAAAATCCGTAGGAGGTTTGGTAACCGTAACCTGCCTCACCGGCATAGTATGTAATTTCGTATTAACGGATCAATACATATCAATATTGATTCCGGGAAGAATGTATGCAAGATATTTTGATGAAAAAGGCCTTGCAAGAAATTTTTTGTCGAGAACATTGGAGGACGGCGCTACATTGTGGTCGCCTATGTGTCCGTGGAACGGCTGCGGAGCATATCAGTCGGCGACATTAGGCGTTCCTACTTGGCAATATTTTCCTTTTGCTTTTATGAACTTAATAAATCCCGTAGTCGCCATATTATTCTCATATCTCGGAATTTCCGTAATATTCAAAAAAGCGGAGCAAAATGTCAGGGGAATGTGGGGTCTTAATCCTAAGGCGAATAGGATTGCGAAAGAAAATGCCGACGAGTTCCTAAAATGAAAGACTATATCCCGCTTAACAATAAAGCGCCATCGAAAATAAAAATTTTCACAAAGCTTTTGACGGGTATTCTGATAGTTTTTTTAGGTATAAGGGTACACAGCCTTATGTCGGTGATAGCGGGCAACCTGTTTATGGTCGGCGGATTGCTGAGAAAACGGGTCTGCGTGAACAGAGCGGGACTGATTACCGTATATGACGCTTTTTTCTTCAACTATGAAGAAGTATGGTCTTTTGAAGAAATGACGTCGATTCATAGAGACTGTAAACATTGCGGGGCGGACGAGGTAATGCTCCACTTCGGAAAAGGCGCAGTCGTAAGGCAGCACACTTTCAAGAGAGAAATCGCAAAAGCAATATTGATGATGGCATTGGAGAGAAATACCGGTTTAATTATCGGCGATATCTGACTGACGTAAGGTATATTCGTAGAGGAGGAAGACTGATGGAAAATAAATTAAATCTTGATTCGCAGGTGATTGAAAATTGCAGGAGATATGCTGAAGCGTGCGCCGAATCAATGCAGAGAATGATAGATTCAAACACTACCGTTACGGTGGAAAGGACGATATTGAGACTATTGGGGGTTGACGGAGTCGATGAAATAGACAGACCTTTGCCGAATGTTGTGGTTGACGCATTGAAAAACGCAAATCTGCTTAGTCAGGGCGCAGCCCTCTGGGTCGGCTCCGCAGTTAAGAAAACCGGCCTTTCACCGCAAGAGATTTCGGAAAAGATTGCAAACGGCGAACTTGAGGTTGAAGCTGTACCTCTCGTAAACGAAGAAGAGGCGAGAGAGGCTATCAAGCCTTATGTGGATATGACTGTTGCTAAGATAAACAAAAATGCCGAGATAAGAGAGGAAAAAATAAGTAAATTCGGCTATGGAGATACACCGCTCATATATGTTCTTTGCGCTACCGGAAATATCTATGACGATGTGGTGGCTGCGGAGTCGGTCGCTAAAGCGGGAGCGGATATAATATCCGTAATAAGAACTACTGCGCAGTCTCTTCTGGACTATGTACCTTACGGGGCTACCTCAGAGGGCTACGGCGGAACATATGCTACGCAGGAGAATATAAGAATAATGAGAGAGGCGATGGACAATGTATCCGACGAGCTCGGCAGGTATATAAGGGTCTGCAATTTCAGCTCGGGGCTGTGTATGCCCGAAATCGCCGCAATAGGCGCGTTGGAGAGGTTGGACGTGCTTCTGAACGACGCTTTTTACGGTATATTGTTCAGAGACATCAATATGCAGAGAACCTTGATTGACCAATATTTTTCAAGGGTAATCATAGGTTATTCAAAAATAATGTTCAATACCGGCGAGGACAACTATCTGACAACTGCGGACGCTATTGAGCAGGCGCATATAGTGCTGGCGTCTCAATTTTTGAACGAAGCTTTCGGACATGCTGCCGGCGTCCCGTCAAATCAGATGGGACTGGGCAACGCATATGAAATGAATCCCGAAATCAAAGACGGTTTTTTGCTTGAGCTGGCACAGGCGAGAATGTGCAGGGAAATTTTTCCCGACGCGTATGTTAAACATATGCCGCCTACAAAATTTATGACGGGAAATATATACGACGGCACTTTTTTGAACGCAATGTATAATTTAGTATCCGTATGGTCGGAGCAGGGGATTATGCTGCTGGGAATGATGACTGAAGCAATCCATACGCCGCATATTCAGGACAGAATGCTGTCGGCAAAAAATGCCAGAAGAATAATGAATAATGCAAGAAATCTCGGCTCTGATGTCTATTTTAAGAAGGACGGTATAATCCAAAAAAGGGCTCAGACCGTACTGAAAGAAGCCGAGGAAACTCTTAAGGAGTTCGTGGATAAGGGCTTGTTCACCGTATTTTCAGAGGGGACATTCGCGGGTATCAAAAGACATAAAGACGGCGGAAAAGGACTGGACGGTATCATAAGAAAGAGCGAAAGGTACTTTAACCCGTTTTTAGAGATAATGTTAGGAGGTAAGCAGAATGAACGGTAAAAGTACAGTTGACCTTACGAAGATTAAACCTATAGGAGATTCTATAGGCGACGGTCAAATGGGACTCACTTTCACCTTGCCCGTTCCTTACGGCTTAGAGGGAACGGAGGCCGCCAAACAGCTTGCAATCAAGTTGGGCTTAGATGAACCGAACGTGGCGAGGTCGGAAGATCTCGGCTGCGGATATTCGTTTTATGTCGTCTACGGTAAGTGTCAGGCTACAATCGATTTTACCGGAATAAAGGTATCAAAAGTAGATGTAGACACTATGAATAAAGGGGAAGTGGAGGATTTCATCAAGAATAATATAAAGAGGAATGTGGTGGTGGTCGGAGCCTGCACCGGAACGGACGCTCATACCGTAGGCATAGACGCAATTCTTAATATGAAAGGCTTTGCGGGGCACTACGGGCTTGAAAGATATGAGGGGATTGACGTATATAATATGGGGTCGCAGGTTCCGAATGAGGAGCTTTTTAAGAAAGCTATGGAGATAAATGCAGACGCTATTTTGGTTTCACAGATAGTGACGCAGAGAGACGGACACATAGCGACCCTCTCTGAGCTTGTAGAGCTTATTGAGGCCGAGGGCGTGAGAGACAAGTTTATTTTAGCGTGCGGGGGCCCGAGATTATCACATGATTTGGCGCAGGAACTGGGCTATGACGCGGGCTTCGGCGCCGGGACTTTTGCGGAGGACGTCGCTTCGTTTATCGTGACTGAGATGGCGAAAAGAAAGTCGGCCGGTGAAAGATAGTTTTTTCTGAGCGATAAATCAAACAAAATGAAATCACAGGAGAGCAAAGAGAGGTTAAACACGATTATATGCGTTTGACCTTTCTTTGCTGATGTTAAAAAAAGTTGGATATTGCAAAGCAGGGAATATTTTTAGTATAATTTAACCGCAGTTATTTTTT
>JBHAFL010000090.1:0-6362 GCA_041856085.1 Anaerovoracaceae bacterium | reverse complement strand
GGGGCAAGATGAGAAAATTCTCTTTTGAAAATATGAAAGGAGCACGGGTGCTGAGCGACGAGCAGGTCGTTAAAATGCATGAAGAGGCGCTCAAGGTTCTGGAAAAGCTCGGCATAATTTTTGACGATGTCGAGGCGCTTGATATATTGGAAAAGGCGGGATGTATAGTGGATAAAGAAAGCCGCAAAGTATATTTTCCGCCGGAAGCGGTGGTTAAAGCGATAGAGTCCGCCCCTGCACAATTTGATTTGTACGACCGAAACGGTGAATTTTACTGCACTTTCGGAGACGGCAAGACGAGATTTAACCCGGGCTCCAGCGCGTCGAATATTTTGGAGTCCGACGGAGAGACGGTAAGACTGTCGGGGGTTAAAGACCTTAAGCTGCTTACGAAAGTCGCGCAGAGTCTGCCGCATATCGATTTCATATCGAGTTCTATCGTGTGTGAAGAGGCGCCCGGAGAGATCGGCTCACAGTATCTTTACTACACGGAGATGCAGAACTCAATCAAGCCGATTATTGGCGGCTCCACGGACTTAAACGGAGTCATAAATACGTTCGAGCTTCTAAAAGCCGTGTGCGGTTCCGAAGAGGCTGTAAGGACGAAACCGTACACTATTTTTGACATTTGCATAACTTCCCCGTTCAAATGGTCGAAGATTGGAGCAAAAAATATAATAGACTGTGTGAAAAGAGATATCCCGATAGAGATGATTTCCGCACAGATAGCCGGCGCCACAGGGCCTGTGACGCTTGCGGGATGTATTCTTCAACATACGGTCGAAATGCTTTCAGGATTGGTGCTCATACAGTCGATTAAGCCGGGGTTCCCGACGGTATATGGCGGCGCGCCGTGCATTTTTAATATGATGACGATGTACACGCCTATGGAATCGATGGAGTGCAGTATGGTTACGGCAGGGTATGCGCAGATGGGAAAATATTACGGACTTCCTACCCATACCTACGCTGCGATGTCCGACTCGAAGAGCATAGATTATCAGGCGGGCTCCGAAACGGCAAGATCGGGTCTTATTTCGATGATGAGCGGAATTGACAATGTATCAGGCGCGGGAGGACTCAATGTAATCGCTGATATGAGTATAGAGAAATTGGTTATGGACAATGACTTCATAGGTACGCTTAAGCAGTTTGAAAAAGGCATAAGATTCAGCGAGGACGCGCTTGCTTCGGATTTGTTAATAGAGACAGGTGCGGCGGGGAGCTATATGGGTAAGAAGCATACCGTCAAGAATTACCGCGAGGAACAGAACTACTCCAATATAACTTTTAATTACGAAGAACGCGCTGCATGGGAAAAACAGGGTTCGCCGTCAATGCTTGAAAGGGCGAGAGAATATGTTGAGACCTTAAGACCCCAAAAAATATGTCCGCTTGATGAAGAAAAAAGAATTGCGCTTGACAAGGCTTTTACAGAAGTATGTATATCCGCGGGAATTACCGAAGAGGCGGCGAAGCTTCTTATAAAAAAGTACGACGAAGCATAGCGATACGCTGACGCTTTTAGTAGATAAAGGTTCAACAGACAGATTTTTTGTATAAGAAAGGAGAAAAAAATGGGTAGAAAAATACCGGGCTGGCAAATTGCAATTTGCCTTTTAGCGGGTATAGGTTTGCTCGGATATTCGATATTTTTCGGATATGGAGAAGCGCATATGCCTATGCTGCTTGCAGCTGCTTTTTCGGCAGTGGTGGCTATGCTCAACGGCTGGAAATGGTCATACATCGAAAAGGGTATGATTAACGGCATCAACCGGACAATGGGAGCATGTCTGATACTGCTGATTGTCGGCGTACTTATTGCCACATGGAAAGCGGGCGGAATTATTCCGTCGATGATTTACTACGGACTTAAAATTCTTAATCCAAAATACTTTTTGGTTACGGGAGCTCTCCTGTGCTCAATCGTTTCACTTGTAATAGGCTCGTCATACACCACGGCGGGAACCATAGGAGTAGCGCTCATCGGTATATCGCTCGGGCTTGGAATAAACCCGGCTGTTACTGCAGGAGCTGTTGTGTCGGGCTCCTACTTCGGCGATAAGATGTCTCCTATGTCTGATACCACGAACCTCGCGCCTGCCGTGGCAGGTTCAAACGTGTTTGAGCATGTAAGACATATGATTTATACGGTAACGCCGGGATATATCATAATGATGGTGCTTCTCTTCTTTGCCGGGGGTTCGAGCGGAGAACTCGGAGATGTCGAAATCACGAAGACATTATATACGGAGATAGAAAATGAATTCGTTATAAGTCCTCTGTTAATTCTGCCTGTAGTATTGCTTATCGCAGCAATCGTTTTGAAGATACCGGCGCTTCCTACGATGTTCTTCGGCTCAATAATGGGGCTTTTCTGTATGCGGGTTGTGCAGGGAATACCGTTTTCAGAGTGGTTCGGCATAATGCATTACGGATATGAATCCGCGTCGGAAGTGCAGCTTACGGAGAGCTATACGGTAGCGAGCATAGTCGGAGGCGGAGGCTTCGACGGGATGCTTTGGACGGTATCGGTCTGCTTCGCTTCCATGTGTTTCGCCGGAACGCTTGAGTGCACTGGAATGCTGCCTTCCGTTTCCAACGCTATTCTTCGCGTAGCGAAGTCGAGAGGAAGCTTAGTGCTTGCGACAATTCTTTCGTGCTTCGTAATGAACTGCCTGACCGGAGACCAATATCTCTCCATCATAATCCCGGGCAGACTTTTCAAGAAAGAGTTTGAGGACAGGAGATTAAAAGCTAAGAATTTATCCAGATGTCTGGAGGATTGTGCGACATTGACATCGCCGCTTATTCCGTGGAATGTCTGCGGATTGACGATGACAGGCTTTTTGGGAGTTCCTACAATTCAATATGTAAGATATGCATATCTTAACTTTATTACGCCGATTGTATCCATCATATACGGTTATACCGGTTTTACAATGGAAACAATGAGCGAAGAAGAATATCAGAAATGCCTTGAAGACAGAAAGAGAGAGGAAGAAGACGAACTGAGATCTCTCGAGGGATGACGAGATATGTTTGTTTTTTCATAACACCCTTAGCGAAATCACCCCGCTGCGATACAGCGCAGGGGGTGATTTTTACTTTAGTATAACCGTGTTTTTTTGTCTGAATTCCCTTGGAGTCAGATTTTTTGATTTTTTGAAGACCTTATTAAAATAGCTCTGATCTTCAAACCCCACTTCGCTGGAGATGTCAACTATCCTGAGGTTTGTCTCTAAAAGCAGCTTGCACGCCTTTTCGATTCTCAGCTCTGTCAGATAATCGGTAAAGGTGCGATTCATTTCCTGCCGGAATAGAGTTGAAAAATATGAGGGGTTAACATGGAGATAATCGCAAACCGAGTTAAGACCTATATTATCTGGGAAATGCGTCATAATGTATTTTAGCGCCTGTGAAATAAGCGCTGAGGAGCCCGAGTAAACGGAAGACAGCATGCTGCCCGAGATATGGCGGACAATGTCGCGCGATACGTCAAGCAGCTCTTCAAAAGACTCGGATTCCGCAATTCTGTTTATGACGTCAAGGTCTATATCAATATTGAAATTATCGCTGCCGTTATCCGAGATAAATTTGCTGATAAGCGCGGACATCCACAGTGAAAGCGTCTTGATTTCTTCAAGATTGCCTACGCATAAAATTGAAAAGCGCTCGTGTATGTCTTCAACAATTTTAATTGCGCTCAGGGTATCTCCCTGCTCTATTGACGAAAGCAGGGCTTTATGAAGGTCGAGCGGAAAATCGTCGCTGAGATTTGTTTTTTTGCCTGTTCTGATTTTGGCGCTGACATTGCTCTGCTCATTTATATTTTTCCTGAGGCCGAGATATTCCTGAGGGAAGCCGACGGAGGCGAGTATCGAGTTATAAAAAAGTAACGACAGCTTGGTCACATAATCGGGTCTGAAAATGGGAAGCGAGGAGGCGAATCCGTTAACCATAGCTGCTTCGCCCGGGCTCAATCGATTCATTTTAGAAAAATTGGCGATTATACTGTTACGGAGTTTTTCCATTACAAGCGGTCCCGCAATGAAATAGCCGCAGTATCTGCCTCTAAGCAGTAGGGGTACACAGATATTTGTCATACCGGACTTGCATAAGAAGATATAAGGCTCGCCTAATTCAGAAGAAAATCTGCCGGCAAATGAAAGCAGCTTGCGGCACTGTCCCGATTTTTTTTTGTAAATACCGAGCATGGAGCAGATTTTTTTGCCGCGATTATACTCGAAAATAACCTCGTTTTCACTGCTGAAAAAAGTTACGGGGACTCCGGTAATATCGGAGAATGTTTTTACGGAAGCTCTGATATAGGAAGTCAGTTCGTCATCAGGTATTAACTTTTCAAATTCAGGTATTACGAAATGTTCCATTATTTCCTCGCTGCGAAAGCAAAGCGCGGCGGCAGCTGTCGCTAAGATATGTTTTGCGGTTATTATACCATGTTTACATGGTATAATTCAGCCATGTGCGATTTTGCCGAAGTTCACGCAGGCAAAATTATCGCACGGCGATATAATCTCCGTATAATGACTGCGCATGCAGTCATTATACCATAATTTCGAAATAGCTTGCAAAAATAAGTTATACAACTTGGAAATATTATGATAAAATATCCGAGTAGGATAGTTTTATGAGGAAGACTGATATGCAAAGCGAAGAACTTAGTATCTACAAGCGTGCCAAGCAGGCTATAACCGACGAGGACGAAGAACTGGCTCTTAAGATAGTACATGAGGCGGCAGAAACGGGAACCGTCGACCTGATGGACTTACTTCTAAACGGTTTTACCCCGGGAAATGAAGAGGTAGGAAAGAACTTTGACCTTGGCATTATTTCACTTGCGGAGCTTATATATGCGTCGGAAGTAATGCGAAATGTAACCGACGCCATATTGAATATAATAATGGAGAAGAGCGGACAGCCAAAGGTTGAAGCTCCTAAGAAAGGCAGGGTTCTTTTAGCTACCGTGGCGGGCGATATACATGATATAGGCAAGGGAATCGTCGCCGCCTGTCTGCGAAATGCAGGCTTCGAGGTGATAGACCTCGGCTGTGAGATTCCAGTTGAAGCTATTGCCAATGCGGCGAAAGAATTTAATGTTGATATAATCGGAACAAGCGTACTGCTCACTACGGCTATGGCAGAGCAAAAAAAGCTTGAAAAATATCTTCGTGAAAAGGGTATCCGCTCCGATGTAATAACAATGGTCGGCGGAGCGCCATGCACGCACAGATGGGCGAAAAAAATCGGAGCCGACGCTTACACGGAAGATGCGCTTGAGGCAGTCAGAGTAGCCGGAGAATTGATAAAAAAGAAGGAAAAAAATGATTAAACTTATAATGCTCACAGGATTTTTGGGGGCGGGAAAGACAACCTTGCTTCGCCGAATCATCGATGAATACAAAGAAAAAAAGATTGGGGTATTGGTAAACGAGTTCGGCGCCGTCTCGGTGGACACCGAAATTATCGAGAGAGACGGATTAAAAATGACTGAGCTTACCAACGGCTCAATTTTTTGCGCCTGTATAAAAGACAAGTTTGTTGAAAGTCTGATATTGATGTCGGGAATGGAGATAGACTATCTTTTTATTGAGGCGTCGGGTCTTGCGGACCCGTCGAGCATGCCTGATATCCTAAAGGGAATTGACGCCCGGCTTTCAAGGAAATATGAGTACGGACATTCCATCTGTATTGCCGACGGCACATCCTTTACGGATTTATTCGAGCTCCTCGAGTCGCTGAAGAAGCAGGTCGCATACAGCGACATAATAATTATAAACAAGACGGATATTGCAGAGGAGCTCAAGCTTAACAGGGTCTATGAAATAATTGAAGAGGTTAATCCGCTTGCGGTAATATATGATACGTCATATTGCGATATAGACATAAAAGCGGTAATTGAAAGCCCGTCGGGGCTTATCGGCAAAAGTGAGGAGAGCTCTAATACCTTCGGCACGCGTCCGCAGACTCTGGTGCTCAGGGAGAGAAGAGAGGTTGATTGCGAGTCCCTTATGCATTTCATACAAAAAATTGCAGAATCGACATACAGGATAAAGGGTTTTTTGAACAGCGAGAGGGGGGCGCTTAAGATTGACTGCGTCGGTAAACAGATAAACGTAAGCTCATGGGATAAGGAAGTGAAAGAGGCTAAGCTGGTAGTAATTTCATCTGTGGGAATAGGGATAGTCAGCGTAGTAACCTCGGCGCTTAATGAATATATGAAAGGAAGCTTGACACTCTGATGTATATAGATATGGATTGCTCATGCAAGGGTAAAAATTTGGACAGATTTGTTCAGACTCACATACTTATACTCCTCTATAAAAAACCGATGTACGGTC
>JBHAFL010000089.1:0-29217 GCA_041856085.1 Anaerovoracaceae bacterium | reverse complement strand
TCCCGGCGGTCCCCAAAAAATCATTGAGCTTAATATATCCTCCTCGATGAGTCTTCTAAGCACCTTGCCCTCGCCTAAAAGATGGCTCTGTCCCGCGTATTCGCTGAGGTCTCTCGGTCTGAGTCTTGCCGCGAGCGGCTGCGATATTCGGTTGTCAAAGAGATTTACCTGCTCCATATCTATATTTCTTTTTTTAATAATTGGCTATAACTGTTTTATGTCAATCATCAATATGACGTTCAACAAGCCCCCGTAATTTTTCTTGCCACATATACTCCCGAAGCCGAGGCGTGCGAGAGCGAGTGCGTCACGCCGGAACCGTCGCCTATCACGTACAGTCCCTTATACTCCGTCTCAAGGTTTTCGTCAAGCTCAACCTGTAGATTATAGAACTTAACTTCGACTCCGTAGAGAAGCGTATCGTGGTTCGCCGTTCCCGGCGCAATCTTGTCGAGAGCATAGACCATCTCGATTATGTCGTCCATTATCCTCTTAGGGATTACGAGGCTGAGGTCTCCCGGCGTCGCCTTAAGGGTCGGTCTGACAAAGCTCGCGTCAAGCCTGTCCTCGTTCGTTCTCCTGCCGTGTACGAGATCTCCGAATCTCTGCACTATAACTCCTCCGCCGAGCATATTCGAAAGGTGCGCTATGCTCTCGCCGTAGCCGTTCGAATCCTTAAATGGCTCGGTGAATTTTTTGGAAACGAGGAGCGCGAAGTTGGTGTTTTCGGTATGGAGCTTAGGGTCCTCGTAGCTGTGTCCGTTTACTGTGACTATGCCGTTCGTATTCTCGTTAACCACAACTCCGTGCGGGTTCATGCAGAACGTCCTGACGAGGTCGTCGTACTTTTTCGTTCTGTAGACTATCTTGCTCTCATAGAGCTCGTCCGTAAGCTCGGAAAAAACCTCATACGGGATTTCGACTCTGACTCCGATATCCACCCTGCTTGAGTTGGTCGCTATGCCAAGCCTCTCGCATACCGAGCCCATCCATTTGCTTCCCGAGCGCCCTACCGAGATTATGAGCTTAGGCGCGTTATATTTTTCTTTTTCGGTATCTATGACATATACGTCGGCTGCCCTTGATACGGTTTTTACCTCTGTGAGGAAGTGGAAGTCGACCTTATCCTTAAGCTCTTCGTACATATTCTCGAGAACAATGTAGTTGACGTCGGTGCCGAGGTGTCTTACTTGAGCTTCAAGCAGCTTAAGGTCATTCTCGAAGCATTTTTTCTTGATGCCCGAGTTGGCAGTCGAGTAGAGCTTAGTACCCTCTCCGCCGTAGGACATATTGATGGAGTCGACATACTCCATAAGCTCTGTCGCCTGATCACGTCCTATATACTCATACAGGTTGCCGCCGAATTCGTTGGTGATATTATATTTACCGTCCGAAAACGCGCCCGCGCCGCCGAAGCCGCTCATTATGGAGCAGGTCTTACACCTGATACAGGAGGTGATTTTTTTACCGTCAATAGGGCATTTTCTTCTCTTAAGCTCGTTTCCCTGCTCGAACACGGCTATCTTAAGTCCCTTATTACCTTTAACCAATTCGTAAGCTGCGAAGATTCCGCCCGGACCTGCTCCGATAATTATTACGTCGTATTTTTTCATTTTTTTCTCCTAAATATTACAAGCCGTCCTTTCGGGCGGCCGCATGTTTTTTTATTTAATACTTCCGTCCCTGTTAAATACAGGAAGTTTTTCGAGGAAGATGATGTCATCTCTTGCCGCAGCATCACCCTCTGCCAGAACTGCCATTCTGCCTGCGATATTGCCGCCCGCCCTCCTCACCAGATTTTCGATGGAACGGAGCGACTCTCCGGTAGAAATCACATCATCCACTATCAGCACTCTTCTGCCTTTTAGCAGGGAAACTTCCCTGTCTCCTATGCAGAGCGTCTGCACGTGATCTGTCGTTATCGAATCCACTTCCGTATATAGGATATTATTCATATAGAGTTTAGGCTTCTTGCGGGCAATGACATAGTCGTCTGTTCCTGCCTGTCTTGCCATTTCGTAGCACAGCGGTATTCCCTTAGCTTCAGCAGTTATCAGCACATCGAACTCCGGCGCTTTTTTCAGTAGCTCTCCTGCCGCAGCTACCGTCACCTCGACATCTGAGAACATAATGAAAGCTGCGATATACAGATCGTCCGTCACCTTACATATGGGTAATTGTCTTTTCAGACCTGCAATGGTCATCTCGTAGTACATATTTTTTGCCTCTCAATTTTTAGTGATATTCAGCTCCCGCAAAAAACACCCTGCCGCGCGAGGTTATTATACTATTTTTATAGTTTATTTGCAAGCGCGGTCAAAGGCTGCATAGCTATAATCTTATTTATGGGCGCGGTCAAGGGCTGTATAACTATTATCTTTTTCGCAAGCGCGGTCAAGGGCTGCATATCTATAATCTTATTTATGGGCGCGGTAAAAGGCTGCATGGCAATAATCTTATTTATGAGCGCGGGCAAGGGATTCATGGCTATAATCGCGAATTCGAATCTGAGCCTGATTGCCGCAGATGAAATAAAAAATATCTGCCCGGCTTACCTCTCTTCTCTAAAGTAGTTCGCGCCGAGTCCCTGAGGCGGCCTGTCTTCCCTGCGCTGTCTCATCGAAACCGCTATGAGAACTATCGCTGTAGCTATATACGGCACAATCTTATATATCTGCGTAGGCATAAACGGCAGCGGAAGTCTCAGGTAGAGAATAAGCAGTCCACCGAACAGCACCGAGCCCCAGATTGAGTTCAGGGGCTTCCACATACAGAAGATTACGAGCGCTACCGCAACCCAGCCCTCTCCCGATAGTCCGATGTGGTTCCATACGGAGCCGGCTATCGTCATCGTATAGACCATACCGCCTACGGCTGAGATTCCACCGCCTATGACGGTCGCGAGATATCTGTATTTTGTGACGTTGATGCCCGCGGAGTCCGCCGTCTGCGGAGACTCTCCGACTGCGGAGAGGAAGAGTCCCGTCCTCGTTCTCTTCATAAAATACGCCATAAACAGCACCGTAATAAGACCGAGATAGACGAAGAGGTTATACCCGAAGATTATCTCGCCGAGCACGGGTATGCGGCGAAGTGCAGCCGGAAAAATCGACCCCGCGAACGCTTCCTTGAGGGCGTTCGAGATTGTAACGTTGCCTCCGACCTTTATCCTCATAAGCTCGCCCACGAACTGACCCACACCCGTACCGAAGATGGTGAGTGCAAGTCCCGTTACGTTCTGATTAGCGCGCAGGGTTATCGTGAGGAAGCTGTATATGAGAGAGCCTGCGACTCCCGAAAGAAATGAGAAAAGCAGCGCGATGATTACAGCTACAGCTCCTATAGCGCCGTCTCCCGCCATATTGCCGTAGACGAAAGCTCCGCAGAGTCCGAAAGCTCCGCCCATAAACATAAGTCCCTCTACTCCCAGGTTTAGGTTGCCGGATTTTTCGGTGAGTATCTCGCCGGAGGTCCCGAATAGAAGCGGCGTACCGTTAAGCACGGCTGCGCGTATGAGTCCCGCTATATTAAATTCCATTACTCCGACTCCTTTCCTATGTTAACAGCCAAGGTTTTCGTCTGTGCCTGTTGTTTAGGTTCAGACTCGTCTTTTCCTCTGAATATCATCTTATAGTTTATGAAAAACTCGCAGCCGAGCATCGAGAGCAGGATTATTCCCGTGATGATATCAGATATCGACGCCGGTATCTGAAGTCGGGTCTGCAAGCTCGACGCGCCTTTTGAGAGCACCGCGAGCAGCGAGGATATTCCTATCATCGCGAACGGGTTAAGCTGGGCGAGCCATGTTACGGTTATCGCCGTGAAGCCTACGCCGCCCGCCACTCCCGAGTAGAGAGTCTGGTTAGCGCCCGAAGCCACCATAAAGCCCACGAGTCCCGCTATACCTCCGGAGAGGCAGGCTGTCCTTATGGTGACCTTAGCCACGTTCATACCGGCATATCGCGCGGTGTTCTCCGACTCGCCGAGTACCGATATCTCGTAGCCCTGCTTCGTATACTTCATATAGATATGCATAAATATAGTGAGAGCTAAAACCATTATCCAGCCGATATGCACCCCGAATACCTTAGGCAGCACGGCGGCGCTGTCAAACATAGGGATAATCTGCGAGCCGGGTTTGCCCTCCCATGCTCCGCCTTGAAGCCAGCCGACTATTCCTATCGCTATATAGTTCATCATCAGCGTGAACAGGGTTTCGTTCGTCCCCCACCTCGCCTTAAAAACAGCCGGTACAGCCGACCAAAGCGCTCCGAAGACTGCCGAGGCAAGCCCCATAACGAGGAGCAGTATCGGAGACGGCACGCTGCCTGAGAAGTTCAGTGCAAAAAATGTAGCCGCGATGGCTCCCATCGTAATCTGACCCTCAGCTCCGATGTTCCAATATCTCATAGCGAAACACGGCGCGAGAGCGAGAGCGGTTCCGAGCAGCGGCACCGCGGTTTTAACTACCTGCCTTATGCCCGTGGCCTTGCCGAGCGTGCCCGAAAGCATAGCTCCGTAAGCCGTAACGGGGTTCGAGCCGGCTATGATGAATATCAGCCCGCCCAGTATAATCGCAAAGAGGAGCGCGACGATTCTAATTATCCAGATTCGGCTTTTAGCCATATCTTCCCGTTTAACGAGACGAATAAGAGGCGTCTTTTCTTTCATTTCAGTTTTTTTCCTCCTTACCGTCATAATTCGTCATAAGCAATCCTATTTCTTCCTTAGTGGTAGTGCGAGCGTCCACTATGCCGCTTACCCTGCCGCCCGCGAGCACGAGTATCCTGTCGCAGAGCTCGAGAAGCACGTCGAGGTCTTCACCTACGAATACGACGGCTACGCCCTTTTTCTTTTGGTCGGTCATAAGGTTATATATGGTGTATGAGGTGTTAATGTCGAGTCCTCTCACGGCATAGGCGCTCATGAGCACAGACGGCGCGGAGGCTATTTCACGGCCAACCAGCACCTTCTGAACGTTACCGCCCGAGAGCTTCCTGACAGGATAGTTTATGCTCGGGGTTTTTACCTCGAGGCTGTCAAGCACGCGTTTAGCAAGCTCTTCGGGAGCCTTTCGGTCTATGAAGATGCTCTTGCCCTTATTCCACGACCTGAGCATCATATTGCCCGTCATTCCCATGCCGCCGACAAGACCCATTCCGAGCCTGTCCTCGGGCACGAATGCGAGGGCAACTCCCGCGTCCTTTATCTCCGTAGGCGTCTTGCCTACAAGCTCTGCCGGCGCTTTACCCTCGGGCGTATAGATTATCGAGCCCTTGGATATATGCCTCAGTCCCGCTATGGACTCCAGAAGCTCCTTTTGACCCGAGCCTGCGATTCCGGCGATTCCGAGTATTTCACCGCCGTAAGCCATGAAGCCCACGTCGTCCAGCTTAATCACGCCCTCGCCGTCTCTCACCGTAAGACCCGCCACGGTCAGCCTCGGTTTAGGGTTGACAGGCTCGGGTCTGTCTATGTTCAGTGATATGCTGCGTCCTACCATCATTTCGGTCAGCTTCTTCTCGTCGGTTTCGCCGGTTCTGACGGTCGCGATGTGGCTGCCTTTTCTGAGAACCGCTACGACGTCGGATATCTCCATTACCTCATTGAGCTTATGGGTAATAAGGATAATCGCCTTGCCGTCCTCTTTCATAGCTCTCAATATCTCGAACAGCCTCCCCGTCTCCTGCGGCGTAAGCACCGCCGTAGGCTCGTCCAATATAAGGATATCCGCTCCCCGGTAGAGAACCTTGATTATCTCGACGGTCTGCTTCTCCGAAACCGACATCTCGTATATTTTCTTATCGGGGTCTATATCGAAGCCGTATTTATTACTGATAGCCCTCACCCTTTCGGATACGGCTTTTCTGTCGAGCCTGCCGTCCTCCTTGAGTCCGAGGACTATATTCTCGGCTGCGGTAAACACATCGACGAGCTTAAAATGCTGATGTATCATACCTATTCCGTTCTCGAAAGCGTCCTTAGGGGACTTAATGGCGACAGGCTGACCGTTTACGAGGATTTCTCCCTCGTCGGGAAAGTATATCCCCGCGAGCATATTCATAAGCGTGGTCTTGCCTGAGCCGTTCTCTCCGAGCAGCGACATAATGACGCCTCGGTCGAGATACAGGTCGACGCTGTCATTCGCCGTAACCTGTCCGAAGCGCTTAGTGATTCCTCTGAATTCAACTGCATGGGCGTTTTGCATAGTATCTTTCCTTTTTGCTAAATTAACTGTTGATTCGCTTTTTTCGCCAAGGTTTTTTGATAGTCCTTGTTTTGCGTCTTGGACTTTTAGTGAATAGTCCTTGTTAAACGCCAAAAGAGGACTGAAAGTCCTCTTTTGAGTATATAGTTTTTTTGTTATCTTTTCTACTGATTTTTATCGTTTTTCAGAATATTTTTTGAGAAGCTGTAATAAATCAATATTCTTCGTTTACAAGTGTGATTCCGTCTATTCTGAGTGCGAAGTAAGGAGCGGACTGGAAGTAGGATTCGTGGAAAGCTCCGTCGAAGACAGCTTCCTCGGAATCTGCCTGGAAGTCGCCGTCGGTGTCGATTGCGAATGCGTTAGTAACGGCTTTGCCGCCTACAGTGAATGTAGATGTGTCGAATACCTTAAGGCTGCCGTCCGCGATGGATTTTTCGATTTCGGCGAGCTTTTCCGCCGTTCCCTCCGCTGCGATAGCTTCGTTGAGCTCGGTGAGGACTACGTCTCCGTCCGCAATTCCGTGCTGAGTATAATCCTGTTCAACCTTGCCGCCCTCTACGATTGTCTTGATAACATATGTGAAGTAGTTGGTCCAGTCGATTCTTGAGGAAATAATGGAAGCTTCAGGAGCTATGTCGGTCATTCCGATGTTATAGCCTACATGGAATGCGCCCTTGGACTGCGCCTGCGTAGCCGGCGTAGTGGAGTCGGAGTGCTGTGAAATAATCTTAGCTCCTCTGTCGATGAGGTCGTCGGCAGTAGCCGCTTCCATTGTAGGGTCGCCCCATGAGCCGATGAACTCCACGAGCATTGTAGCGGACGGGCAAACCGACTTAGCGCCGAGGAAGAATGCGGTGTAACCTGAGATAACCTCTGCGAATGTGTATGCTCCCACATAGCCGAGCACCGCTTCATCTTCTTTGATTTCTCCGCTGTCTATCATTTCTTGGAGCTTGAGACCGGCAGCTACGCCCGCGATGTATCTTCCCTCATAGATTGACGGGAATGCGTTTACGGTATTTTCAAGGCTGTCCTTATATGAGCCCTCGTTCGTGAGTCCTGCGAATACCGTATCAGGATAATCAGCGGCAACCGAAAGCATTGCTGCTTCCTGTCCGTAGGAATTACAGAATACCGCGATGCAGCCCTGCCCCGCCAGATCCTCACAGTCTGTAGCAACCGCGTCGCCCTCAGGGTGATTATACGTATATGTCCATTCAATGTCGATTCCCTCTGCACCTAATCTCTCTTTAGCCGCGTCTGCCGCCATATAGAAGTTTCTGTCGTACGCCGCATTATCGTCTCCGATGCAGACCATACCGACCTTATAAACCGTTCCCTCATTCTCTCCGCCGTCTGCCGCAGGCTTGTCGCCGCATGCCGCGAAAGAGAATATCATTGCGATAACTAATGCCAGTGCAATAATCTTTTTCATTTTTTTCTCCTTGAATTTTTGATTTTGATAATCTTTTATCGGTATTCTCGGCTGCGTTTTGCACCGACAAATCACCACAGATAGATTATAACCGACTAAACCGCTAAATCAAATAATTCTCGCCTTGAATCGGAGTATTTTTTAGCTAAAAAAAGATAATGTTCGGATATTTTCGAACATTATCCTGTTTTTCGATTTATATATTTCATATTTATCGATATGGGTTGATTTTTTGATTTTTCTGCCTTTTGGCGGTCGCTTCCTCTAATATGAGCCTTATCACATAGTTATCATCACAAATCTGATGGCGAACAAAAGCGCCACAATCGTAATCATAATATCGCTCTTTCGAAACCTGCCCGTAAATATGGTAAGCAACGAATAGGTTATAGCGCCTATGCCTATTCCGTTAGCAATCGAATATGTCAGCACCATAGAAATAATAGTCATAAATGCCGTCGCTGCCGCAGACAGGTCTGCAAAGTCTATTTTTTTGAAGCTTTCCATCATCAGAACGCCCACATATATGAGCGCCGCCGATGTCGCGCAGCTCGGTATCAAAGACGCGAGCGGGCTTAAGAACATACACAAAAGGAAGCATATCGCAACTGTCAGTGAAGTAAGCCCCGTTCTTCCTCCGGCTGCAATGCCTGCGGCAGATTCCAAAACCGTGGTACAGGTGGAAGTGCCGAGCGTCGCTCCTGCCGCCGTCGCGGTAGCGTCCGCCATCATACACTCTTCAAGCGCGATCGGGTCTCCGTTATCATCGAGCATACCTGATTCGGAAGCTGTCGCATAAAGCGTTCCTATCGTATCGAACATATCGACCATTACGAAAGCAATTACATACATTACGCCCCCGAATATTCCTCCTACAAGCTCTTGGCTGAATGCATACGACCACGAGCCGCTGCTGAAAACGCCGAAGAGTCCGATAGAGCGAAAGTCTGTAAAAAATCTTCCGACCCGGCTAAAATCAAGAGGCGGCACAGTTCCCGTAAACACATAATATAGAGCCGAGATTATCAAAATTCCTATTATTACATTCCCTTTTATGTTAAGCTTGCCCAAGGCGGATATGAGTATAAATCCCAAAAATGCAAGCATTGCAGGCAAAACCGACAGTATCCCGCCGCCGCTTATTGCTCCGTGTATATCTACAAGCTGCGTAAGCGTATAAGGATTATCCTGTATTATCCCCGAGTTCTGAAAGCCTATGAACGCTATGAACAAGCCAATCCCTACCGAAATTGAGCCTTTTAGCACCGTCGGCATAGATTTGGCAATATATACTCTAAGTCCCGTGACGGAAAGAAGGAAGAATATCAAGCCTGACAGAAGCACAATCACGAGTCCCGCGTGATACCCTCTTATAGGGTCGCCGCCGTTTAATACCTCCGGCAGAATGAAGCTGACGAAGAAGAACGAGTTCAGTCCCATTCCGCATGCCTGAGCAAGCGGCATTTTAGCATAGAGAGACATGATGAGTGTACCTATCGCAGCCACGAGGATAGAACCTATATACACCGAGTTCCATATGCTGTCAAGGCCTGCCGTGAATCCCGTAATCTGATTAGGTATGACGACAATAATATACGCCATCGAGAAGAAAGTCGTCAGACCTGCCAATATCTCCGTTTTAACCGAGGAGCCTCTCTTGGAGATTTCAAAAAAACTATCCATAATTTTACTCCTATTTTTCTGTTTTTCTTTTTTTAGCGTCGCTCTCACGAGCTAAGGCGGCAGCTTCGGTACGAAAAGCTTTTGATATTTACAGCAGCTTTTAATACCGTCGCGCTATGAATTCAGGTCGTATCATAAAGCACGGAAGCCGAGCTCGGCGTTTCGCACCTCCGCCCAGCTGTATGCGGGCATATAATCGTTTTGATATAGGTTGACTGCGATTGGATCGCCCTCTAAAAAACGGTAGAAGTCGCAATCGAAGCGTTCAGGCACGACGGCGAAGCTGTTATGCTCTATCAAAAGTATTTCTTCCGCGTCCGCCTGTTTCAGCGCTTTTATCATTTCATGGAGAATCGTTCTGAAATATGCCTTTCCCGACCTCGTATTTTCGTAGTCCTCAAACAGGGCGGCATAGGCTTCGCCCGTCGTAACCGACAAGCCTCGGCGGTCTACCAGAAACGCGAGCAGCTCCTTAGCTTTCGTGCGGTTAAATTTAACCATACTGCCCTCCACGAAAATATCAAATCCGCCGAAGGTTTTCACTCTTATTCTGCTTTGAGACTCAGTCTCTTCATAGATGAATGTCAACTCTCTCCTGACGGCTTCCTCGCTCACCGGTTTCAGGAGATAGCCGGTGGCACGAATCTTAAAGGCGTCTAATGCATATCCGTGATGTCCCGTGATAAAAATAATGTGCATTTTGGGCTGAATTTTTTTTAGATGAGCCGCAAGCTGCAAACCTGTCATACCTCCCATCTGAATATCCAGAAATGCCGCGTCAATGTGACGCTCCTTAGCTGCTCTAAGCGCGTCGTCCGCCCATGTGAACTGTAATATCTCCGCTTCCGGTCTTACGCTTTTCAGAACACCTATAAGCTTATTTAACATAATCTTTTCGTCATCAACAGCTAAGAATCGCATCACTTGCCTCCCCGATTAAACGGAATCAATATGCGTACGGTTGTACCTCCGTCACTGCTCTCTATGTCCATATATCCGCCTGTCATCGTCTCTATGCGTTTTCGCACATTGGATATCCCTATGTGAGCATGACCGCCGAGATTCGGATATTCTTTCGATTTCTCTATGCCGATTCCGTCGTCTTTTATGCTTATTTCGTTGAACCCGTCGATTTCTCTCGTACTTATCGTAAGATTCCCTCCCTCTTTTCTATGGCAAATACCGTGCCTCACCGCATTCTCCGCAAGCGGCTGCAGCGACAGAGGAGGAATTAAAAAGTCCGTAACCTCAATGTTATAATCTACATTAAGCCTTTCCTGAAATCTCCGGTGCTCCAGATAAAGATAGTTTTTAACGTGCTCAAGCTCCTGCCCGAACGGAATCAGCCCTTTCGCTTTTAGGCTCATCATATTGCCGCGCAGGAAGCTCGCGAATTCTTCAGTCGCTTTTTCAGCCGCTTTCGGGTCAATACGGCAAAGCTCCGCAATCGTCCCAAGAGAGTTGAACAAAAAATGCGGTTGAATCTGACTTAGCAGCAGTTGGATTCGCTGTTCGTCCAGCGCCGATTTTTGATGCAAAAGTTCCTGTTCACGTTTGAAAAGCGTAATTTCATACTCGAGCTGGATATTGACAAAAATGAAAAGTAGCGACAGCGCGATTCCTATATTCATCAATGCGAGCCCACGGACTATCATCTGCACCGTATTGGCAGCGAGCGGTACTAAAATACACAAAAGAAAGAATACGACTTCCCTGTGATTCATCTTCCCGCGATTGGAAATGACTATATACGTAAACAGCAGATAGCAGCTTAAAGCTACAAGCTGCGAAACGAAAAACAGCGGACCGCGGTGATAGCCTGCGTCAGTCACGTAGAAGATTGCGCCTGTAAAAGGGCTTATTACGGCAAAAATAATTTGCAGAGAGCATAGTCCCGTTGTTATCATCACATATATCTTTTTTTTGCCGCCGGAAACTTTCAGATACTCGATTATGTATCTCGAAAAGAAATACGGCACGAAAGCAGTGCAGCTGTAATACAGCGCGGTCAGAGCCAAAAGCGTTATTTTCATCCACGAATCGGTTATGTCGCGAAAGACCCAGTCCCCCAGGTCTCCTATTATCATCAGTATATTGGAAACCGAAGCAAGCAAAAAATATCTGTTGCTCCTATCCTTATATCGATTGCCGCTTAGAAGGTAAACAATAGGAAACACTGTCAGAATTATGCCAAAAATATCAAGGGATATGTTGGCAAATAAAGTTTTTTCTATTTCAATAGTCACAATATCACTCGCTAACCTCAAATATATTCTTAAATATTTCAGAGTTTTCCCTAACCTTACTATCCATTCCTATTACTAAAAACTTTTCGTTTTCGAGCATCCTGCTTATGCCCTCTCCGAATTCCTTTATTGTTTCTAATTTTGCGTTCTTTACCTGTTCGTTTAACAGCCTGAGCTCCTCGTCGCTGATACCTGTGATGTATCTATAGCAAATATTATCCGCTATTTGTTCAGGAGTCGACGGAGTAGACTTGAAATAGCTGATTATAATTTTCTCAAGCTCTTCCTGGTCAATCTCCAGCGTCGATATAAAATCCCCTGCTTTTCTGAAAACGTCAAGCGTCTCGGTGATATTAGGGTCATCGTAAGTATAGAATACTATGTTTGTATTTTTCTCGATATACATTCTCGGCGAGTAAGCTCCGCCTTTCAGACGTAATTCCGGTATCAGATATGTACTGTTCAATATATTGGGAAGAACATATACGCTGCCGTCTACTTCCTTGCCCATCGCCTCTTTCAGGTTTCCTGCCATAAACACGTAGTTCGTATCTGAGTACGACGGTACGCCTTCGTTAAGCACTTCGCATTTTATATTAAATTTGCCGTTCCTCTGCTTTCTGTCAGGGAGCTTATCGATAAACGCCTTAAGCGTTTTTTTTGCCGGCTTGAAATTTTCCTCGTCGGACACGATGGTGACAATAAGGTTTTCGCTGTTAAACACGGTTTCCGCTACCGACTTAATCTCGTCGCAGACAGCCTTAGGGTCTTTCTCAAAGTCTTTGTTGATTTTTTGAACAGATCTCAGAAAATCAAACCCGCCGACTGCATCCCAATACTTGTCTTTAGGTGAGAAATATGATAATGCTCTGTACAACCCCATGAAATTGCCGTTTGTGCTTACGGCTTCCTGCGCAACAGTCTCTATTCTTTTCATCCTTTTGCCTATCCAATCGTAATCCTCAAATTTCGATTGCATAAGAATCTCATACACTAAATCAAAGGTCTCGTCAAGATAATCGCCTGTCGCTTTCGTGTTTATCTTAAATCTCGAATCCAAAGCCTGAGTCTTGCTGTGTTCGTTTACATGAAGGCTGGCGTATATCCCTCCGCTTACCACGGATACGTCAACATCAAGTTCCTCGCGTTTATGCGCCTCGGTATCCACATGTTTGAGCATATAAGATAAAATTGCGGCATAGGGCAGTTTATCCTCATCTACCGTCGATAAATCAAATTGCAGGCTCGCATAAACCATGCCGTTAGTCGGCTGCTCGGAATACAGCAGCTTCGACTTGCCCAAATCCGAAACAGTATAATCCTCGACATTGATATCCGTGTCGATTTCACTAAGCTCAAGCTTCGGAAGATTGATATCGGTGCTTGCGGAATTTTTTTCCGCGTCTTTTTTATTGACAGATATGAGCTCCTCGAGCTCCTCATCGCTCAGGCTCGCCTTATATTTCGCGAGTTTTTCTTCAACAGCTTTGTTGTGCCTGTCAAACAGCCCTGCAGAAGGTTTCAGAATTGCGAGACCCTTGTGATTATGTGAAAGAAGCTTTTCCTTGACAAAATTCTCGAAATATCCGTTTTCCACACCCTCTTTCAGCTCATCTATTACGCCGCTGAAATCAAAATATGCCGCAGGATCTCCCGAATAGAATCTGCCATTTTTCACATAATCGAGAAAAAAGTTCCCCTTTAGACCTCCTCCGCCTTCACGCAGTCTGATTTCAATGCGATTAATTATAGAGTACAATGTTTTCTTATCAAAGCCGTCTTTAACGACCCTGTTAAGCTCTTCGTCCACAATTTTAACCAGCCTGTCCGCGTCTTCCGGCTCTGCCTCAGAGACAGCCACGCCAAAAGCATTTTGATTATATCTAAAAGACATGGAACCGACGTCTTCACCTATATTTTCGTCCATAAGCCTGTTTTTTATCGGCGCCGAATTCATGTATCGCAAAGCATCCCCGATAATTCCGAGCGAAAGATCGTCCTTTAGATTGCCGCCGTCTCCGCATCCGATTACATAGGCAAGATAAGTCTTTTTTGCGGTATCCTCTCCCTCGCTTATATTATATTCATCTTCGACTACACTCATCCCGCTAAGCGGCTCTTGTTTCTTCAGTTCGACCTCCGGCTCCTGCTTATCAAACTCCGAAAGATATTCCTCGTCGATTTTTTTCATAAAATATTCGATGTCGACGTCGCCATAAAAATACAACAGCATGTTTGACGGATGGTAGAACTTGTGATAAAAAGCAAGAAACTCTTCATAGCTTAAATCAGGAATGGCTTCCGGGTCTCCTCCGGAATTGAAAGCGTATCCCGTGTCGGGGTATAGAGCTTTAAGAGCCGCGTTTTCCAATTTTTCTTCCGGATTCGACATATAACCGCGCATTTCATTATATACTATCCCGACATAGTTTATAGGGTCAGACTTATCCATGATATCATAATGCCAGCCCTCCCGTCTGAACAGCGACTCATCTTCACCTATCCTCGGAAAAATTATCATGTCAAGATAAAGGTCGGTCAGATTCGCGAAATCCTTAGAGTCCCGGCTTGACAGTGGAAACCACGTATGATCGGGAGCTGTGTACGCATGCATATCTGCGCATGTAGACCTGTAGTACATATCCAAAATTACGTTATTCGAACTGTATTTTCTCGAGCTTGTGACAAGTGCATGCTCGACTATATGCGCGCTGCCTGTATCGTCGTACGGCTCTGTCTTAAAGCAAATCGAAAAGGTCTTAAACTCGTCGCTGTTCTTAATCCAGACCAGCTCGGCGCCCGTCCTTTCGTGTTCATACCAGAGAAGCGTAGATGAAAAATCAGGAATGTCCTGCTCCTTAATCAGCTTAAAGCCATAAATTTCTTTAGAAGCGCCGCCACTGTTATCGCCCGCTACGCAGGCTGATGAAAGCAGCATTACAGCAATAATCGTCAAAATTAACAATGACTTCAACTTCGTTTTCATAAAAATCTCCCTTCGCTCAGTGCCTTATATATCCTTTTTTTATCGTAAGTATGTTCTCACCGTTACGGTATTCGTAAGCGACCTCGTCCATACTCTGTTTAACCATATATATTCCGAGTCCTCCTATCTGTCTGTCCTCCGCGGACAGCGTAATATCAGGCTCCGGATTGTTAAGAGGATTAAACGGCATACCTCTGTCAATAAATGTAATTACTATCTGTCCCTGCTCGCGCTTATCCACCCTGACAGTGGCGCTTCCCGAAAAAGGCGTATAAGCATAATGAGCTATGTTTACAAACAGTTCCTCCACCGCAATCTCTATCTGCTTCTTATTTTTAGCGGGGAAGTCGAGCTCGTCAAGCTCTCCCGCTATAAAGGACATGAGCTCCTCAAGGTTTTCAGTTTTAGCGTCTAAGGTAAGCTCGCTCAGACCGCGTATCGCGGTACCGCTATAGTGTAAACACATCATCGTTATATCGTCAAACTGCGGCGACTCTCCCACGAACCTGTCGATATCTTCCCTAAGATTGCCGAGCAGTCTTCGAGGCGGCGCATTCGGTTCCCTGTTAAGCGAAGCGAGCATACGCTCCATTCCGAAAAGCTCATTACCTGCGGCAGTCGCCTCAAGCACGCCGTCAGTATAGACGAAAAGACTGTATCCCGGATAAAGCTCGAAAGAGTGTTCCCGAAATTTTATCCCCTCCATCGCCGCAACCGCCGGCGAATGGCGATATATAACCGGTTCATATCTGCCGCCCGCGCGCCTGAGCACGGGGTGCTCATGTCCGGCATTGGCTGCCACGCCCTTTCCTGTCGATATTTCAATTATAGCAAGCCATACCGTAACGAAAAGCTCAGCCTCATTACCGTCCATGAGCTGTTCATTGACGTTTCTGAGGATCTCGGACGGACTTTCGCCAAGCTGAGCCCTGTTTTTTATCAGAGTCTTAGCTATGACCATAAACAGCGCCGCCGGAATACCCTTGCCGCTGACGTCAGCCATAACGAGGCAGAGATGATCATCGTCTATGAGAAAAAAATCATAGAAATCGCCGCCGACTTCCTTAGCGGGAGTCATCGACGCATATAGTTCGAATTCCTTTCTGTCAGGGAAAGGCGGGAAGATATGCGGCAGCATATCAGCCTGAATCTGTGTGGCGATATTAAGCTCGGCGCCGATACGCTCTTTCTCAGCCGTCACCTTGGAAAGGCGTTCGATATAAGTCCTGAGGTCGGCGTTCATCTTGCTGAAAGAGCCTGCGAGCTCCTGAAGCTCGTCATTGGTATTTATCTCTAAATCCATGCTGAGGCTGGTATCGAGGTTCTCCACCACTCCCTTAGTCGCCGCATTAAGCCTCTGAATAGGGCGGACGAGCGTACGCCTTATAACAAAAAATCCTATCGCGCAGGCGATAAGCGTGGCAATCCATACCGCCGCGTTTATCCGAAGCACATTGCTAAAAAACTTATGTCTTATGCTTTCAAGAGAGAGATCCACACCCACGATGGCAACAGGCTGTCCGTCGCCGTTAAAAATCGGATAGTAGGCGCAGGCGATATTGCCATATACGTCGTCGTGAAAAATCGATATCTCTTCTATAGGGTCGCGGCGATAGACATTCTTCAGGGTTTCCTTGCCGCCGTCCATATATTCCTCTGCATAACCTAACGGACGCGCATCCTCACCCGAGGTCACGTCCCATACATATACGAGGTTGTCCTCATAGGGAACGAAAACATAAAAATACTTCATAAGCGCATACTCGGACTGTGCCGAAACCAGATACGACATAACCTCTTCATAGTATGCGTCTTTTCTGTATATCGCATTGCCGTTTTCGTCGGTTTCGGAAGTCCCGAGATAGCCGAGAACCCTATCGCCGTCTATGAACCGTGCTGCCGCACGCGCATAGGCGTATGCGGACTGCGCACATTCGGACATATCGGTTCGATAGTTGCCGAAGCCCACCAATATCGAAGCGATAAGCGTTATCAACAATGCGAAAAGTACCAGACTCATAAGAATCTTCCTGCTAAGTCGGCTATGGTTTTTTTTATTCATAAGCTTTTCCTTTCACGCGGATACAGCTTTCGGTAAATTTTCAGAAGAGAAAAGGTCAGCAAAACGACTCCCGAGCTGACAATCATAGCAGCCCAAATCGGCAAAAGCGGCGAGCCCTTAGCGCTGTAGATAATCACATTGACGCTCATTCGAACGATAACCCAATGTATGCAGTAATATGCCGTGATATTACTGCTCGTGTAAACAAAAAATTTTTTAACCGGCTGCGCGAGCATGCGCGAAATCGCTTCATACGCTCCGAGAAGCCCTATATTAAGCGCAATACAGATAATAAGGTCGTGAGTCCTAAGATGATAGTAAGCGTTCTGTCCCTCTCCGAACATACCCGTCGCGCCGCGAATCTCTAATGCCATCGCCAAGACGGCAGCCATAAGAGGTATAGGAGAAATGTACAGATAGAAGCGTCTCTTATCCCTTACCCTGCAAAGCACTCCTCCGAAGCAATAGCCGGCGACAGGCACGAGCAGCCAATTCAGTATCGGAAAATCCGAGATAATCATATTCTCTTCGTTTACCGTTCCCAGAAACCAGCCTCCCGCTATGTTAAGCGCATCGTTATTAAAATCGGTTCCCCTGAGCTCAGTTCCCGCAAGCGAAAATACAAGGGAAATCGCAATCATCGCCCAAGCGGGCAATTTCATTCGCCGCATCAGGGCAAGACAAATAAACGCAATGCCGGCAAATTGAAGAACATCGTTGCCGAATACGCGATAAGGCAGCGACGTTATAAACCTCTCCTCATCTCCCGTTAACATATACCCGACCAAATCGGGCACTAAAAAGCGAAAGATATTCAGTAAAAAACCTATAAAAACAAGCTTAAGCCCGCGCAGCGCGAGGTCCTTAGGGCTATTAGCTCTCGTAAAATGTACCGTAGCTCCCATGCAGAGGAGAAACATAGGCGCGCCGAGCGGACCGCCTATTACCGAGTCAAACAAAAACGGAATTCCCGCGGTAAGCTGCTCGGGCGTGCTGCATTCGATAATGCAATGCACATAGGCAAGGCACAAAATCGGAAATGCCTTGCCTATGTCCAGTTCCACCTGACGCCCGGTATTGCACGGCTCAGCTTCAAACGCCGCCTTGATACCGTCTATCATAGTGCCGCCTGCCATTTTATTCAATGTTTAGCAGCTCCACGAAGCCGGTTATTTCGAAAATATCCATAATTTCAGGTTTCACATTTCTGACCGTCATCGTACCCTGACGGTTCATAACCTTCTGTGCCGACAGCAGCACGCGCAGACCGGCAGAAGAGATATAATCGAGTTCACTCAGATCAAATATCAATTCCTTGATATCGCTTACCGCGACGCGCAACTCTCCCTCAAGCTGAGGTGATGATACGGTGTCGAGGCGCCCGTTAAGAGCTACCGTCAGCTTATTCTCTTCATGCGTTTTTATTATGCTCATACTGTTTGCCTTTCTGCTCGTGACATTATAATTATTTAGCTTATATGAAATTCTTGCTTTCTCCCCTATCTTGTGCTAAACGGCGTTGCATTTCTTCATTTGCTGCTTTTCTAAGCATTTCTTCCAGGTGTTCTAATGATATCCACCAGTGCCTGCCGCCCGATACCTCGTCCAGCTCCGCGTCGGAGATTTCTCCGTCCGGCTGCAGCATTACTTCATCCGCCGTAAGCTCGAAGCCCTTTTCTTTAGCCATTTTCGCTACTTCCTCAGGCGATTTGGCGGTCTTAAGCTTCTCCATAAATTCCTTGTCCTTCTCCGCTTCGCATAAGAATAACTTTAAGTTCTCTGTCATTTTATTTTCCTCCTTTTATTGCGCCCTGTCACGGGCTATATTAAGATATTTTTAGCACTGCCGAAGTTTTCTCCGTCAGACACATGGGGTCACATATATTGATACGAAAGAAATCGCTGTGTGGCGGTATTATTTTGAAATATTTTTTGTTTTTTGATTATTGCGCTAATAAATTGTGCTTTTTCCCACATATTCGCTGCTGTCAAGCTGCTGTCTTTTAACAAGCTCGGCAAAGACTCCCTTGTTTTTAATAAGCTCTTCGTAGCTTCCGTCCTCGATAAGCTTGCCTTTGTCGAGAACTATAATTCGGTCGCATTGCTGTATGGTCGACAATCTGTGGGCAATTACTATGCGGGTGCATTTCATCCTGCCAAGCGCTTCCGAAACTTTTTTTTGAGTCAGGTTGTCTAAAGCCGAGGTCGCTTCGTCAAGCATAAGTATTTTCGGCTTCGGTGCAACTGCGCGCGCTATCAGCAGCCTCTGCCGCTGGCCTCCCGATATTCCTCCCTGTCCCTCGGAAATCACCGTAAACATTCCCATCGGCATATTTTTTATCTCTTTATCAATCCCCGCAATCTTCGCCGCTTCCCATGCGTCGTCCATGGTAAGCCAAGGGGCGGATATCGTTATATTGGAGAAAACATCGCCGGTGATCAGCTTGCCGTTTTGCATTACCGCGCCTATTCTTCGCCTCAGAGATTTCATATCCAGTTTTTTTGCGTCCCGTCCGTCGTAATACACAGCGCCTTTCTGAGGCGTTTCGAATCCGAGCATAATGCGCATAAGGGTCGATTTTCCGCAACCGGTTTTACCTACAATCGCCACATACTGCCCGGGTCGAATTTTTAGAGAGACGTCATCTAAAACAGCCGGCATATCTTCGGAATATCTGAAAGTTACATTGTTAAGCTCTATTCCTCCTGAAAGTCCGGCGACAACCTGTTTATCCTCTGACACCTCAGGTACTGTCTCTAAAACGGGTTTTGCCATTTCAAGAGACGGTCGTATCATTGCTGCGCCCGCGGCAATTCCTGCCAGCGCGTTAAAAGCGGCATTCACTGTCCCATAAGCCGCATTGAATGCGTAATACTCCGCCACGGACACCCCGCTTTTCACGGCGGTAAAGTACATAACCATCGTTCCGATGAGAGAAATCGCCGTGACTATAACCGGGGCAATTTTCAGGAATATCGGAGGGTCGTATTGAAACCTCGCCTGTTTCGCATAGAGCCTGCCCCAACGGGCGAACGCTCTGCGCTCCGCTCCCGAGAGCTTGATTTTTTGTATTCCGGAAATGAGCTGATAGCTCATACCGCTCTCTTTTCCCGCAAGTTCCATTTGACTGCGCTCTATTCTCATCTGCATAAACACCTGCACGGTGATAACGGCGAGAGTGAGCGCCATAATCGAAAGCGCAGGCGCCACAAGCGCAGGCGCATATACGAAAATCTGCGCTATATATACAAGAGAAAACAGAGATGAAAGCCCCGTTGAAAGCGTCATACTCGTCATAACGCTGCACAGACCGTTTATATACTGCGCACGATTCGAAAGCTCTCCCGCGCTGTAGTCCTTAAAAAAGTCGGCGGGGAGAGACAGTATCCTTGCCATCGTCGCCGCTTCTACGAATATATTAAGCTTAGCGCCTATTTTAGCTGTAAGCAGTTCACGTATTGAGGTGAACATGAGCCTGCTTGCTGTAGCACAAATCATAAATATGCCTATGCCGACCAGCGCCTGCTCGTTTCCGGAGGTCATAACGTCCGAAAATAAAGCCTTGTTAAGCTTAGGGAGCAGCATACCGACGCCTGTGATAGTGAGCGTCGCCAACACCAGAAGCGCTATATCCGCCGCGGATATCTGTTGAATTATATATTTAAGCAGACTGCCGGCATCGAGCTTCGTCAGCGGAAACGGCTTATAAAAGGCTATCGCCTCATCTTCAAGCATCGACTGATTATGCCTGTTAATCCTAACGTTTTTTGACGTCTTGCGGTCATAAAACCGATAGCCGCTAATGCCGCAGGGTATCAGCTCCACAACGCTGCCGTCGTCTTTTCTCGTGCCGAGCATAGCTCCTGCGGCGTCCCTGTACCAGCCTCTGCTCAGTCGTACATTTCGGCGCATTATGCCGTAAGGGCGCAAGAGATATTCCAGTACCTCGTTCATATCCTTAATGCCGTCCGGTATCTCCTGAGGCTTAACATGGTAATATTTTAGAATTTCTGCGATTGCTTCCTCGGTTATATGGCGGTCATCGTTTAGGGAGTCAGACATTCTTCTTCCCATTACAGCTCCCGCCATTTCAATAAAGGAGTCCTCGAATACCGCCTGATCCGCTTCTTTTCTCGCGCGGATTTGTTCATCAAACCAGCCCATTCCTTTACCCCCTTACTCCGACGTCACAAGCGCCTTATAAACGCCGCTCATAGCCATCAGCTCGTCGTGGGTGCCGCGCTCGACGACTTTGCCCTTATCCATTACTATTATCTCGTCGCAGTCACGTACCGTGCTCAGTCGATGGGCGATTACAATGCAGGAAATCCCCCGGTCGCAAATGGAGCGTACTACGTCATATTCAGTTCCGGCGTCAAGCGCGCCGGTCGCTTCGTCCAATATTATTATTGTCGGGTCCTGTGCCAGCACTCTGGCGATTTCTATACGCTGGCGCTGACCTCCGGAGAAGTTCTTGCCGCCCTCGGTTATCTTATGTCGGTAGCCCTCAGGTCGCTGCATTATCTCCTCATGAATCTGAGCGTCCCGAGCCGCCATAATCATCTCAAAATCTTCGATTGAGTTGTCCCACATCTTAATGTTGTCGGCTATGGTATCTTCAAAAAGAATTATATCCTGATCGACCACAGCCACCGAGCCCGTGAAAACATTTCTGTCAATATCCGATATCGGCTTGCCGTCAAAAAGTATCTCGCCGCTCCACGGCAGGTAAAGACCTGAAATCAGCTTGGAGAGCGTAGATTTACCGCAGCCCGACGCTCCCACAAGCGCTACGCGCTGCCCCTGTTTTAGCTCCAGATTAAAGTTTTCGATAAGTGGAGGCTCCAGCCTCGAATAACCGAAGGTCACATTTTTCATAACCAGATTGCCGCCGAGCTTATCATAGCCGTCGTCTCCCGACTCCGGCTTCGACCGCATAGACCGCGTATCCTGAAGCATAATGTCCTTCGGATATTCCATTACGTCTTCTATACGCTCCATACTCGTGCGCATCTCCTGTATCTTCTGACCCGAATCGATGAGCTGCCTTGCGGGCGTCATAAATGAGCCTAATAATCCCTGAAATGCGAAAATCATACCCGAGGTAAACTGTCCCCGAATAACGAGTCCGACGCCGAAAATCAATATGACAATATTCAGCACGTCCGCTATGAGCGCGGGAATCATGCCGAGATACAGATTTATTCGTTCAAACCGCATATTCTGGGTGTTTACGGAAGCCTGATAACCTGACCACTTTTCAAAATATCCGTTTTCAGCGCCGCTTGCCTTAATGGTTTCTATCATATCTATGCCTGAAACCGTTGTCGCGGCAAGTTTACCTCTGTCGCGCATCATAACGCGGGTTATGTTTATACGCTTTCTCGAAATTATCCGAGATACCGTAATCTGAAGCAGCACCGACAAAATCCCCACTAATGTAAGCGTTATGGAATATCTGAGCATCACCGCCATATATACGATCATCATTACGATGTTTATGGCAAGAGGCGCCAATGTTTTAACAATTTCACTCGCGATGACCTCGTTCTGAGTCTTTCGCTGTTGGATATCTCCCGCCATACGCTGAGAAAAAAACTCCATAGGCAGCCTCAGCACATTCCAGATATAAGCGCTGTTGCCGATAACCGCCATTTTGCCGTTAAGGCGGAGCGAATATATAGCCTGTATCCACGCCGCGACAATCTGAATGAGAGTCAGTATGCCGAGCCCTATAAGGAACGGATAGAACCACTCAGGCTCTTTTCCCGTGAGGAGCTCGTCCATAAATACCCGCGAGAATCCCACTGAAAGTATTCCCGTCAAAGAGGTTATTACAGCCGTCAGTGCCACGAAGACCATCGCCTCTTCCGCTCCTCTAAGCCTCTTTAGGGCGAAGCGCATAATGCTTTTTTTCTCTCCCCCGGGCTCGAAATTCTCTCCCGGTTCTATCATAAGGCAAATGCCTGTGAAGCTCTTATCGAACAGCTCCATAGACACGGTATAGTCTCCTCCGGCGGGATCGTTCAGATAAACTTTATCGCCGCGAAATCCGTTACATACTACAAAATGGTTAAAATTCCAGTGAATTATGCATGGGAATTTGCCTTTTTCCCTAAGATTCTCCGGCTCATAGCGATAGCCTTTAGCCGTAAATCCGTAGCTGCGGGCGGCTTTGAGAATATTGCCGGCGCGGCTTCCGTCGCGTGAAACGCCGCAATCCTTTCGAACCTGCTCGAGCGGAATCCATTTTTCATAATAAGCCATAACCATACACAGACAGGCGGCTCCACATTCCAGAGCCTCCATCTGCATAATTACCGGTACTTTCGCTCTGCCGCGAGTTACCGGTTGTTTCGTTGCTCTGCGATTCATATCGGTTCTCTCAATTCATTAAATATGTGATGGGGCGAACATATTCCGTGCTCCCGTCTTCTCTATGTACCTCTACAGTCCCGAAGATTCCCCATGCTAATATTCCTGCCAAAAGAACTAAAATTGCAATCAGTGTAATCCAGACCGACGGCGTAGTGACGCGTATATAATCGTTCAGAATCTCCGGATCCGATACGCGCTCGACGTTTTTTTGTCTGAATATTTTATTGTTTCTCGGTTGCTCTCCCTGCATAAAAGTAACCCCCGTTTCTATTTATCGAAAAAAATGTTCTATCTATTTAACAGTCATTTTAATTTAGAATATTGTCGCTCAATAAACGCAATCGCTTAAAAAGCCTTAATCACACGCAGAATTACACGGATATTGTACTACAAGAAGCGCAACAAAAGCGCAACAAACACAATGTTGCGCTTTTGTAGATTGAAAAATATTTATTTATATGCTTTCTTGCCGTTTTCATCTATGCGAATTCTATCCTGCCTTTTTTCATAGATAGTACCGAGGCGAGGGTTTCTACTCTGTAGCCCTTATCCTCGAGGCTTTTTTTGCCTCCCTGAAAATCCTTTGAGATTACGATTCCTATTCCCGCAACTCTCGCCTCCGCCATCTCCACGATGTTACAAAGAGCCCTCGAGGCTTCGCCGTGAGCCATGAAGTCGTCGACTATAAGAATGTTCTCACCTCTTGAAATGTGTTTTTTCGATACTGTTATCTCATTCATCTTCTGTTTGGTGAAAGACATACAAGGCGCCTGATATGTATCATCGTTCATCGTGTTGGGCTTGGTTTTTTTAGCGAATACTACCGGACAGAAGCCGAAATATCTCGCAGCCGAAACGGCGATTGCTATACCGCTCGCCTCCACGGTCAGAATCTTATCGACTCTGACGCCTTCGAATCTTCGCGCGAGTTCCTCGCCAATCTCGTCCATCAGCGACGTGTCTATCCTATGGTTTATGAATCCGTCGACATTGATTCTGTCGCTTCCGATGCTTACGCCGTCTTCAAGGATTCTCTGTTTAAGCTTCTCCATCTCTATGCCTGCTCCTCACAAGTTTTCATAGCTTCAAGCGTCTCGTTAAGAAGTTCATCCAGCTCCCAGCCGAGCATCTCCGCTCCGTTTATTATGACGTCTCTGTCGCAGCCCGCCGCGAAACGCTTATCCTTAAATTTCTTTTTTAGCGACTTGAGCTCCATATCCTGTACGGATTTTGACGGTCTCATCAGAGCCGCAGCACCGATAAGTCCGGTAAGCTCGTCGCAGGCGTAGAGGACTTTTTCCATTTCTTTTTCGGGTTTAACGTCGACCCCGAAGCCGTAGGCGTGCGACACGACAGCGCGAATCATATCCTCGTCGACGCCGGCTTCTCTCAGAAGCTCGGGAGCCTTAAGGCAGTGCTCCTCGGGCCACATTTCAAAATCAATATCGTGCAGGAGACCGACTATAGCCCAGAATTCTTCTTCCTCACCATAGCCCAATTTTTTTGCAAAATATCTCATAGCGCCCTCTACCATTCTGCCGTGATGGAGGTGAAAGTCTTCCTTGTTATATTTTTTGAGAAGCTCGTAGGCTTCGTCTCTTGTAATCATAGCGTCCTCCTTTCGGGAAGATTCGACAGGATAACCGCGATAAACATTATCACGCAGCCCATTATCTCGCGGAAGCTCATAACCTCGTGCAGGAGCACGGCTCCTGCGAGCGCGCCGAATACGGATTCGAGGCAGAGTATGAGCGCCGCAATCGACGGGTCCGCATACTTCTGTCCGAGAACCTGGAACGTATAGCCTATGCCGCAGCTCATAACTCCGGCATAGAGAATAGGAATCCAGTACGATATTATCTCAGTTGGAACGACCGGTCTCTCGAATATGAACATCGCTATTATGCCGAGAGCTCCGGAGAAGAGGAACTGCAGGCAAGCTAAGTTAAGTCCGTCCGCTTTTTCGATAAAATAGTCTACCGCTATCATCTGAAGCGAGAATGCCACCGCGCAGATAAGCACGAGAGTATCTCCGAACTGTATCGAGAACGAGTCTCCCTGCATACATAGAAGATAGAGACCTATACATTCGAGCGCCACGCATATCCATGTTATGACCTTAACGCCTTTTTTCAGCAGAAAAATCGAGAATATCGGGCAAAAAACAACATATAGAGTCGTGATGAACGCCGCTTTTCCCGCGGTCGTGTATGCGAGTCCGAACTGCTGGAGCGACGCGGCTATGAAAAGAAGAACGCCGCATACCAAGCCGGCGATTAAATCCGTCTTGGTGAATATAGCTGTCGGAGCTTCGCTTGTTTTCTTTTTTTTGTTATAGCCTGCGAATATGAACGGCAGGAGGAAGAGTCCGCCTATGAATGTACGGATACCGTTAAAGGTAAACGCTCCTAATTCGCCTCCGTTCTTCTGGGCGACAAAAGCCGTTCCCCATATGAATGCCGTTATAAGCAGCAGCGCGTTGCCTTTCATTTTGTTTGACATATAGACCTCTTTCTTTTTCTAAAATATGAATACTATCGCCGGTAATATGAATACTATCGCCGGTTCTAATCATATCAAAAAATGTTTTTTTTTTCAATCATTATTGATAAAAAAAGAGAGGGCGCGAGCCCCCCTGATGTTTCCCCGCCGGTAGTAATTAAACATCGCCCCGACCGTGACGTCCGCGTGAACCTTGTTCGTGCAGTATTTGTCAGATTAAGCTTCCGTATTAAGGCTCTGTCCGTACTTAAGAGTCCAGCAGGTCGCCCGTCACTTTTTCCCATTCTCTTAAAGGCTCGTAGTGCGAAGGCTCGCCGTTCTCAAAATACACCTTGTAGCCCAGTCCCGTCGTAGGCAGCCAGCCCCAGAACTCTGACCGGTTCGCGCCGAACCACTCGAGCATCGAAGCGGATATCGTCCCACCGTGGCAAACCATAACGGACGCGGCGTCTCCGCCCTCCTCCAAGCATTTTTTCTCGGTGAGCCTGTGGTGCTCGGCAAGGGTGTTAAGCCCGCGACTCACTCTCTCAAGAAATCCGTTCATCGATTCTCCGCTCGGGAAAGCGAATTTTCCCTCGGTGTCATTCATCCAGTCCTCCCAGCCGTTTTCACCGCTTAGCTCCCTAAACGACCTGCATTCCCATTCTCCGAAGTTGATTTCCCTCATATCAGGGAGCTCGGTAAAAGGAACGTCGCCGTAAATTGCCGCAAGGGTTTCATTAGTCCTGGTGAGCCCCGAGGTATAGAATTTAGCTCCCTCGGGAAGCTCAGGATATATCCCCTCAGCCTTATAGTTTTTTATCTCCTCATAGCCCTCGGGCTCCATCTTGAGGTCCGACCAACCGTAAAACCATTTTTTCAGTATTCCCTCGGTTATGCCGTGCCTTATAAAAATAATGTATGAATTCATATGGTTTTCTCTTTTTTTTCCTCGTTAATTATTCGCCCGTTCACCGATTCTATCGACTATTTTAGATTTTTTGCAAGACCGGCGAATATTCTGACGGCGGACCTCGCTTCCTTGCCGAGATAAACGGCAACCCGTCCGACTTCCTCGCGATATGCCCTGTCAACTGCCTCCATCGGCACAAGGCCGCAGGAAACGTCGTTTACAATTATTATGGAGTTTTCCCATTTACTCCTGTTTTCGGCAAGATAACGCCTCGGGTTCCTGCCGGCTTCAGCGCAGGCGTAGACGAACTCGTCCAAATCAGCTATCACGCGCTTACCGAAGTTTATTTCGGCGCTCTCCCTCGAGCAGAAAAAAACCTCGTCGTCGCTTATGTTAAATTTTCTCTTCGCGAAATCAAGTTTGCCCTGATATGCCCCTCCGATTATTAATATCATCTCTCCGCCTTTCCGCCGTTTACTTTAACCATGCTGAGTTCTACCTCACATTCCGTCATTTCTTCTCAAAAAATTCGCTATACTAATTATACCATCCACGCCCCAATCAGCAAAAAACAAGCGTCATCATTCCTATCATCTCTCCCCAGAGAATCCCGTAACCGGCTATGTCTCCGTTCATACCCTTTAGCTGTCTCTTAGCGAGCAGGATAGGGATTATCGCGCCGAGCACGGTAGATACGAACACCAAAGCCGTAGCGAGATAATAGGTACAGAAAAGTCCGACGAGCACGAGGTATATTATGAGCTGCACGAGGAGAAGAATATTCGCGCTCCCTGTCGAAGCAGCTTCCCCGTTTTTTAGCTGCTCCGAGCAGGCTTCACCGCCATTATAGCCGGCGTTCCCGTCTGCGGTTTCGCCGCAATTTTCGCCGTGCTGCTCGCCGCCGCTATCGCCGCAATCTTCACTGCACCGCTCGCCGTCGCCACCGCCGCTCTGCTCTCCGTCCGCGACTGCCGCTTCGCTGCAATCTTCGTAAAGCTGCGCGCCGCAATCTCCGCCGCCCAAGGAAGCCTCGCCTTGCTCCGCACTGTCCTTATTTTCTTTCTTGACGCCTTTCATGGCGCTGTACTGGCTCGTTTCCATCGGCGTGAAGTTCAGCACCGCGAGACCGGAAACCGACCGCGAAATCACCGTTATCAATACGAGGTTCACTATGTCTATGCCGTAGCTTATCGCCGACGAGAGGAATCCGAATTCGATTATGAGTAAAAAAATCAGGCTGACAATAGCGAACGTCCCGCATCTGCTGTCTTTCAGAATTGCTCTTTTCTTTTCGAGGCTCCCTCTTGACATCAACGCGTCGTTTACGTCCATATATCCGTCGACATGGATAAAGCCGGAGAGGATAAACGGCAGCCATAAGGCTATAACGCAGACCGCCATAAACGGCATCTGTATCGTAATAAGTCCCGTGTATATCGCAGCCCAAATCGCGCCGATAAAAAAGCCTACGGTCGGAAGCCAGCCGAGCATATATGCCCTCGCATTCTCGTCCCATTTTTTCGGTCCCGGGATATAGCAAAAGTTTCCCCAGCACATACTGAGTCCTGTAAATAATGTTCTCATATATTATCGCCCTTTATTTTTCGTCCCTTTCATATTCCTCGATGAAGCCGAAGCTGACCTCAATCGCCTTGTCGCAAAGATATGCCAAGGTCTTATCCACATAAGCAAGCCCCCTTTTATATGCCTCGGTGAGTTCGCCATAAGGAATCGCGTCCGAATATATATAATCCGACACGAAGACCACATTGTCGTGTTCGTTTATCACCTTAGCAAGGTCATCGGCTACTTTAATATGCGCGTCCTCGATTATCTCTCCGTCCTCTCTGAACATCTCGTTAGAAAGAAGAGCCGTCACCGAATCGAGCAAAAAAACCCCTCTCTTGCCGCTTATGGCAGCCGAGATATCCCTACCGCATTCTATGGTCTTAAAGCCCATTCCGGCTCTCTGCCGTCTGTGCCGGGCTATCCTCTCCTCGTCCTCATCGTCATGAGGAATCATCGTCGCTATATAATATAGGGGGAGCTTTTTTTCTCTCGCCATAGAGTGCGCCGTCTGCTCGGCATAGGTGGATTTACCGTTTTTTGCACCTCCTGAAACGAAGATATTCATAGATTTTTCCTTTCGGTTGTAAGCGTCTTCCGCCAATACTTTTGTGGGATTTTCTCTTTTTTAGCGTACTGTCAAAAGTGTTATGTTAATTTTATGAGGGGCTTCTGTCTTAGGCATACTGTCAAAAGTTTTCTGTTTTTAGAAAAAGTTGCCCGCTCTAATCTCTGCAAGATACTCCGCGTCAATAGAGCCCTCGCTGAACGTCGCCATATTGTTCATCGCTGCGGTCGCCGTCTCGATAATCTTGAAGCTTATCGGGCAGCCGGAGCCCTCGCCGAGCCTCATTCCGAGATCGAAGAGAGGCTTAAGCTCGAGTCCCTCGAGCGCTATAAGGTAGCCCCGCTCGGTCGACTTGTGGGACGCGAACATGAAATTTTTAGCTTTAGGGCATATTCTTGAAGCCGCGTAAGCCGCGGTAGCCGAAATATATCCGTCTATAACGACCGGCAACCTGTAATACGCCGCCCCGAGGTATGCGCCGACCATAGCGGCTATATCGAAGCCTCCTACTTCCGCTAAAATCCCTATGACATCTTCTCTGTTCTCTCTCTTCGACGCGTCCGTCACTATCTCAATCTTTCTGGCAAGCCCCTCGTCCATGAGTCCGCCGCCTCTTCCTACTAATTTTTTGCCCTGCTCGCCCGTCAGCGCCGCGAGCACGCAGGCGGAGGTCGTAGTATTGCCGAT
>JBHAFL010000088.1:0-9845 GCA_041856085.1 Anaerovoracaceae bacterium | reverse complement strand
TGGAAGTTTTTAGAGAAGCTCTTTCGCCTTATTACGGACTTTTTTTGCCGTCCCACCGGACAGCTTTTGTATATTATCATCTTTATCTTTCTGTGTCAAGTCTGTTTTTACCGTTTTTTGCAAAAAACACCACAAACTTGATATAAATACAACATACTAAATTATGAATCAAAAAGCCGTGGTGAAAACCACAGCTTTAGTCGCATATTCAGCTACATACTTCGTATTTATCATTCGCCCGCATCATACCCGCTGCCGGCGTTATGCGAATATTGAGTCGTTGATTTTTTTGTCTATCTCTTCAAGCAGCCTGGTCTTGAACTCGGAAACGGACATTTCGCCGATTTCGTCTTTCAGCTTAGAGGAGCGAACGGTTAACGTATTATTCTCAGCTTCCTTTTCGCCTATAATGCAGATATAGCTGTCTCTGAGATTTCTCGCCTCTCTCAGCTTAAAGCCGATTTTTTCATTTCTGTCGTCGAGCTCAACTCTGAGTCCCGCTTCCTCGAGCTCTTCCTTAACCCTCAGCGCGTATTCCGCGTTCTTCTCGGTTACCGTAAGCAGCTTAACCTGTACAGGCGCGAGCCAAAGCGGGAATTTTCCTGCGCAATGCTCCGTCAGAACTCCGAGGAATCTCTCAATAGAGCCGAACACTACCCTATGTATCATAACAGGAGTATGCTTCTGCCCGTCCGAACCCGTATATTCGAGGTTGAATCTGCCGGGAAGCTGGTAATCAAGCTGAATCGTGCCGCATTGCCACTCTCTGCCGAGCGAGTCAAGAACTCTGAAATCAAGTTTAGGGCCGTAGAACGCTCCGTCTCCCGGATTAACCTTATATTCCTTGCCGATTGAGGTGATAGCCTCTGCAAGCGCGTCCTCCGCGCGCTGCCAGTCTTCCCTTGTGCCTATGTGGTCTTCCGGCATAGTCGAAAGCTCAATCGAGTACGGCAATTCGAACATCGTGTATACTTCGTCAAGAAGACTCGCGATACGAACCACCTCGTCCTTAATCTGCTCTTTGGCAAGCAGGATATGCGCGTCGTCCTGAGTAAAGCATCTTACACGGAACATACCGTGAAGCGCGCCTGAAAGCTCGTGGCGATGGACGAGACCGAGTTCTCCGTATCTCAGCGGCAGCTCCCTGTAAGAACGCGGCTCGAGTTCGTAAACAAGTATCGAGCCCGGGCAGTTCATCGGTTTAATGGCAAAATCCTCATCATCTATGAGGGTTGTATACATATTGTCCTTGTAGTGCTCCCAGTGGCCTGAGGTTTCCCAAAGCGTCCTCTTCATAATCTGAGGCGTCGATATCTCGACATAACCCCATTTCTTATGTATTTCTCTCCAATAGTCAATCAGTTTGTTTTTGAGAACCATTCCCTTAGGAAGATAGAACGGGAATCCCGGCGCTTCATCTCTGAAAGTGAACAGCCCGAGCTCCTTGCCGAGCTTACGGTGATCTCTCTTCTTCGCCTCTTCAAGCCTGTTTATGTACTCGTCAAGCTCTTCCTGTGACGGGAACGCCGTCGCATATAGCCTCTGGAGCATCGGGCGGTTGGAATCTCCTCTCCAATATGCGCCTGCAACGGACATTACCTTTACCGCCTTTATCTGACCCGTAGATTCCATATGAGGACCCGCGCAAAGATCGATGAAGTCGCCGTGAGCGTACAATGAAATCGTTTCATCTTCCGGCAAATCCTTTATCAATTCTACCTTATACGGCTCGTTCCTTTCTTCAAAAAACTTTATCGCCTCTTCCCTCGGCATTTCACTTCTCTCCAGCTTATGATTCGCTTGGATAATCTTCTTCATCTCCTTTTGGATTTTTAGAAAATCTTCTTCTGTGAACTTATGCTCGGTATCAAAATCATAATAGAAACCGTTTTCTATGGCGGGTCCGATTGCAAGCTTGGTCCCGGGCCATAGGTTTTGCACAGCCTGTGCCATAATATGTGACGCGGTGTGTCTGTAATTCCAGCGCACCTGCGGATCTTCCCAATTAATCTTTGCCATTTTAATATCTCCTTTTTAATGTTATGGCGCCGGTACGTCATTAGGCGCCGTCTCGCCGGAAGAATCAGGTGTTATAACTGTAGTTTCGGGATCCGGCGTTACCGTCCCGGTGTCGCCGCTGCCCGAATCGACTTCCGGTTCAGGAGTCGCAGGATCGGCTGCGCCCGAATCCGATGTGCCGTTGTCGGTCGTATCCGGTTCAACGATTTCGGCGTCGTCCGAATTACCGGCGTCGTCTCCTGCGTTATCCTCCGGTTCATCAATCACCGGCTCTTCCGTCTTGTCATCCTTCTTCGTATCTTTTTTCTTATCAGTTTTTTTATCCTTAGGCGGCCCGCTCTTTGCACTCGCTCTTCTTGCGGCTATCTGATTTGATATCGCCGCCGCCTCAGGTGAAAGCGTGTAATCCTCTTGCCCGAAAACTTCCTTATGAAGCTGTATTACGCTCGCACCCAAGTTTTCAGGAAATACATAGGACGCCTTGCCGAGGTATCCGCTCGTAACCTGATACGGGAAGCCTGCGCCGGAAGATATGTTATATTTGGTGGCATTAAAGCCGAGCGCGAGGATATCGTTAAGCGACAGGTTCGTCTTACACTGAGGTACCATCAGCTCGATAAGCCCTTTTATATCCGAAAAACTCATTTTTTTGACCTTTTCGAATACTTTCATTATTACAGTTCTCATTCTTTCGGTACGCTTATAGTCGTCGCCTACTCCCTTGCGGATTCTGCCGTATGAGACGGCTTGTACGCCCTCTAATGTTTGAACCCCCGCATTTTTAACGAGATTATAGCTCTTCTTGCCTATGTTTCTTGCAGTCGCCGCAGTGTACTTGTTAAGCTGGTAGATTTCTGTTTCCTGAACGTCTACTTCTATTCCGCCCACTGCGTCTACAAGCTCCGCAACAGCCCTGAAGTTTACTATAGCAAACTGCTCAAGGTCGATGTCGAGAGCCTGATTAAGACTCTTCATTGTCATCTCCGGTCCGCCGTAAACACAGGCGTGCGTTATCTTATCATAGGTAGAAGTCTCACCTAATTTAAGATAGGTGTCTCTGTACAGCGATGTCAGCGTGACGTCGTATGTCTCGGTGTTTATCGAGGCAATAATTATCATATCGGAACGCGAGCCCTTAATCTGCTCCATATTCCTCGTATCAACGCCCAACAGCAGTATATTGATGAATCCGTCAACAGGCTTGATGCTGAGGTCGTAGTTTTCGGTAAGCGCGTCGGTGGAGGTAGCAGATATCTGCATTTCATCCACGATTCTCTTAGCATAATTATATGCTGAGGCAAGCGCAATCCCGCCCCCCAGTATTATTACCAAGACCACCGGCACTACTATTTTTACCCATAATTTCCAAGTTTTAACCCATTCCCGAAACCTGACAAAGGCATTTGCCTTTTTCCGCTCCGGAATATTCGCCAGGTCAAGCTCGGTTTCTCTTTCTCTCTTATATCTGTCGCTTCTCATAATCACTTTTCCCCCTTTGATATGATTTCTTCTATTTCAACGCTTTTCACAGCTTGAGCTTCTTTCTCGTCGCTGTTTTCTGCGGTCAAAACCCTCTTGTCTTCTTTTTTTGCATTGGCACGCTCCTCGAGAAACTTCTTATAGTAAACTATAGCCTCGTCTATCGGACCGTCAAAAAGCATATTCCCGAGATGCATTACTATTCCCCTCTCGCAAAAGGATTTTGCGACCTCCGTAGAGTGAGTTACGAAGAGAAAGGTCACATTTTCCTTGCCGACTATTTCGCGAATCTTTTCACTGGATTTTTTTCTGAACTCGGAGTCCCCCACAGACAGCGCCTCATCGACTATCAGAATCTCCGGCTGCACGTTGACGTTTGTTGCGAACCCGAGCCTCGCTTTCATTCCCGACGAATATGTCCTGACAGGCTGGTCTATATAGTCCTCAAGCTCTGAAAAGTCGATTATTTCGGGCTCCACCTTATCTATGGCTTCCTTGGTGAGCCCGAGAAGCTGTCCGCGAAATCTTATGTTTTCTCTTCCCGTAAACTCGGGGTCAAAGCCCGCTGTCAGCTCGAGCAGGGCCGATACCCTGCCGCTCACGGTCACTTCGCCCGTCGTAGGGTAAACCACTCCCGTTATCATCTTAAGAATGGTGGATTTACCGGCGCCGTTCTTGCCGAAGATTGCCACGGTTTCCCCTCTTCTTATCTCTATGTTGACATCGTTTACAGATATTTTTTTCTTGTAATTTTGTTTTTTGCTGAAAAGCGAACGAAAGCGGTCCTTATCTCTCCTAAAAAGCTTATACACCTTGGTTACGTGGTCGAGCTTAATCACTACTTCCCTGCTTTCAGCCGGTACAATATTTTTTTTTGGATTTTTTTCGTCCATAGCATTACCGCCCGATACCGTTACAGTACATCAGGTATTTCCTTTCTGAGTTTTTTGTATGACCATACGGCAAGCAGGCACATCGCCAAATAAAGTACGGCGAAGTTCCTCATACTCTCCGGCCTCTCCCAAAACCATTTGTGATACATAAAAGTGTCTCTGTATCCGTTTACAATCAGGGTAATCGGGTTAAAAAGCAGCACTCTTCTCAGCATTACATTGTCAAATTTATTAACGTTATAGATTATGCCGGATAACCAAAATAACGCCTGCGTCAGCGATTTGACAAGGTTAAGAAAATCCGTCGATACGGAGCTGAGCATTCCGGCGAAAAGCGACCACGCCGCCCAAAAAAGATACATTGTCAGCATATAGAACGGCAATTGCAAATAATATACCGTCGGCGGGAATCCCAGCATCCAGTACAGCGCAATCATAAGGGTTACCAGCCCTATATGCGGAACCATATTCGATAATGTCACTATGTTCGGTATCGTCGAGACGGGAAACTTTATCTTGGTTACCAAGTATTTGAACTTCCTGATGCAGCCGGCGCCGCCGGTTATCATATCCCTCATGAAGTACCACGGTATCATCCCGGCTATCAGCCATAAGAACACGGGATAACCGTCCACCTCATTTCCCTTTCTGAGCCCGATACTGTAGGCGAACCAAAAGACGAAAATCAGGATAGCCGGCCTTATAAGCGCCCATGCCCAGCCGAGCAGCGAACCCGAGTATGTTTTTTTCAGGTCTGAGGCCGCCAGCTTCGGTATAGTGCGCCTATATTCCAAGTTATCCCTTAATATTTCTTTTAATGCTTCGATATAATTCATTTTACCTCTTAAAAATCCGCTTTAGTTTTTAGACGGTCTTTCTCTTCGGCAGATGTACGAGTTTTTTCTCCGGCTTAACGTCCAAGCCGTAGGCCTGTTTTTTCATTCTCAGCTTATACATCAGATATTCTCTCGTCCCATCGGAGTACTTTTCGACAGACGGATAATCCGGAAACCTGTTTATCTCCGGGAACTTGATTCCGTCGTTTGTCACGGCAAGGTCGAACCCGAACCATTCGAGCTGCGGAATCGCTCTCGCCACGTCCAAAACGTCTTTTTTGACCTTGTCCCAATTAGGAAGATAACCGTCAATCACCGCCCCCGTGTCAGGGTGGACAGGGCAATCGACGAGCTGATTGTCTACAGCTATCTTCGCATTGTGGAAATGTCCGTTTTCAGGGTCGATATGAGCCGTCATACCGCCCGCGCCGACATTGTCCACGGCTCCTGTTTTTTGCGAGCCGATTCTCACATAACAGTTGCCTATCTCGGGGTTTATGCCGTCCCTCTTATATACGAGCATTCTCACCGTGTTAACTGCGCCGGCGTATATAGCCTTAAGCTCGTCGCACATATCGATGTATTCCGTGATTAGATACTGATTGTTCGTGTCCGTCAGGATATCAAGGACTTCGTCCCGGCTCACCTCGTTATAATTAAGGCAGTATTTCATGCTGCCGCCGTCTTTCTCGCAGGTGAACTTGTAGAAGCCGTCGCCGTGAGAGCCCTCGTCCGGCTTCAGCGCGAGTACGCCCTTTTCCTCTATGAGCCTGAATATGTCTTCAAACTCGTTTCCATATCCGTCCGGAAGATCCATCATCGATATTACCTTGTTGTTGCCGTTTTTGCAGATTATGTGAAAATAATATTCGGGGAAGCACTCCTTATGCTCTGAGCAGATGTACTTTACCGTGATTTTATCTTCCAGCCATTTTCTGTATTTCGGGTTTATGTGGCGAAGCCAGCGATACTCAAAATCCGAAATATACTCGTCTATATTATCCTCGGTGATGCCGTACTGCTTTATTCTGTACGACAAAAAACCGCGGCGATATGCCCATATCTTCTCTCCGAGCGACGCATCCTTATTCGCAAAAAAATCTTTTAACATATCCTGCGGCCATCTTATGCTTTGATAAGGCACGAGGGACACCGGGAAAAAAATCCTTGCGAATATTTTTCGGATTCTTCTGCTCAGCTTCCTGCCGCCGCGTTTAAGCCTTGTACCGAGAGAAGAATAGGTCTCGCGTTTTTGGCTTACTTTTTTCATCAGGTATGCCGAGGTCTCTTTAGAGAACGGCTTACAAGTCGGATAGTCGGGGTGATTTTGCAGAGACACCACCTTAAAATCATTTTTCCTTACTATAATCTGGCAGCCGAAAAACTCAAGCTGAGGTACGAATCGGCAAAATTCGTCAACGAACTCGCAGATTTCATCCCAATGAGGTATTTTCTCGCCGTTCAGAGTTCCTGTTTTCTCGTCGACCGTCTCCGCCTCGATTTCTCTGAACTTATCGTCGAGCATATCGATTTCCTCGAGGCTGTCCTCGCTTTTTGATTTTACTGCCGAGAACGGGATTCTCCCGTAATCCTTATATGTTACGAAAGCGTCGCCTATTACCGGCGTGTCGCCGTATTCGTTCATTATGATAAGGTTGAGCACGCCTTTTTTCAGGACGTCATCCGGCACTATCCTTTCGGTGATGACGAGCGTCTGCCTGTAATCATCAAGCTTGGCTTCAAGCTCTTCCTCGGAATACCTTTTGCCGTCAAGATGAAAACCGCCGTCGCGCCATTTCAGAAGGCTTGCGGCTATGCCGTTTGAGGGGGAGATGTTCACTTCCCCTTTTTCTTTAATGAGCCTGAATACATCTTCAATTTCCGTGCCGCGTGTATTGTCCGAAAGAGGTATGCAGCTGAGCTCCTTATATCTTCTGCCGAGCTGATAATAACACTCGGGCATTCTGTCTCTGAAAGGCTTGAATATCGAAAATATAGTCACCCTGTCAGTCAGCCATTTTGCGTAGGTGCCGTTAAGAGGTCTTAAATATGCGTAATCTCTTGCCGAAATATAATCGTCAACGTTATCGTTGTTTATGCCGAGCCTTGATACCTGCTCCGGCATAAAACCGTGCTTAAGAGCCCAGCGAGTCTCTGCGCGTGAATATCCGTAGTTTCTCGTCTTATGCCTGAACACTTCCCTGACCCAACGTCTGGCTTCTCCTGCGGTAAAGCCCTCGGAGGTCGGCATAAACGCTAATGCGTCTACCGCTATTTTTTTTATTCCCATGTATTATCAGTTCTTTCTTTTAATATATTCCTCAGGCGTGTTAAAGTCCTCAGTCCTGTCGCTCAGAACCGTGAATTTGCCTCTGATGCTCTTCCCCTCAAACGGGAGCTTCATAAAAGACTGGTACACCTGCCAGCCTATGCACTTTTTTATTTTGTTGCCTAAATACAGCTCCCTGACTCTGTGCACGTGGTTTCTAAAAAGCTCCCCGTCTTTTATCTTGATTGCGACAATGGACTTCTCCGTTCCGAAAAAATGTATATCCCCGACTTCCTCGGAGATGATAGCGTCTATCGCTTCTTCGGCGTAGTACGTGTCGCCGTACAAAAAACATATATCGTCTTCTATCAGCTCTTCCGTGAACCTGTCTATCTCAAGAACATTGTCAAGCGGCTCGTAACGCCTCGCTCCGCAAATATCATATCTCTCGTCGTGCGAGGTAATTATTACCTCGCTCTCCGCATCTTTTTCGTTAAGGAGCCTTACCGTTCTCACAATAATCGGTTCTCCGTCAACCTCGGCGAAGTGTTTCGGGATTTCGTTATAGTTTTGCCATCGGCTTCCCTTGCCGTCCGCCATAATAATATATTTCATAACCTCACCGTCTCTTAAGCACCTTATGCGCCCTATAAAAATCTCCGAGCTCCCCTTTTCGCTGCCCGCCCCAGAGCTGAATAATATTGACCCCGGAGGAAGTGTTCGCCTCGATTATGCAATGCCCCTCGGGCGTGATAAGAATATCCCAAGCTATGAAACTCATATAAGGCAGGCGATTTGCAAGCCTCAGCATATCCTGCTTAAGCTCCTGCCAGTTCGGTATTCGAACCCCTTCGATGGGCTTACCGCTGTCAGGATGAACCTTATAAGAATTCCTGTTCCACAGACATCTCGCTTCGGAGAGCACGCCTGTATCGAGGTCAATGTTAGCGACAAGCCCTCCCCTCGAGCCGTTATCCACGGGTACGGTTTCGCTCGTCCCTATTCTCTGAACCGCAAAAAATACCTTGAATTTCCCTGTGCTCGGGTCTTTTAGAGTGATAAATCTGATGGTATTTACCGTCTTATCGTATATCTCGTCGAGATATTTATGCTGCTTCATAGCCTCCGATAAAAACCAATCGTCCCTGTCTCTAAGATAGGAAATGAAACCGTCGTGCGAAACGGGTCTGAAATCTATCATAGGCACGCCCTGCTCCTCATCGTAGCTCATAATGACGACGCCCGTTCCCTTGCCCTTACCGTAAGGCTTGAAAAAATACCGCCCCTTTTTTTTAAGAAGTTCATAGGCGTCTTCATATTCCATAGTTTCCGAAGTAAAGGAACTGAGTCTTCCCTTATTTTTTATCATGTAGCTTTCGGGTACACGGACATACTGCTTGAGTATTTCGGCAAAGGCTATCTTATTGTTGCAGACGAAATCAAACGGCTCGTTTATGTATCTCGACCTGTACCAGTCAAACTCCGAAAGATATTCGCGCCTGTCATTATTATCAAAATCATAGAGCATCCACTGATCCGCCGTATAGCCGCCGAGGATATTCGCTTTGAGCTTCGTAACGAAGCTGCACTTAAAGTGGTTTTTGACAAAAACTATCCTTCTCCAGTAGAGTACGAACAGCTTTGTTTTTTTAATTAGCTTATGTGCAATTGAAAATATATCCATTCAGTTATTTCCCGATATGTTTATTTATGGAGGCAAGATATCACGAGCGAAGCCGCCTTTTCGGTCGATTTACCGAGCTCCTCCGGAAGAAATTTTTCTCTGTATGCGTCCAGCCTGTCCGAGGGATAAGCGTCAGCGGCGATAATCCCGCATATAGGCTCGGCTTCTCTGAATACGAGTCCCGGCATCTCCTCGAAAAGATTGATGTTCATACCGTTTTTTTCGGTATATTCTTCGAAATCCGGCACGTAATAGAGAGTCTTGATGCTCAGTACCGCCGCCTCGACCGCGACAGCGGAATAATCCGTGATAAGGTAGTCCGCCGCTGCAAGGATTTCAATGGTACGGAAGTCCTCAGGCATACAGACGCCCTCGGCTGCCAGCTCTTCCGTCAGCACGATATTTTGATTCGGGTGAGGCTTTACTATTACGGCCGCGTTATTTATTTTGATGAGAGCGTTAACAAACTCCTGCCAGCCTAAATCTATTCCCCGCCTGAATGTAGGAGCATAGACGATTATTTTTTTGTCGGCCAATTCCGGATATGCCGCAAAAAATCTTTTCCTGTCGGACTCCTCCGACTCGAGGAGATAGTCCGTTCTCGGGAGTCCGCAGTTTACAAGTTTATCCTCGGAAACCGAAAAAGATTCGCAGTAGAAGCGGTT
>JBHAFL010000087.1:0-30911 GCA_041856085.1 Anaerovoracaceae bacterium | reverse complement strand
TGCGTAAACTTCGGCAAAATATAGCACGCGTTATTCAGGAGATTCATTATGGAAAGAAAAAATGTCTTGGATGGAATAAGTATGGAGAGTATCGAAAAAATGACGCCCTGCTTCAAACCCGTGATAAAAACCTTTCGCTCCGGAGAAACGATTCTATCCTACTCAAGCGACCAAGAGCATAATATCGCTTTTATAAAAGAGGGAACAGCCAGGCTCGAACTTATAAGCGCCGAGGGTTCCGTCTTCCTGCTCGAGAAATACAAGGCCGGCGATATTTTCGGCGATATTTTTTCACTGCCGCTCGACGCTTACGAATACCTCATAACTGCAGAAACGGACTGCACGACAGTATCGGTGGATTTCGAGCATGTAGTCGCGCCGTGCTCGAACGTATGCGGGCATCACAGCCGGCTTATAAGCAACCTTTTCGTTATGTCCGCGCAAAAAATGCAGGAGCTTTCATTCCATATCTCTGTTTTAGGTCAACCGAGCATAAGAGCTAAGCTCATAACCTATCTCAGACATATTCGCTCTATGGAGCTTAAGAATCGAAAATCCGATAAAGGCATTAAACCTACCGCCATTGTTTTCACTCTTCCTATGTCGCTCAGTCAGCTCGCCGAATATATTCATGTCGAAAGAACCTCAATGATGCGTGAAATCAGGCTTATGAAAGACGACGGTATACTCGACAGTGACAAGAGAGAATTCAGGCTAATGGTATAATGGCAGTTTTTGCCGTCATTATGTGGAGAATCTGTCGCCGTGCGATATCAGCCTATCTTATCTTCGGCGAAATACGGTTGTCGGAAGCTGTTTGAGCGGAGCGGGTTTAGATAAGAATACTTTTACCTTAAAGCAAGCCTATAGCAACCTGCATATTGATTTTTTTCTGTATTTTTATGGATTTTTTTATTGTTTTGTATTAAAATGGGAACATATTTTTGCAATTAGCTGCTGTTGCAGTTAAAATCTATATGATTAGGAAGTGATTTTATGATCAAAACAAAAATACTTATTGCCGCAGACAAACAGGAAGCGGGAAGACTCGCAGCGGACGAGTTTCAGACGCTTATGAATGAAAAAAAAGATATCGTCTTAGGGCTCGCTACAGGCTCTACCCCGATTCCTCTTTATCAGGAGCTCATAAGGAGAGAGCAGGCGGGCTTGCTGGATTTTTCCGACGTTCGCAGCGTTAATCTCGACGAGTACAAGGGGCTCGCGCCCGACCATCCTCAGAGCTATCGCTTTTTTATGCAGGACAACCTGTTTAACCACGTTTCTATAAAACCCGAAAACACAATCGTACCTGACGGGCTCGCCGTTGACGTGGAGAAGATGTGTATGGACTATGAGAAAAAAATTGAAGAGTGGGGCGGAATCGATATACAGCTCCTCGGTATCGGTCACGACGGTCACATCGGCTTCAACGAGCCCTGTGATATCTTCCCTAAATATACTCACGAGGTTGAGCTGGAGGAAATCACGAGAGAAGCCAATAAGAGATTCTTCGACTCCATCGACGATGTGCCCACTGCCGCATACACTATGGGAATCGGCACGGTAATGTCGGCAAAAAAGATTCTTATGATTGCGACGGGAAAAGACAAGGCTAAGATAGTTTATAATTCATTTTTCGGTCCTGTAGACCCGATGATTCCGGCGTCCATACTCCAGTACCACCCCGACGTGGTGCTCGTGCTTGATGAGGAAGCCGCGAGCCTGCTTCCCGAAATGTAGCGCAAAAAACCATCCCCGCGTCAAACGCGGGGTTTTCCTTATACAAAAAGACGATTAGTGTTTGATTTTCTAATCGCTCTGAATGATTTTTTTTTCTGTTAGGCTATGTTTTCACAGTACCGTTCTCTCTGAAAGATTATTACTCTGTAATTTCAATGCGCTCACCTCCCAAGTTGAATTTATTTTACGTATAACAAGTATATCTGTTATAAGTAAAATTTTCAACAAATAATTTTACTTGCGCCGATAAGTGCCGTTCTAAGTAAAATTCGTTTTATCATAATTGCTAAATTCTTTAATATAACTATCTTTTTTATGTTTTTTGCCGTTTGATTCGCTGAGTGTTTTTTCGCTATGCTCTTTTGCTATGTTCTTTTGCTATGTTCTTTGGGCAGGGTAAAACTAATTTCACATAACGATAAGATGATTACCTCACTGTGCACTTGATACTTTTTTAATCAAACTTTTCTGTTATACCTTTTTCGATTAAATTTTTCAGCATTTGTGCTGAAAAGGACGTTTGAATGTGTTAATATGTTATGGGGAAAAGTTAAACGAGCGGCTGCTTAACCGGTATGCCGCTTTTTGTGTATATTTTAATATTAAAGGAGCTTAGCAATGAACAAAATTGAAGATTTCAGGCAGTACTTATCAGAGCAGGAGCGCTCCAAGGAAACAATCGCCTCCTATACCACTTCGGTAAAAAAGTTTTTTGAAAATTATGAGGAAATCAGCAAAGAAAATATGCTCGCTTTCAAGCAAATGCAGCTTGAGATGCATAAGCCGGGAACTGCTGCGCTGAGATGTGTCGGAATGAACGTCTACTGTGATTTCATAGGCAAACCCGATTGCAAGGTGAAGGGGGTTCGCATACATAACAGAACGCATCTCGAAAATGTCATTACCCTCGAGGAATACCGTTTTTTCTTAGATTGCCTGAAACGGGACGGCAACCTCAAACTCTACTATATTATAAGATTTTTGGCGGTAACCGGCTGCCGCGTATCGGAGCTTATCAAAGTTAAAAAATCCTCTTTGGAAAAGGGCGAAGTCACGATTTGGACGAAAGGAAAAATAAGGAATATCATAATCCCGAAAACATTTGCAGCCGAGTGCGGTGATTATGCGAAAGGTGTGGACTCGGTGTTTTTGTTCCCAAGCTATAGAGGCACGCAGATAACCACGCGCGGAGTTTACTCACAGATAGTCAAGTACGGGTTAAAATACGGCATTCGCAGGGAAGTTCTCCACGCGCATTCTTTCAGACATCTGTTCGCCTTGCAGTTTCTGAACGCCAACAGCAATCTCTCTTTGCTTCAGAATCTTCTCGGTCACGAATCTCTGAATACCACCGCGGTATATCTCAAGATGTCAAAAGAGGAGCAGCGAAGCGAGGTAAATAATACGGTAAAGTGGTGAGGCACACTTATGCGCTTATTGTAATTGACATTTTGGCAAGTTGAAGTTATAATAATTTCCGAAATCAAGGGTGAATTTACTGTCCGCGGCAACTATCTTAATAAACCGTCAGGATACAAAATTTCTGCGGTATCACGGAGTTAAGCGCCCGCGGCGGCGGGTATAATTTTATATTTGCATATTATGTTTATATTTGCATATCAGGAATCCTTTAATTCACTAAACAGATACGGCAGGTGAGAATATGAGTAAAGAATTAGGTAAGAGAATATCGGACGGACTCAAACGAAACGGTATGACGCAGAGAGAGCTTTCGGACAGAATCTTCGTGGCGGAGGCCTCTATGTCCCGCTATATACGCGGGGAGCGTGTGCCGAAGCCCGACGTACTGGCAGATATCGCGCGCGAGCTTAACACCTCTACCGACTATCTTCTCGGTATTGAGGCAGGACGCTATAATCATCCGCAAATCTTGCAGCTCATCTCCGAGAACGCCAAGATTATGACAAATAAACAAAAAAAAGATATTATCTGCGCTCTATTGGACAAGTAGCTCCCTGTTATCCAGGTTCACAGACTTGCAGTTGCTGCGGCTACAAAAATCCATCAGTCAAGAACCCTGCTGTTCGAAACCGGGAATTCCCTAACTGCGGGCCGGTGCATAGCCAAAAATTAATCGCCCCCTTTTCGTTAGATAATATATCTATAATGAAATGGGGTTTCATTATATTTTTCCGCATTGTTTTTTTAACACTGAGTATGCAATATTTTTCTGATTTGAGTGTTGACAATTTGATATCAAAATGATATCATAATGATGAAAGCGCCGCTCCGTTGCAGAATAACCGCAATTCCGAAACATTCGCTCACTGCGGTATTTCGCAGCGCTAAACATTTGTCAAGCCGGATAAATCCTTACCGGCTGTAGGGGCATTAACCATAAATATATTGCAGAAGAAAGGAAAGCGTATATTGATTTTCGTCAGGAACTCATTATACAAGGTATCAAAAAATGAAAGAAAAAATATTACACGGCAAGAAAAACGGCATGGCGATGCTGCTCTTAACTCTTGTGCTTTACATTGCAGCCGTGGTCGGCATTTTTGTCGGTGCAAACATTGGAAACAAAACGGGACTCGCTCTCATAGCCCTGTCCGCGGTTTATATCGCATTCGGCTGGATTCTCTTCTTAGGGCTAAAGGTAATCAAACCGCAAGAGGCGCTGGTGCTGACTCTCTTCGGTAAATACTACGGCACGCTTATTGACGACGGCTTCTATTTCGTCAATCCTTTCTGCGTAGCCGTGAATCCGGCGGCACAGACTAAGCTGAACCAGTCCGGCGACGTGGACACCGTAAAAAAGTCTCCGCTCAGCCTCAACCTTAACACGGGACTTGAAAAGAGCGCGTCAGAGCTAAGCGTTAATAAAAAAATATCGCTTAAGATAATGACGCTCTCAAACAACAAGCAAAAAATAAACGACTGTCTGGGTAACCCTGTAGAGATAGGTATTGCCGTAACATGGAAGGTCGTCGATACCGCTAAAGCCGTATTTGCGGTGGATAACTTCAAGGAGTTCCTCTCACTTCAATGCGACTCCGCTCTTCGAAATATCGTAAGACTCTATCCTTACGATGTCGCGCCTAACGTTGATACTACCGGCGACGGCGTCGCAGACGAGGGAAGCCTCAGAGGGTCCTCAGAGATAGTTGCCGGAAGAATCAAGGATGAAATCCAGTCCAAGGTAAACGAAGCCGGTCTCGAAATCATAGAGGCAAGAATAACTTACTTAGCATATGCACCCGAGATTGCGGCAGTGATGCTGCAGAGACAGCAGGCTTCCGCTATAGTTGACGCCCGTGCTATGATTGTGGACGGAGCGGTAGGTATGGTTAAGATGGCTCTTGACAAACTTACCGATGACGGTATAGTAGACTTAGATGAAGAGAGAAAGGCGGCAATGGTTTCCAACCTCCTGGTCGTACTCTGCGGCAATCACGACGCACAGCCTGTCCTGAACTCAGGCTCGCTGTATTAAGGAATCCTTTTATGACTTTCAATATATCCCAAAATCGTCACATATCTTAAAGGAGGGTAAAAATGGCTGAAAAAAAGCAGGTTCCGCTCAGAATATCGGAGCAGTTGTTTCGCGACATATCCTCCTGGGCTGAGGATGACTTTCGCTCAATAAACGGTCAGATAGAATATCTTTTGACCGAGTGCGTGAAGCAGCGAAAAAAGAACGGCGCTTACGTGGGGCGCGATATCGACGCTCCACTCGACGTCGATATTAAAAGGTTCACCGAATAAAAGTTGTATCACAGGCAAAAATAAAAACCATCCCCGTGTTAAACGCCAATGTCATTAAGTTAAGATGACCTTGCGCTTAAACGCGGGGGTTTTCATTATGCAAAATTGCTGCCCGTAAACGGGTTCAATCCCGTTTACGGACAGCAATTTTGCATAATTTAAGGTTAAAATAGCAGGAGCCGTAAAATTCCGGCTCCCTTATTTTTAATATCATCAGTCCAGCTTATTCGATATATTAAGCTGCTATCTTAGCTGCCACCCTGTTTGACCAATGTCCGTAGTAGTTAGCTCCGTCGATGCGCTTAACCGCTCTTATCTTGAAGTAGTATGTCTTACCGCCGGTGAGCTTAGTCGTCTTATAGGTGTTCTTATCGGTTGTCATTACTTTCTTATAGCCGCCTGATTTTTTAGCGGATCTCCATACCTCGTACTTAACGTCGGAAGCGTCGGCTGCCGCCCAACTCAAGGTTACCGACTTTTTAGCGCTCTTTACTTTTAGAACAGGCATATACTCGGCTACCGCCAGCTTAGCGTTGGCGCTTTCGAGCGAAGCGAGCGTAGGCGCCATAGCTTCGTCATGGGTGAGAATCTTGATTCTGCCCTGAGCTTTTTCATATTCTTTTCCTACCACTCCGCTGAGCTTGTCCTTAATGTATGTGATGAGCACCTGATTGTCGAGCATAACGCCGTCCTGAGTGAACTTGTTATCCTTAAACATAGTATAGCCGTCTCCCGCCTGCTTGAGGAGATAGTTATGGGAGGCTAAGGTATAAGTTTTGTTAGGGTCTATCGCTTTGCCGCCTACCTGCACGTCGAATACTCTTCTGTTGCCGTCAATCTTGACGAACATATTGTTTTCGTCGAGAACTACGCCCGACTTGATGAACGGGTTGATGGAGTAGGACAAACCTGCTACCTGTAGGAAGCCGCCGGATTCGCCTGAGCCTGCCGATCTCGAACCGAGTTCAAGCGCGTCGAGGATCTCCTGACCTGTAGCTTCAACTACGCAGAGCTCGTTTCCGAAAGGGTGAACCTTGATTATATCTTCGTATGTAATGTCGCCCTTTGCAATGCTCGTCCTGATACCGCCGCCGTTTACGAAAGCTATGTCTGCTCCCGATACCGCTTTATATGCGTCCGCGCAGAGGTCTCCTAAGTTTGTTTCTTCGCTTCTTACCGCTCTGCTGCCGTCCGCCTTAAGGATTGTCAGGTCAACTGCGGTCTTGGCAACTACCTGTTTAAGCACAGCGTCAAGCTTAGCTTGAATTCCTTTTATGAACTTATCCACGGCTTCGCTTTTTTTGTCATATCCGGTAATGTTTTCGGCGGAGACGGAGCCGTCTTTTTTTATGATCATCTTACCGATGTTCTCGAGCTTGGTGCCTGTAGAAAGCACCGTTACATTCTTGCCTGCCTTATCCTTAATCGTCTTGACAAAGGTCAGATGAGCATGCCCGTCGATAAATCCGTTTATTCCTGTGGTGTTGGCAATGACGTCTGATGATTTCCAATATTGGGTGTCCGGGTCGTCTCCGAGGTGTCCCACTGCGATTATTGAGTCTGCGCCCGCTTTTTTAGCAGAGTCTATCGCATTCTGAACCCTTGTGTAGAGAGCTTTGCCGGTGTTGTCGTTTGCAAAGTCGTATATCCAGTTGCCGTTTCCGTCTTGGAAATATATGGGAGAGGATTTCGCCTTTGTCTCAGGAGTGGTAATTCCGATGAAAGCAACTTTTTTTGTCCCGTATGTCTTAATAATATAAGGCTCGAAAACGAGCTTGTTAGCCTTGAGGTCGATGAAGTTGCTGCTCACATATGCAGTCTCGGTTTTTTTAGCGATTACGTTCAGGAACTGCTCCATTCCGTAATCGAACTCGTGATTGCCCGGAACGATAACATCGAATCCGACTTCATTCATTATGTCTATGATATATTCGCCCTTAGAGAGCGTGCCTATTGGTCCGCCCTGAATAGCGTCGCCTACGTCCACAAGCGCTATGTTCGCGTATTCGGCAGACAGCTCGTCCCTGTATGCCGCAAGTCCCGCATAACCGATTTTATCATCGACGGCGCAGTGTACGTCGGAGGTCGCAATTATCACGACATCATCTGTGTTCAGTGCCTTAGGTTCCGCATAGCCCATTGCCGGCATCATAGCGAAAACCAATACAACAGAAAGCACTACTGTTAGAATTCTTCTGCTCTTCATGTTTGTTCTCCTTTACATCAAAGCAACGTTTCATTTTGACGGCAAACGCCGTTTTTTTCATTATAAACCATCTACGGCAATTATAAAATACTTTTTATTATTATTTGCGAAATGATTTTATTGATTATATCATTCCGTCGGATATTCTGTTGTGCGGATTTCGATTGATTTTTAACTCCATTTGACTCGCTGCGGCTTTGAGTATATAATTGATATAAACATATTCCACCGACAAAATAAGTGCATTGTCACTCTTATTAAGACAGTATGTCCAGAAAAAAGAACAAAAAAAATAACGGAGCCTCACTTTTAACGGCTCCCGAGGCAGCCAAAAAAAGCGATATCCTGACGGACAGTTTTTTGCTGGAAACGATGATGTCCTCAAGCAATGACGCAATAGTTTTCACGGACAAAAACGGCATAATCGTGAGAATAAGCGACGAATATGCTAAGTTTCTCAACAGGACGGTCGGCGAGTGCATAGGCAGACCTGTCGAGGAAATAATCGAAAACACGAGGCTTCCTATCGTTCTAAAAACCGGAAAATCCGAAATCGCTCAGCTGCACGAAATAAACGGCAAAACGATGGTTGCCACGAGAATACCTCTTACGGTTGACGGCAAAATCGTAGGTTCTTTCGGTCGTGTAATGTTCAAGGATATCCGCGAGCTCAAAATAATGCATTCCAACCTGCTGGAGCTTCAGCAGAGCCTGAGCCTTTATAAGAGCAAGTTCGAGATTTTCTCCGCTGCGAGATACGATATCGATAATATCATAGGAAACAGCGCCGCTATGATTAACCTTAAGCTGCTTATAAGGCAGATGGCTCCGAGCAAGTCGAACGTGCTGATACTCGGCGAGAGCGGCACAGGCAAAGAGCTCTTCGCTCACGCTGTTCACAATCTGTCTCAGCGCCGGCAAATGCCTCTTATAAGCGTGAACTGCGCATCTATACCGTCGGAACTTATCGAGAGTGAGTTTTTCGGCTATGTCGGCGGTTCTTTCACGGGCAGCAGACGCGAGGGCAAAATGGGACTTTTTCATGCCGCCGACAACGGTACCCTGTTTCTCGATGAAATTGGCGACCTGCCTCTTCATATGCAGGTAAAGCTGCTGCGCGCTATACAGGAAGAAGAGATACGAAGAGTCGGCGCTACTGAGAGCGAAAAGGTGAACGTCAGGATTATCGCCGCCACCAACAAAAATCTTATGGATATGGTTAAAAAAGGGACTTTTCGTGACGACTTATATTACCGTCTCAACGTAGTCAACCTGATAATACCGCCTCTCCGAGAGCGGATGGAAGATCTCCCTCTTTTAGTGGACGAGCTTATTCTGAAAATTGCCGAAAAAAATGAAATCATAATAAACGGTATCGATGACAGCGCTATGTCCAAGCTGAGGGAATATGACTGGCCGGGTAATATCCGTGAGCTCGAGAACGTGCTCGAGCGCTCGGCGAATTTTCTCGATTCGGACAGGATAATTCACGGGACGGGGATAGACCTTGACTGCGTTACCGACCTCAGCACCTGCCAGAACGGTAATCTTAAAAGCCATATCTCTAATCTCGAAAAATCGATTATAGCGAGCACCCTCAGAAAAAACAAGGGGAGAAAATCCGCCACTGCGCGTGATTTAGGGCTTTCGAGGACAAGTCTCTATGAAAAGCTCCAAAAATATGGCTTGCTGTGAAAACGGTACGGCCTACCTCCTATACGGTCGGACAGCTTATTATAAAACTGTAACTTGTAAGCTTTGCCGTACATTTTTCCCATATTCTGTAAATATATTCGTACACCTTTTTTCTATTGTGTACTCAATACCTTACAATTTTAATAAAGAACATTATTTTTTGCAATAAAAATAATGTTCTTTATTAATTTTTTCACAATTTTTTCTTGAATTGAAACCCCTTGCGCTGCAAGGGGTTTCATTATGCGGGCATATCAAATTCTTCTGCAAAACGTGGCTTGCCGACGATTTTTTTTAGGCGCTGGCATAAGAATTGCTGTTTAGTTATTCAAAATCATCACTAATAATTAACGGCATTTTTTAGAGGGAGGTAGTATTATGCTCGACGGAAAAGTCGCCTTAGTTACGGGAGCTGCAAGCGGTATAGGCTATGCCGCCGCAGTGGAGCTCGCAGAAAAAGGTGCGAAAGTTATTTTAGCGGACCTGAATGAAGAGGGTCTGAAAGTTGCGGCGGCAAAGGTCGGCGGCCTATCGTTCGTCTGCGACTTAAGCAAGAGGAGCGATTGTAAGGCGCTTGCAGATTTCGCAACAGAGAGCTGCGGCAAAGTAGACATTCTTGTCAATGTAGCCGGTCTCCAAAACGTAAGTCCGATAGATGAATTTCCGGAAGACAAATGGGATTTTATGATTTCGCTTATGCTCACCGCGCCGTTCCTGCTCACAAAATATTGCTGGAACTCAATGAAAGAAAACGGCTGGGGCAGAGTTATCAATCTTAACTCCGTCCACGGTCTCGTTGCTTCGGAATTCAAATCCGCCTACTGCTCAGCCAAACACGGTTTGCTGGGCTTAACGAAAGTCACGGCTATGGAGGGAGGACCTTACGGGATAACCGTCAACTCGATTTGCCCCGCTTATGTCAGAACCCCGCTTGTCGACGGACAGATGCGGGATCAAGCAAGGGTGCACGGCATATCCGAGGACGAGGTTGTAAGTGAAATCTTCCTGCAAAAGGCAGCCATAAAAAAGCTTCTTGAGCCGAAAACAATCGCGGAAGTTATTTCTTTTCTCTGTTCCGACGCCGCAGCAAATATAACCGGTATAGCTCTACCTGTCGACGGCGGATGGACAGCCAACTGATTTTTTAACCTGACTGTAAACTGTTATTTCTATTATGATTTTCTATTTTCTTATGGAGGTTACAAATGATTAGCGTAATTGGTATCATTATTTCATTAGGGTTGCTGATGTGGCTCGCTTACAAAGGCTGGTCCGTAATTATCATCGCGCCGCTTTTAGCCTTACTCGCAGTTCTCGTTACTTCTTTTTCAGAGGGCGACGGGCATTTGCTGGCAACCTACACAGAGGGATTCATGGTAAGCCTTTCAGGCTATGTAAAGTCCTATTTCCCTATATTCCTGCTCGGAGCTCTATTCGGTAAATTGATGGACGACTCGGGCTCGGCTAACTCAATCGCATATTTTATAACAAAAAAACTCGGCACGGGGAGAGAACTCTGGGCGGTCGTACTCTCCTGTGCGGTAATCACCTACGGCGGCGTATCGCTGTTCGTAGCCGCATTCGCAATCTATCCAATCGGAGCGGCGCTTTTTAGAGAAAACAATATCCCTAAGAGATTACTGCCTCCTTGTATCGCGCTCGGAGCTTTCACATTCACTATGACGGCGGTACCGGGCTCGCCTCAGATTCAGAATGCCATACCGATGAAGTTCTTCGGAACGGACGCTTTCGCGGCTCCTATCCTCGGAACCGTTGCCGCCGCTATAATGTTATTCGGCGGTATGTTCTGGCTTACCTCGAGACTTCATAAGGCAAAAAAAGCCGGCGAGGGATACGGCGAGCATCTCAACGAGAACATTACTCCGCTCGATGTTAATAATATGCCCGCTTTCTCGGCAGCTATCCTGCCTATCATCTCGGTTATCATAATCAATTATCTCGTATCAAAGTTCGCTTTTACCGGCTATGACAGCGCATATCTTGAGGAAACCTACAACACGACTATCGGTGCGGTTATCGGTAACTGGTCGCTCATCATAGCGCTCATCTGCGGTATAGTTTTGACTATGATTTTTAATCTCAAAAGACTCGACATCAAAAAATCGCTATGGTCGGGAGTTCAAGGTTCATTCCTCGCGATTATGAATACCGCTTCCGAGGTCGGCTACGGAAACGTAATAAAGGGTCTGGCGGGCTTTTCGCTCGTAGCAGCCGGAATGCTCGGAATCTCAAGCAATCCTTTAGTCGGCGAGGCAATCTCTTCATCAGTGCTCGCCGGTATAACAGGCTCCGCTTCCGGCGGCCTGTCCATCGCTCTCTCAACTTTCGCCGAACAGTTTGTGGCTGACGCGTCAAGACTCGGAATCAGCCCTGAGGTTCTCCACAGAGTAGCGGCGGTCGCATGCGGAGGCTTGGACACTCTTCCTCATAACGGCGCGGTTATTACTCTCTTAGGTATAACCGGAATGACACACAAGGAATGCTATGCCAACATCGGTATGTGTACGGTTGTCATACCTACAATCGCAGTAGCGGTAATCATAGTATTGGGTACTTTCGGCATAGTATAAAAAATATAAACTTCAGAGCAAAAAATTCATATAAGAGAGGTATTCGAAATGATTGATAAAATGAGAACCGCACGAGCTGCGGTTGCCGATATCAATGACGGCGCCACGATAATGGTCGGCGGATTTCTCGGTACGGGAACCCCTGAAATACTTATCGACGCGCTGGTCGAAAAAAATATAAAAAACCTTACCGTAATTGCAAACGACGGCGGTCTTCCCGTATCCGTAACCGGCACGACAGACAGAGGAGTAGCTAAGCTCCTCTCCGCCGGAATGGTAAAAAAGCTGTACGCTTCACACGTCGGAATGAACCCTATAATCGGCAAGGGTATGAACGAGGGAAGCTTGGAATGTGTCCTCGTGCCTCAGGGCTCGCTTGCCGAAAAAATTCGCGCAGGCGGAGCCGGACTCGGCGGCGTTTTAACTCCGACAGGAGTAGGCACTATCATTGCAGAGGGAAAAGAGGTTATACACATAAACGGCAGGGACTACTTGCTGGAGCTCCCGCTTAAGGCTGATTTCGCGCTCGTCAGAGCTTCGATTGCCGATAAGTTCGGTAATTTCTCCTGCTCGCTTGCCACTAAGAACTTCAACTACGTGATGGCTATGGCGGCGGAAACCGTAATCGTAGCTTCTGAGGAAGTCTATGAAATCGGCGAAAAGCACCCTGATACATATTCAATGCCGGGAGTGTTTGTGGATTATGTCGTAGGAGGTGAGAAACAATGGCAGATCTAAAAGCAAGAATAGCTTCAAGAGTCGCTAAAGAATTTAAGGACGGTGATATCGTTAACTTGGGAATCGGCCTGCCTACTATGGTCGCAAACTTCATTCCCGACGGCATACATATTACAATGCAGTCCGAAAACGGCTTCATCGGCCTCGGCGGCGCAGCCGAAAAAGGTCAGGAGATTGTCGATGTGGCAAACGCAGGAGGCGCATTCGTAACCTATACCCCGGAGGCAAACTTCTTCGACTCTTCGATGAGCTTCAGCATAATAAGGGGCGGTCATGTAGACGCAACCGTTTTGGGCGCAATGGAGGTAGATGAAAAGGGAAACCTCTCGAACTGGATAGTTCCCGGTAAAATGGTTGCCGGAATGGGCGGCGCGATGGATCTCGTTGTCGGTGCAAAAAAAGTAATAATCGCAATGCTTCACACTCAGAAAGGCGCGCATAAGATACTCAAGGAATGTACACTTCCTTATACCGCCTTAGGAGTAGTCAACCTCATAGTTACCGAAATGGGCGTGATGGAAGTTACCGAGGACGGAATAGTATTAACGGAGCTTCACGAAGACTATACAATAGATGAGATAAAGGCCGCTACCGGCTGCGAGCTGCATATAAGCCCCGAGCTCAGGCCTATGGAATAGGAGGCATACTATGAAAGAGATTAAAAAAATTGTAATCGCAGGCGCCGGTCTGATGGGAACATCGATGGCACAGATTTTCGCAAAATACGGATATGACGTTATGATTTATGACGTCATCGAAGCTGCGCTTGATAAAAGCAAGGAGCTCATACGCATCAATCAGGAAGAGCAGGTAAAGATGGGAGAGCTGACGGGGAGCGAATCGTACGAGCTCAGGAGCAGGCTTTTTCACAGCACCGATAAAAACGTTTTCACGGAATGCGACCTCGTGGTAGAGTCCATCGTCGAGAAGCTCGAAATCAAACAGGCTTTCTGGAAAGAGGTTTCCTCCCTCGTTCCCGACGGCGCGCTGCTCGCAACCAATACCTCGGGTCTTTCAATCACCGCAATAGCCGAAGACATACGGCTTCCTGAGAGATTCTGCGGTATGCACTGGTTCAACCCCGCACACCTCATTCCTCTTGTCGAGGTAATAAAGGGAGATAAAAGCTCCGACGAAACCTGCAAGGCGATTTATGACTTGGCGCTTAAGATAGGCAAGGAACCTATAAACGTCAAAAAGGACGCTCTCGGCTTCATCGGCAACAGGATTCAGCTCGCCATATTGAGAGAATCGCTTCACATAGTCGAAAACGGTATCGGCGACTTCGAGGACGTCGACAGGGCGATGAAATACGGCCTCGGCTTCCGCTACGCCTGCCTCGGTCCTTTCGAGGTATGCGATTTCGGCGGTCTTGACACCTTTTATCATATCCAGTCCTACTTAAACGAGGATTTGTGCGACGTCAAGGAGCCGCAAAAAACCTTAAAGAAGCTGTATGATAACGGCAATTTCGGAGTTAAGGCCGGAAAAGGCTTCTACGACTACAGCGACGGCAAGGCCGAAGCTGCGATAAGAAACAGAGACGAGCTCTACATTAAAGTAAGCAAGCTGCTAAAAAAGAATTAAACTTCTCCTATCTGTCGAAGTAATTCGGCGGCAAGTTAAAATACTCCTCTGGACCTTATAGGCTCGGAGGAGCGCAGTCGTTCATACCTCGCAGAAGAGGCGGGAGCGATTTTCGCTCCCGCCTCTTCTCTATAGTATTCCGCTATTCATATACTCTTTGCTATCTTCGCGCCGATTTCGGCGTTGTTAAGGACGAGCCTTATGTTGGCTTCGAGGCTCGCTCCCTCCGTAAGCTCCTTTACCTTGGTAAGCAGGAAAGGCGTGATTCTCTTGCCGGTGATTCCCTGCGTCTCCGCTTCCCTTACAGCTTCGCTTATCACCCTATCCATCTTTTCGAAAGGTATCTCATCTTCTTCAGGTATTGGGCAGGTTACGAGAACTCCCCCCCTAAGCCCTAATTCCTCTTTAGCGCGCAGAAGCTCCGCAATCTCCTCGGGAGTATCGAGTCTGAGCTCCGCTTTAATTCCCGATTTTCTCGAATAAAACGCCGGTATTTCATCCTGTCCGCAGCATATTACGGGAACGCCCTTGGTCTCGAGATATTCCATAGTCGCCGGTATGTCCAATATTGACTTGCAGCCCGCGCACACGACTGTAACGTCGGTCTCCGCGAGCTCTTCAAGGTCGGCTGAAATATCGAGAGTCTCCCCGAAGCCCCTGTGCACGCCGCCGATTCCGCCTGTCACGAACAGCTTGATTCCCGCCATCGCCGCGGCTATCATCGTGCCGGAAACAGTGGTCGCTCCGTGCATTTTTTTCGCTCTCACGAGCGGCAAATCTCTTCTTGACACCTTAAGAACGTTGTCCGCTGTGCCGAGAAACTCTATCTCTTCCTTAGTCAGTCCTACTTTAACGACTCCGTCTATTATCGCGATGGTAGCGGGAATCACGCCGTTTTTTCTTATTACGTCCTCAACCTCAAGCGCCGTTTCTACATTCTTAGGGTAAGGCATACCGTGAGCAATTATTGTCGATTCGAGCGCCACCACCGGTTTCCCGCTTTCGAGAGCTTCCTTTACCTCCGGCTTAATTTCGATATACTCTTTCATTTCATTCTCCTTCTTATTTCGTCGATATTCATATCGGGATTAACGGCATTCGCGGACTCCATAGTTATCTCCGCCGCCGCCATTCCCATTCTTGCAATTTCACTTATTCTCAGCCCCTCAGCTATCCCGTAGAGTATGCACGCCGAAAAGCTGTCTCCCGCTCCCGTCGCGCTTACAACCTTGAGACCGTCCCTCGGCCGCAAAAAACCCTCTTCCGCTTCGTCCCTAAAATAGACTCCCTCCTTGTTCAGCGTAATATATACCTGCTTCACTCCGAGGCTAATCAACCGCTCCGCAGCAAGCCTTACGTCTTCGTCGGTCTCAATCCTCATCTCAAGTATCGTCTCCGTCTCTACCACATTAGGCTTAACCGCAAAAAATCTTCCGATGAAGTCTCGCACCCTTACGCCCTTACCCGCCGACACGGGGTCGAAGAAAAAGCGTGATTCTTTAATCTCCGACGTAACGAGCTCCAAAATCTCCTCGGAAAGATTGCCGTCAAGCGCTATGACCTTCGAATCAAGCAGCCAATCCCTTGAAGCGTTTATGAGCTCAGGTGTTATTTCGTCTATAATGCTCATATCGGATATGCCTATCTCCATATCGCGGTTTTCGTCCAATATGCTGAGATACATGGACGGAGTTCTCCCCCCTACCTCGATTATATGCGAAACATCGCCGCCGAGCGCCTTTAGCTCCCTCTTCGCACCGAGGCTCATATAGTCGGTCCCGACCGCACTGAGCATTCCGCATTTGCCCCCGATGCGCAGCAGGTTCTCCGCTATATTTCTTCCTACGCCTCCGTAGGACAGTTTAATCTTCCCCGGGTTGGAATCCCGATATTTTATTTTTTTTATAGGATAGCCCTCTATATCTATATTTATGCCACCGATAATTTTAATTTCAGCCATATTTTCAATACCTGAAATGGCGATACAGCTCGCCATCGTCCGTTTTGATTTTTTTGTTTTTTGCGGGATCCGCCTCCGTGAAAATGCTGCCGCCGATAAACTCTCTAAGGATAGAGTCGTTCGGAATTACGTCATCGTCCTCATATGACTCGAACTCGTCGAGGAAGTCCATAAGCTGCCTCGCCTCGTCGAACACGGGGCTTTCGATGTCAATCGCGCACAGAAGCGGCCATGCGTATTTCTTAAGTATGGGAATCTCGTATATGTGAGAGGTATTAACCTTGACTTCGGCGTCTTTTTCGAACGGGAATATATTCTTATTCTCGCCCTTTCTCACCGACCTCCACATATCTATCGTAGACTGAGCCGAATGCCCCCTGTACTTGTTGTCGCGAACCATTCTTCTCAACATTCTGTGGTCTATCGGCTCTACTCCCGCGTTATCTTCAATATGAATCGCGGTGACAGGACATACGAAAATCTTAAACTTCTCTTCCTCGGCTATCTCTCGTGTAAGCTCGCCGTTAAGCGCGTGAATTCCCTCGATTACTATCGGCTGCTTCTTTTCTATCGTCGTCCGCCTTGTCCCGAAGATTTTCTTACCGTTCATAAAATCGAAAGCAGGAAGATCCGCCATCTCCCCATTTAGGAGTTCGTTTATATTCCTGTTAAAGAGGGCGACGTCGACAGCCTCTAAATCCTCGTAGTTTCTCTTACCGTCCGCATCAAGAGGTATATTCTCCCTATCGACAAAATAGTCGTCCGTACCTAAGTACAGCGGCGACATACCGTTAACCCTGAGCTGTATGCAGAGCTTCTTCGCAATGGTTGTCTTACCCGAGCTCGACGGTCCCGCGATCAGGATTACCCGCTTTTTTTGTTCGGTTATCATATTGGCGATTTCGACGAGACGCTTGTCCTGATATGCCTCCGAGAGCAGGACAAGCTCTTTGAATGAGCCGTTGCACACCACCCTGTTAAGGTCCGAGACATTTTTTACTCCCAAAAAATTATCGTCGATATTATGCTGTAAGCCTGCTATCTGTATTTTTTTCATAAATCAACCTTTCTCCGCTCCGCGCGGGCAGTCAGAATTACTCTTTGCTATTCGCCTGCTCTTCGCTTAGCCGCCAGTATTTTGGCGGGAAGAGCTTCAAGAACCGACTCCGGCAGGGAAGCTACCGACACCCTCAGCCCCTTAGCCAGAGGCACGAGGAAGATTCCCTCGCTTTCGAGCTCCCTTGAAACCGACTCAGGGTCTTCCATAGGCATACTTGCAAAAAATCCCGCGTCGAACGGAAGCATTTCAAGGCCGCATTCCTTAGCCGCTTTTTCGAAGGTCTTGCCTCTTCTGATGAGCATATCTCGGAATCCGGCTCTCTCGTCGTCGACTCTCCTTTTTAACTCCGCGTCCGCGAATATCTTAGCTAAAATCACCTGAGGCGCGCGGTTGCAGTTAGACCATGAGCCCCTCGACGAGAACTCGCTGACCTGAACGAATTCGGCGGCGATTGCCGGAGTCTTCGCCATACATATAAGCGCTCCGCATCTCATTCCATAGAGCGTATATGTCTTAGAAAGGCTGTAGCCTATGAGCGGCAGCACGTTTTCGGGCATTTCGTCCAATACCGGCAGGAACTGGCGATATTGCTCCTCGTCTCCCGCGAAGTCAATATATGCCGCGTCGCACAGAAGCGCTACGTGCTTATCCTGCGGCGTCTTCTCGAAGATTTCTTTTATTTTTCTCCATTCCGTAACCGAGAGAGAATATCCCGTCGGATTATGCGCCGGCGTATTGATGACAATTACAAGGCTATCCTGTGCTTCTATGAGCTCAAGTACATTCTTTCGAAAATCGTCTATATCGAATTTTCCCTCCTCATTAAAGAAGCGAAAAGTCTGTATCCCTCTCCCGATTTCTTCGCATATCGTCCTGTAAGGAGACCAAAACCAGTCCGCCACAAGCACTAAGTCCCCCGGCTTCGAATAATTGGCTACCGCGTTTCTGACAGCTCCCGTACCGCCCGGCGTCGCAACCGCCTCGGTGAAGCTCTTCGGCGCATACGAGCCGAATGCCGCCTTTTTCACGGCTTCCCTGAACTCCGGTATTCCGGCTATCGGCGCATAGGAAGCGTACTCGTCAGGCTTAAGACTTTTGAAAACCTTGTCAACCGAGCTCAATACTATCAGCTTGCCCTCGTCGTCAAGCAGCGCGCCTATAGTTCCGTTAACCACCTTGTCACTGCCGACTTTAGCCGCCATTGATTTCGCGCGGTTTGATATGCCGAATATCTTATCTTCCTTAGGTATGGTTCTGCCGTTATTCTGTGCAAAAAACATAGCTTGTCACCTCTATCCTCTCCTAAACTTAATATAGTGTATATTCTTGCCTCTTCCCGAGAATTTTTCTTCATACTCGGTCGTGAAGCGCTTGCTCTCAAAGGTACAGGCTTCCGATTGCAGGTCGTCCGTCCTCTCCGCCACGGTATAACCCATTTCGCTTATCTCGTTTTCAGAGTATTCGAAAAGCCCGTCGTTGTCGGTCTTAAGCTGTATAAAGGCGCCGACCTTCGCTATATCAAAAAAGCTCTCGAGATTTTTTCTGCACGTAAGTCTTCTCTTCTCATGCCTCGCCTTAGGCCACGGGTCGCTGAAATTGAGATATATTCCGTCTATCTCTCCCGTTTCAAAATACTCCCCGATATCCTTGATATATTCGACGAATATTCTGAGATTGGAAAGCCCCTCCGCTTCCGCCTTTTCGAGGGCTCTGAGCGCCACGTTTTCCTGTCCCTCGACAGCTATATAGTTGAAATCGGGATTGGTCTTAGCCCTGCTCAATATGAACTTGCCCTTGCCGCAGCCGATTTCGAGATATATGGGTCTGTCGTTGCCGAAGGCTTCTCTCCATTTTCCTCTCAGAGACTTGGGCTCTTCTATCAGATAGGTTGAGTTCGCCGCAACCCTCTCTCTAAGATTTTTTATGTTCCTCTGTCTCATTAAAAAGCTCTCGTTTCAATAATAATCATAGCTAAGAATATTGCCGTCAGTCCGAACGCTATGCCGTCATTCATATGAAGCTTCATTTCGTTCATGCGGGTGCGGTTTTCGCCGCCTCTGTAGCATCTCGCTTCCATTGCCATAGCTAAGTCCAGCGCTATTCTAAAGGCGGAGACGAAAAGCGGCACGAGCACGGGTATGAGGCTCTTGGCTTTTTTAATAAGGCCGCCGCTTTCGAAGTCCGCGCCGCGCGCCTGCTGGGCTTTCATAATTTTATCGGTTTCCTCGAGTAATGTCGGTATGAATCTCAGCGCTATCGTCATCATCATAGCGATTTCATGCGTAGGCACTCCTATTTTTTTTAGCGGAGTCATCAGGCTTTCCATACCGTCAGTGAGGCTTATCGGTCTGGTTGCGAGAGTCAGCATCGACGAGCCTATAATGAGCAGCACCAGCCTTATTGCCATAAATACCGCCGTAATAACGCCCTCTTTCGTTATTTTAATAAAATAGAACTGCCATATAACCTCGCCACTTATCATAAACATATTTAGTGCGAATGTAAAAAATAATATCAGCAATATCGGCTTAAGCCCCCTTACTATATATCTCGGAGGAACCTTTGATATCATTATTACCGCGCCGAGCGCCAGCGCAGATATCCCGAAGCCTATGAAGTTATCCACTATAAAAAGCTCTATGATGAAGACCATAGTAGCAATTATTTTAGTGCGAGGGTCAAGCCTGTGTATGGGGCTTTCCGTCTGATAGTATTGGCCAAGTGTTATGTCTCTGATCATTTATTTTCTTTCCTGAATTTTTTTCGCAATATAGTCCACACATTCGTCTATGGACAGAATAGTCTCCTCTATACCTGCGCTTCTGCAAAGCTTCGTGATAGGCGGAATGTCGAGCCCGACCGAGTTCAGCAGCTCTTCCTTAGAGAACACCTCAAGCGGCGTGCCTACGGTAATCAGCTTGCCGGAATCTATTACGATTACCTTATCCGAAAGCCTCGCGATATCGTGCATATTGTGAGACACTATTATCGTGATATTGCCTGTCATACGGTGAACTTTTTCAATCATCGCTAAAAGCTCCGTATGCGCCTTAGGGTCAAGCCCCGCCGTCGGCTCGTCGAGTATCAGAACCTCGGGGCGCATTGCAATTACTCCCGCTATGGCTACCGCCCTCTTCTGCCCGCCCGAAAGCTCAAAGGGCGATCTGTATCTGTATTTTTCGAAGTCGAGCCCGACGAGAGTCACTGCCTCCCTCACCCTCTCGCTTATCTCATCTTCACCGAGACCGAGATTCCTCGGTCCGAAAGCTACGTCCTTTTCGACAGTCTCTTCGAAAAGCTGATGTTCAGGGTACTGGAATACGAGTCCGATTCTCTTCCTTATATCGACCATAGAAACGCCTGACTTCGTTATATCGACGTCTCCTATTATTATGTTTCCCGAAGAAGCTTTTAGAAGCCCGTTAAGATGCTGAAGAAGCGTGCTCTTGCCGGAGCCGGTATGCCCGATGATTCCTACCGTCTCGCCGTCTTCAACCTCGAATGATATATTATCCAAAGCCGTCTGCTCCGTCGGCATACCCATATCATATATGTGATTTAGATTTTTTACTTTAATCGGCATAGGGCTTCAACCATTTCCTCTTCAAAAATAATATCCTGCGGCACGTCGATACCTCTCTCTCTGAGCTTGGAGGCAAGCTCGCAGACCATAGGAACGTCGAGGTTCACTGATTTTATCAGCTCCTCCTGTCTGAAAACCTCTTTGGGAGTGCCGTCAAGAATCACCCTGCCGCGGTGCATTATGATAAGGCGATCCGCTCTTACCGCTTCCTCCATAAAATGCGTGATGAGGATAACGGTTATTCCCTCGCCGTGAAGCTCCTCGATTATCTTCATAATCTCGGCTCTCCCCTTAGGGTCGAGCATAGCGGTCGGCTCGTCAAAGATTATGACCTTAGGCTTCATCGCCACTACGCCCGCTATAGCTATCCTCTGCTTCTGTCCTCCCGAAAGAAGATGGGGGGCTTTTTTCTTATACTGCCCCATGTTGACGTCTTCGAGAGCCTTATCCACTCTTCGCCTTATCTCTTTAGGGTCTATTCCCAGATTCTCGGGTCCGAAAGCCACATCGTCCTCGACTATAGACGACACGAGCTGGTTGTCGGGATTCTGAAAAACCATTCCCGCCGTCTGCCTTATCTCCCATATGTGGTCGTCGTCCTTAGTGTCATAGCCGTCGACGTAGACCGTGCCCGACGTGGGTACGAGAAGCCCGTTAAGGTTTTTTGCGAGCGTGGACTTGCCGGAGCCGTTCTTGCCGATTATGGCGGTGAAGCTGCCCTCTGCAATCTCAAGAGACACGCCGTCGAGAGCTCTGATCGGCTCTTCCCCCTCAGCCCGCCTGTATTCGAATACCAAATTATCTATCGTGATTATTTTTTCCAATTTTATTTATCCTTATAATATGCGTCCATATACTTAGCGAGTCTGCATACGTCGATTTGCCCCGCCGCCGTAGGTTGTTTGCCGCTGCCGTAGCTTATGCGCGAGCCGAAGTCGCCGGCACAGATTCTCGATACCTGTCCCTCTTCTCCCATTGCGACTGCAATTATCGGACTCGGCTTCTTAAGCTGCATATATGCCGCCGCCCCCTCTAAAAGCTCGTAGGTATCGGTCTCGGTGTTTGCCGTCGCGGCAAGCTTAAGGTAGTCGGCTCCCGTTTTTTCCATTCTGAGATAGAGCTCCGCGATTTCTCCCTTGCTCGGCATCTTTTCATCATCGTGATATGAAACTATAACCTTGGTCCGTCTTCTGTGAGCCTCTCTGATTAACCTGTCTGTTTTAGGGTCTTCAAAATCTATATCGACGATATCGGCAATTCCGAACGACCATCTCACGACCCTGTCCGACGTGACGCCGTCCCCCTTATAGCAAACTATGAGCCTGCGGACTCCCGACATTCTTTTTACGGTTTTCAGCTTATCTTGGAAGTCTTCTTTAGAGAGCTCCCCGATTCCGTCAAACATATCGGCTCTCCACTCGACCAAGCTAAAACAGTCCTCCCCCGTCTCAAGCTCTTCGGCTATCTCGTCGAGATTATGTCCGCTCAAGGAAAGACAGATTTCAGGCCTCTTTTTTGTTATTTTTTTTTCATTAAAAAAAACCATTTTTCCCCCTTATAACTATATGGGAAGCACTGCCTCTAAGCAATGTTTCTCTGTTTCAGCCTGCGGCTGATACTGCTGAAAATTACGAAGCATATATTAAGGACTGCGACCGCCAGCAGGGCATAGCCGAAAAGGAAGCCCGCAAGCCCGAATCTGTCGCCCATTATATCCCATATGAACTCGAGCGGCGAACCGTCCTGCCCCTTGTAGAGAAACAGATAGTTCGTATCGGTTATAATGTCGAAAACGAGCACGGGAACCGAAACGAGGGCAAGCATAAGCAGGCTCTTCCATACGCCGACATATTCTATCTCTATTTCGCCGCTTGTGAACCTCATCACGAAATACACTACGATTACGGCGTGAAATATGAAGCTGTGAATTGATATTGCATTCAAGAATACCGGAAGCTCCGTCCAGTTGCTAAAGAGAAGCGCGGCGGTCGCTCCCGGTGCGAAAGCATAGGTTATAAGCTGCCCCGTGATTTTTTGATTGGGTAAAAACGCGTCCGCGATGAGCCCCGCTATCGCGAAGCTGCAAAGGTGGAGAGGCAGATATCCCATTATGTCCGCTCCGACCGCCACTATCATCGTATCCTTAGCTATCTCCGAAAAAAGCAGATATAGCGCCATTTGTTTTCGCAGGCGGCTTTTTTTAGCTTCCGTGAGCCCGCCGTACTTCCTGCTGACAAGAATCGCCGCCGCCAGAATGGCTGTCAGCCACATAATATGTCCCGTTCCGAAAAGCCTGAAGCCCACGTCGAGCCCCTCTGAAACCGCCTTTTCGGTATATAGAAAAAAATCGGAAAAATCCATCTATCTCTTCCTCTCAGTTATCCCTCTCCATAGAAAGTATCTGTAAAAATTAAAGGTCTTATCATTCAATATTCTCTAAGTCGTCAGTCCGCCCCGGCGCCTATCTTTTTTAAGAACGGCGGCTTGCACCGTGAGGTTATTATATCACTCGGCATACCCAAATACAACCAAAAGAGTATCGGGTTTTTTAGAGTTTAGCGCCTTTGGCGGGTTTTTAGCGAGGGGTTTTCGAACGTAAAGACAAAAAAGAGGCAGGCTTCCCGCTCTTTAGGAATGCCTGCCGCTTATCTTGCTTTTTATTTTCGTTGGCTTAAGCTTAACGGTATTGACTGCTTATCGCTTACTCTATGATCTCCGTTACTACGCCCGAGCCTACCGTTCTTCCGCCCTCTCTGATTGCGAATCTTAGACCCTCTTCGATTGCTATCGGGGTTATCAGGTTTACTTCCATGATGATGTTATCTCCAGGCATACACATCTCTGTTCCTGCCGGTAACGATAAATCGCCCGTTACGTCCGTAGTTCTGAAATAGAACTGCGGTCTGTAGCCGTTAAAGAACGGGGTATGTCTTCCACCCTCTTCTTTCTTAAGTACGTATACCTGTCCCTTGAAGTGAGTATGTGGGTTGATTGTTCCCGGCTTGCACAGTACCTGACCTCTTTCGATTTCGTTTCTCTGTACGCCTCTTAGCAACGCTCCGATGTTGTCTCCTGTCTCCGCTTCGTCAAGTAGCTTCTTGAACATCTCTACGCCCGTTACTACAACTTTTCTTCTCTCTTCTGTAAGACCTACGATTTCTACTTCGTCGCCTACCTTAAGCATTCCTCTCTCTACTCTTCCCGTTGCTACCGTTCCTCTTCCCGTGATTGAGAATACGTCCTCTACCGGCATAAGGAATGGCTTGTCGTTTGCTCTCTCCGGCTCAGGAATGTATGTGTCTACCGCTTCGAAGAGCTCGATGATTCTGTCTCCCCATTCTCCTGTTGGGTCTTCAAGAGCCTTAAGCGCTGACCCTCTGATTATAGGGGTGTCGTCTCCCGGGAACTCATACTCGTCAAGAAGCTCTCTTACTTCCATCTCTACTAAGTCAAGCAGCTCTTCGTCGTCTACCATATCGCACTTATTAAGGAATACGATGATGTACGGTACACCTACCTGTCTTGAAAGCAGGATATGCTCTCTTGTCTGTGGCATCGGACCGTCTGTTGCCGCTACTACGAGGATCGCTCCGTCCATCTGAGCTGCTCCCGTTATCATGTTCTTTACGTAGTCGGCGTGACCCGGGCAGTCTACGTGTGCGTAGTGTCTGTTAGGTGTTTCGTATTCTACGTGCGACGTCGAGATGGTGATTCCTCTTTCTCTCTCTTCCGGCGCCTTATCGATTTTATCGAACTCTACGAACTGTCCGAGCTGATATCTCTGGTGAAGCGTCTTCGTTATTGCCGCTGTCAATGTCGTCTTACCGTGGTCTACGTGTCCGATTGTTCCGATATTGATATGCGGTTTCGTTCTCTCAAACTTTGCTTTTGCCATTTTTTGTCTCCTTATAAAAATCTTTATAAAAATTCGATTATTTGTTTATTTTTTCGATCAGGTGGTCAGGTAATTTCTCGAAGTGATCCATCTGCATTACATAGACGCCTCTTCCCTGAGTCTTTGATCTTAAGTCGGTCGCATAGCCGAACATCTCTGAAAGCGGAACGAAGCCTCTAACGGCAACGCTTCCGTTATTGATGTCCGTGCCCTCAATCCTGCCTCTTCTCGAGGATATATCTCCGATAACATCGCCCATATAATCCTCCGGAACCGTAACCTCTACCTTGAAGATAGGCTCAAGCAGCACAGGGTTCGCCTTTTTAGCCGCCTCACGGAATGCCATAGAGGCTGCAATCTTGAACGCCATATCCGACGAGTCAACCTCATGATATGAACCGTCATATAGCTCGACGCCGCAGTCCACAACCTGATATCCCGCTACAGGACCGTTACCCATAGCTCCGATAATTCCCTCTTCAATCTTAGGTATGTATTCCTTAGGAATAGCTCCGCCCACGACGGAATTCTTGAACTCGAATCCCGAGCCTGCTTCTCTCGGATATACTCTGATTTTGACATGACCGTACTGACCGTGTCCGCCCGTCTGCTTCGAATACTTGTTGTCTACCTCGGCAGTCGTCGTAATCGTCTCTTTGTACGATACCTGCGGCTTACCTACATTCGCTTCAACCTTAAACTCTCTGAGAAGTCTGTCTACGATGATTTCAAGATGAAGCTCTCCCATTCCGGCTATTATAGTCTGACCGGTATCAGGGTTGGTGTAAGTCTTAAAGGTAGGGTCCTCTTCCGAGAGCTTGGCAAGCGCGATGCCCATTTTTTCCTGACCGGCTTTGGTCTTAGGCTCTATCGCGATCTCGATTACCGGTTCAGGGAAGTCCATCGACTCTAAGATTATCTCTTTCTTTTCGTCGCAGAGCGTATCCCCCGTAGTGGTATCCTTAAGTCCTACCGCCGCCGCGATGTCTCCGGAGTAAACCGCATCGATCTCCTCACGCTTATTCGCGTGCATCTGGAGAATTCGTCCGATTCTCTCTTTCTTACCCTTTGTGCTGTTATACACGTAGGAGCCGGATTCTAAAACTCCCGAATATACTCTGAAATATGCGAGCTTGCCTACGAAAGGATCCGATACAATCTTAAACGCAAGTGCGGAGAAAGGCCCCTTATCGTCGGATACTCTGTCTTCCTCGTTTCCCGTGTTAGGGTTAATACCTCTGATTGGCGGTATGTCGAGCGGCGACGGCATATAGTCAACCACTCCGTCGAGCATCATCTGAACTCCTTTGTTTCTGTAGGAAGACCCGCAGAACATAGGAATCATTCTGCCCGCAATCGTTTCTTTTCTTATCTGAGATTTAATCTCCTCCACCGTGAGCTCTTCTCCCTCGAGGAACTTCATCATAAGTTCTTCGTCGGTTTCCGAAACGGACTCGATAAGCTTCTCTCTCCACTCGTTCGCGAGCTCGACCATATCCTCAGGGATATCAACGACATTGATTATCTTGCCGAGGTCGTCTTCATAAATTTCAGCTTTCATTTTTACCAGATCGACGATACCCACGAAAGTATCTTCCGCGCCTATCGGAAGCTGCACCGGTACCGCGTTTGCTTTCAGTCTGTCTTTAACCATATTATAGACTCTGAAAAAATCAGCGCCCATAATATCCATTTTATTAACGAATATCATTCTCGGAACGCCGTATTTTTCGGCTTGTCTCCATACGGTTTCAGACTGGGGTTCTACCCCTCCCTTAGCGCAGAGAACCGTTACCGCGCCGTCAAGAACTCTGAGAGATCTCTCAACTTCCACTGTAAAGTCCACATGCCCCGGTGTGTCGATGATATTGATTCTGGTATCTTTCCATTGTGCTGTCGTGGCCGCAGAGGTTATCGTGATTCCACGCTCCTGCTCCTGCTCCATCCAGTCCATAGTGGCGGCTCCGTCATGGGTCTCGCCTATCTTATGGGTCTTGCCGGTATAGAACAGAATTCTCTCCGTGGTGGTTGTCTTACCGGCGTCAATGTGAGCCATTATGCCGATATTCCTTGTTTTTTCTAATGGAAATTGTCTTGGCATATATCCCACCTACCATCTGAAATGTGCGAAAGCCTTGTTGGCTTCTGCCATCTTGTGGGTATCTTCCTTTTTCTTAACGGAAGCTCCCGTACTGTTAGCAGCGTCCATCAATTCTTTAGCAAGTCTTTCCGCCATTGTTCTTTCGCCTCTAAGTCTCGTGTACTTAGTGAGCCATCTGAGACCGAGAGTCTGTCTTCTTGCCGGCCTTACTTCTACGGGAACCTGGTAGTTAGCACCGCCGATTCTCTTCGCTTTTACTTCTAATACGGGCATGATGTTGCCCATAGCCTTTTCAAATACTTCAATCGGCTCTTCTCCGGTTTGATTTCTGATGATATCAAATGCGGAGTAAACTATGTCCTGAGCCGTTCCCTTTTTACCGTCAAGCATGATGCTGTTAATTAACTTAGCAACAACCACGTTACCGTAAACGGGATCCGGAAGTACTTCTCTTTTTGGAACATTACCTTTTCTTGGCACTTCTCTTCCCTCCTATTCTTAATAACTTCGATTCTGTCTTATCTAGTACGAAGTTATTCGCAAAAAATTTAATTGCATTTTCTTCACTTCGGATAACCCGAAATTACTCCGCATACAGCCCGCAATTATTCGGCTGTCGCGGCTTCAGGGGTACTCGGCATTATTGCCGTGAGCGCCTCAGTTATTTCTAAAAAAGGTGCTCTACTAATATTTACCCTGTTTGACCTTAGTATTATTTTTTAATCTTAGGTCTCTTCGCACCGTACTTCGAACGAGCCTGAAGTCTGTTGTTAACACCGGCTGTATCGAGAGTCCCTCTGATGATGTGATATCTCACACCCGGGAGATCCCTAACACGACCGCCTCTGATGAGAACCACACTGTGCTCCTGCAGGTTATGTCCGATTCCCGGAATATATGCAGTTACTTCGATTCCGTTAGTAAGTCTTACTCTGGCAACCTTTCTGAGTGCCGAGTTAGGCTTCTTAGGGGTTACCGTCTTAACGGACGTGCAAACGCCTCTCTTCTGTGGGGAGTGCACATCAGTAGCGACTCTTCTAAGTGAGTTCATACCCTTGTTAAGAGCCGGTGACTGTGACTTCTTGGCAGCAGTTTCTCTGCCTTCGCGTACTAATTGACTGATAGTAGGCATCTTTTTCTCCTTTCTATAAAATATAGTTATTATTTTCAAGCCAACAGACCTAAGGTTTACCCTTAGGTCTTTTAGACTCAAAAGCAAAAAACATTTTACCACATCTAACCATGCGGTGTCAATGAAAACTATTGCTCGCTATGGCATGTGCATACTGTTTCCATAAATGCAACTAACTCATTGGCTTTCGCATTGAATACTTCTTTTCCGAGAAGATTCACATCAATAGATTCACTTAATCGGCGATCAACCGCTATATCAGCAGCTCTTCCCTGTTCGTATTGCACCATGAAAAAGAAATTATCGCTTATATATCTAATGGCAAAGCAGTTCTCATACTCTTCCTCTACAATATCCAGCTTACTATTATCCAAAATCGAATATTCACCGCATAGTTCGTCTATCGCAGATAAAATCTGCTCATGTGACATTCCAAGTTTGAGTGGTCCGATTCCCTCTCCGGGGTCGATGGAAATATTATTCATATCGCGAGTAGCGGTTATTCGACGTCTGCCGATTCTTCATAGTACACCGTCTGTGCGTCCATAACTTCTTCAGTGTCAAATTCCTCCGAGAGCATATCGCCGAGTTGCGCGTTCTCACTCGCCTGCATTCTGAGAAGCTCCTGCTCTCGCTCATAGTTTTCCATAATTTCGGCGTTTACGCCGTAGTCAAGGTCGATATTCTTATATCTCTTCATACCCGTTCCTGCCGGAATGAGTTTACCTATGATTACGTTTTCTTTGAGACCAATGAGCTTATCGTTCTTCCCCTTGATGGCAGCGTCCGTAAGAACTCTGGTAGTCTCCTGGAATGAAGCTGCCGAAAGGAATGAGCTCGTAGCGAGCGACGCCTTGGTGATACCGAGAAGCGTTCTCTTGGCTTCGCATGGCTGCCCGCCGTTTTCTACCGCTTCTCTGTTGGCTTCTTCTATTTCGAATTTACCGTAGAGAGCTCCCGGGAGCAGCGTCGTATCGCCCGGGTCTTCTATCTTCTGTTTCGAGAGCATCTGGCTTACGATTACCTCTATATGCTTATCATTGATGTCTACACCCTGTAGCTTATATACTCTCTGAACTTCCTTAAGAAGATACTGATATACGCCCTCGACTCCGTTTAATCTCAGTATGTCGTGCGGGTCGAGAGGTCCTCTTGTGATATTATCTCCGGCAAAAACTCTGTCTCCCTCTCTCACAAGGATTCTCGCGCCGTAAGGGATTACGTAAACTCTGTCTTCGTGTTCTTCCCTGACAATAATCTCCGTCTTATTATCTTTTCTGGCTACGATTGAAACTACCTCTCCTTCCGCCTCACAGATTTCGGCGAGACCCTTAGGCTTACGCGCCTCAAAAAGCTCCTCGACTCTCGGAAGACCCTGCGTGATGTCTCCTCCCGCAACTCCGCCCGAGTGGAACGTTCTCATCGTGAGTTGCGTTCCCGGCTCTCCGATTGACTGAGCCGCAATTATTCCCACGGATTCACCTATGTTAACCTCTTCGCCCGTCGCTAAGTTCCTGCCGTAGCATCTCGCGCATACGCCCGTTCTTGAATGGCAGGTGAGCACCGAGCGGATAGCCACCGATGTGATTCCTGCATTCTTTATAGCGTCAAGATGCGCTTCTAAAATTTCTTCGTTCTGCTCTACGATTATCTCTCCCGTCTCAGGGTTTACGATATCCATAAGCGCGGTTCTTCCTACGATTCTCTGGCTGAGCGGTTCGATAATCTCTTTACCGTCTCTGAACTCCTGAACCATAACTCCCTCATCGGTTCCGCAGTCGTACTCGCGAACTATTACGTTATGCGATACGTCCACGAGTCTTCTCGTAAGATATCCGGAGTCGGCGGTTCTGAGCGCCGTATCGGCAAGTCCCTTACGAGCTCCGTTAGAGGATATGAAATATTCAAGTATCGAGAGACCCTCTCGGAAGTTCGACTTGATAGGAATCTCCACCGTCTTACCCGTAGCGTTCGCCATAAGTCCGCGCATACCGCCGACCTGACGAATCTGGTTTTTCGAACCACGGGCGCCGGAGTGCGCCATAATTCTGAGGTTGTTAAGAGGGGCAAGGCTGTCCATAAGCGCGTCGGCTATCTTGTCGGTAGCATCGTTCCATATCTCTACAACCTTATCATATCTCTCTTGGTCTGAGATGAGACCCTGTCTGTATGCGTTCTCGTATTTAACAACCTTTGCCTCGGCTCCTGCGACAAGCGTCTGCTTCTCCTCGGGAATCTCCATATCGTCTACCGAAATGGTAACCGCCGCCTTGGTGGAATACTTATACCCCATGGACTTGATATAGTCGAGCATAAGCACGGTTCCCGTGTTGGCGTGAACCTTGAAGCACTTGTCGATTATCCTGCCTAATTCTTTTTTGCCGCAAAGGAAGTCCACCTCGAGGGCGTACGGTTCTTTTTCTCTGTCGATGAAGCCTAAGTCCTGAGGGATTCCCTGATTGAAGATGAATCTTCCGACCGTGGATTCCACGAGTCTTCCTCTTGAGTCGTTTTCGTCGAGGAATCTTCTCACCTTAACTCTCGAATGGATTCCCACGGCTCCCGTCCGATATGCCATAAGCATTTCGTCCATATCGGTGAATACCTTACCGTCGCCTTTTTCGTGAACTCTTTCAAAGCCGTCCTTATGGTCAATAAAGTCGTCGATTCTCTCAAGCTTACGTCCGTTATCGAGTGTCTTCCTCACGATTCCCGGATATGTCAGGTAGTATGAGCCTAAAATCATATCCTGAGTCGGCGTGGTGATAGGCGAACCGTCTTTCGGAGCCAAGATATTATTCACAGAGAGCATAAGGAATCTCGCCTCCGCCTGCGCTTCCACCGAAAGCGGAACGTGTACCGCCATCTGGTCTCCGTCAAAGTCGGCGTTAAAG
>JBHAFL010000086.1:0-5806 GCA_041856085.1 Anaerovoracaceae bacterium | reverse complement strand
GGGAATTTAACGCCGAGTCCGAGGAAAGACAGCGTAGCCTCCGTTATAATAGTGCCGCCAATACCCATTGAAGCGGAAACTATGAGAAGCGGCACTACGTTAGGGATAAGATGCCTGAAGATTCTCCTGCTTACCCTGATTCCCGTGGCCTCGGTAGCCGTCATAAATTCCTGCTCTCTTAAGGACAGAATCTGCCCTCTTATCATTCTTGCGACGGCAGGCCAGCCAAGGAAGCCGAGTATCAGCATAAGGTAAACCATTCTTATCTTAGGGTCTACCATCTGTGCGTCCATCGCGGCGCCGAGTATAATGATTATCGGCATCGACGGTATACAGTAGAAGATATCCACTATTCGCATGATGAGGTTGTCAACCCAGCTGCCGAAGTAACCCGAGATTCCGCCTAAGATTATACCTATGAAGCAGGCGATAAACTCTACAATGAAGCCTATGGTGAGAGATACCCTGCCGCCGTACATAAGTCTCGTCAACATATCCATACCGTTCTTATCGGTTCCGAGCCAATGCTTCGAGCTCGGAGACGAATATGTGTCATAGACCCTCGAATCCTTGCTTTGGAGAACGGTGTACTTACGAGACGCCGCATTATATTTAATTTTGTAGTCATATGTCTCGCCGTTGCCGTCGTTAAACTCAAATCTGTCCTGACCTGATTGTAGCGAACTTAAGAGCTGCTCCTTAAAATCACGGGTTAAGAAAACGTCTCCCATAAGAGCCTGCACGATATATCTGCTGACATAGCCTATTTCTTTGTCTCCCTCATAGACAATTCCCGAATCGTCGATGCGGTAGGATTTTTCACCCGCGGTGAAGCTGCTCCTGCCGTTAGTATAAGCCGTGACAGCTTCTTTCTTGAGCTCGTATGTAAGCTTAAGTTCGGCGTCGCTCGGAGAGAGAATATCTTTGTATGCCATTCCTATCTCCGCACCGTTTTCGAGGCTTACCGAATAAAACTCTTTGCCGAGCTCAGTAAGGCTGTATTTTTTGCCGCCGTAATTGAACTTATCCGTTCCCGTCTGAACCGCAAGCACAAGCTGCGCCTGCAATATAGACGAGAATTCCTGCCCCGGCGCGCTGTCGTATCTGAACTCCGTGTTTTCGATTGCGGCGCAATATTCTTTGTTTATGGCATCTATCCTATAAAATAACTGGTCTTCCGAATATGGAGAAATTACCCCTCCCAAAAATGAGAAAGAGAACATAAATATCAAAATCACAAGCCCGACCATAGCTATTCGGTTTCTGATGAAACGCTTCATTACCATGGCTCCCGGTGACAGAACCTTAACTCTTCTGTCATCGTTTAATGAAAGCTGAGGTTCCTTGGTATCATTCTTTTCCGAGCCTGCTACGCTCCGGATGCTTTTTTTATCTTCCGACATAAAGGAGCCTCCTTTCTACGCAATTCTGACTCTCGGGTCAACCACCGCATACAGAATGTCTGCGATGAGGTTTCCTAAGAGCGTAAGTACGGCGATGAATGTTAAATAGAACATCGAGAACGGTATATCTCCGGCTACCATAGCGTAGTATGACGCCCAGCCGATTCCCGGTATGGAGAACAGCGTCTCGGTGATGAGCGCGCCCGAAAAAAGTCCCGGGAGCGAGCCGCCTATAATGGTTACGAGCGGTATGAGCGTGTTCCTGAAAGCATGATGATAGATTACCTTAGACTCGGACAAGCCTTTCGCTCTCGCGGTTCTTATAAAATCCGAGTTCAATACCTCGAGCATATTCGTCCTCGTATAACGCATCAGCGAACCGACGCTGATTACGATGAGAACTATACACGGCAGCACCAGATGCTGCGCCTTATCAAAAAACTGTCCCATAGGCGTGAGCTGCTCGTAGTCCCTTCCTACCAAACCGAAGAGGTCGAACCATTTCAGCTTAACCGAGAACACCAGCTTAAGCAGAGACGCGAAAAAGAAAGTCGGGAGCGATATGCCGGCAAGAGCGATAACGCTTATCGTGTAGTCTGCTCGACTGTACTGTTTGGTCGCGGCGATTATTCCGAGCGGAACCGCGATGATGATTTCAAAAAACATGGTTATGAGTCCCATAATAAACGATAACCAAATCGTATCGTTAAACTCCTGTAAGACAGGCACGGTAAAATGCCAGCTGTCACCGAATTTACCGGTGAGCATCTGTCCCCACCAGACAAAAAATCCGTATACGATACCGCTGTCCATATTATATGTTGCCGTCAGCTGCTCCATCCACTCTTCGAAGCTCTTCGAGTTCGGCTGCATGGATTTTTTCATTGCCATCGCTTCAATATATGAAGTCGGCAGAAGACGCATAAGCGCATAGATAATAAATGTGACAAAGAAGAGTATCACTACCGAAATCAATACCCTCTTTAGAATGTACTTCTTCACTCTAATCCTCCGTTTAATACATTTTAACGACTGGCGAGAATAAACCCCGCCAGCCGTTAATTGTGGTTTTCAGTAAAACCCGCCGCCGAATATTATTTCAGCTCAGTATTTTCGATTTCTCTCATCCAACCGTAGAAAGTGGTAATATCAGGAGTAATCGTATCGATATTAACGCGTTCAGTGGAGAAGATTACAGCATTCTGTCTCTGGTATACAGGAATCTCAACCGCCCAGTCTATTACGATATCAAGACAAGCCTTATACACAGCTTTTCTGTAGGTCTGGTCTGTCGACTTACGTGCGGCAAGGATCATTTCGTTGAGTTCTTTATCGTCGATTTCGTAATGGTAGTTGGAACCGCCGGCAGGGTTATTCTCGTCGCCCGAGAAATAAATCTGATACATATCGGGGTCTACCGTTGCCTGCCATGCGGCGCACCAAATAGGAACCTGACCCGCCTGAAGAGACGTCCAAAGCTCGCTTCCGTCGGAGAGATCCTTAATTACGAGGTTGAATCCGATTTTTTCGAAAGCATTCTTTGCCTCGGTGAGAATCATAAACGACGGGTGATCTCCGGTGCCGTCCGCAGGAATCCATACCTGATATTCCAGCTTAGCTCCCTTAGGAGCTGCCGTAAGCTTGCCGTCCTTAACTGTGTAGCCTGCCGCCTCGAAGAATCCGAGAGAAGCCTGAAGAGCCGCCTCATACTTGTCTTCCGCCGACATATCCGATGTATAGATATCGTTCCCGTTTACGTCAGTGGAGAACGCAACCTTATAGCCCTCGTCAGTCGACTGAGGAGCCGCCCATGAAGTATTGGATATAGGGTAGTTGATTATGGAAGCGCTTTCTCCGTAGTATGAGTCGACAGCCAATTCTCTGTATACGGAGAATACCGTGCCGATAGCCTTACGAAGATTCTTAGACGCTTCGGAATCGCGTTTGCCGTCAACGTTTACAAGCTTGGAGTTCATTCCGATATATCCGTAACCTAAGTTGTCTACCGTGTTTGTAGTTATTACGTCGCCGGTGACGTCTCCGCCGTTGGCTTTTTGGATAGCCCCTACAACGTCGGATGAGAACGCCGGGTCGGTGAGATCGATAGTTCCCTGGATTACGCCGTTTAACTTGTCGTCGTCAGCCTTGCACTCCTGGAAGTTAATGTATTTAATCTTAGGCGTTCCCTTGTAGTAATTTTCGTTGGCTTCGTAGTTGATAACGCCGTTTTCAAATTTAATGAACTTATACGGACCTGCGCCGAGCGGCTGAGTTATCTTGTCTCTTAAGCTCGTCAGGTCGCCCTTAGGGAAGCCGAACTTATTAGCTTCATAGTCGTAAGCTTCCTTGCTGCCGTAGTAGTGAATAGGGAGAATAGGCAGAGTAAACTGATATATCGCGGCAGCGTCAACCTCGTCCATATGAACGGTCATGCTGTAGTCACCCGTCTTTTCAATACCCTCTATCTTATCCGCGGACTTGCCGGTCTGAACGCCGACCATATATGCGCCTGCGTTATCCCCGAGCTCGGCAGCGATAAGAGTTGAAATGCTGTCGGAGTCGCCCACTTCAAGGTTGATTCCGCTGTCGGATAAGTCATATCCGTAATTTTTAACGATTTCTTTCCAGAAATCTTCAACCGAAGCACCCTCAGGAAGCTTATAGCCCCAGTTGGCAGCCCACGCTTCGACAGGATCCTCTTCAGTGTTAAGACCGTACCCTATGCAAGCGGTTTTAATTCCGTTTACAAACGTGATACCCGCCTTGTTAAAGGCTTCCCAGTAAGCGGTATATTCTTCTTCAGTATAATAGTCATTCGCCTTATATCCGCCCTCGCCGTCAGCTAAGATGAGCTGCTGCTTGGTCTCCACTCCGGAACGGTAATCCTTAATACCCTTAATCGGCGCGGCGAAAAGCGTAAGCGCACCGTCATACGTAGGGTCGCATACGGCGTACATTGAGAAAATTACGTCGTCGATTGTGATAGGTTCGCCGTCGGAGAACTTAAGATCCTCTCTTAGCTTGAACTCGTAGTCGACGGAGCCGTCCGCGTTCTCTTTAACCTCCAAGTCCGCAGGTCCGTTATAGGTATAATCGGTTCCGTTATATGAGATTGTTTCCCCCTCGATACCCTTATAGATAATTGCGCCTTTACGATCCATAGAGAGAAGCGGCAGCTGCGTCATATCAACCGCCTCCTGATCGTATGCCGTCTCGGCGAAAATCGGCGAGAACTTGCTTGAGAACGGCGAATAGCCGACTACAAGCGGAGTTTCACTGTCGCTCGAGCCTGTAGGTCCGCAAGCCGCCATAGCAAGAACCATGGCCAGGCAGAGGATTACTGCAAGCATTTTTTTACATTGATTCATTTCTTTTCCTCCTATTTTATGAATAGAAATATTTTTTATACATTTTACATAAATTTAGGCGAAAAGTCAATAAAAGACGGTTGCTCAAGCCGTCTTTTTGTGATGAAAAAATGAAATTTTATTTCAGGATGACAGTTGTTCAGTCCTTTTTTTGTTTGTCCCACACAGTATCTTTTAACAGACGAAAAACACCGTATTCGGAGCAAAGAGAGAGAAGAATCAAAATCGGAAAGCCTGCCGCAGCGATAATGTCGTATTCTCCCCGACCGCTCATAAGGTAATTAGCCGCATATGCAGCTAACGCCGCAGCCGAAAAAACCGACGAGAGCATCGATTCTCCTTTAGATCGGCTGAGCCTGCCGTCAACGTCAAAGCGCCTCAGCGCCTCACCCCTGCTTAAGACGCCGATAACCGAATAGCACATAAGCGCGGAGGTTATTATTGCCGCGAGCAGAGGCAGAATTATGTAGAAGCGATCAGTAGTCCCTGGCGCGGCAAACGTCCCCGCCGAAACGACGGAAGCAAAAGAGACGAACGAAAGCGCCGACGCCCTCTGTCTGAAAACCCTGTAAGGCAGGCGGTTTTTCGTACCGTAGTTAAACATATCACCGTTATATACTATCTCTCCGTTTATATCCTCGGCAAAGTCCCTGTATTTCTTTTTTTTGCGATCTCCGAAAGCCATATTTTACCTTTGATTAACTTTCAATTTATTCACTTTTGATTTATACTGTTAAAGATTTTCTCTTTTGCCGCTTTCCTCACATCTGCCGACTTTGGCTATCCCTCAATTTTTGACATATCGAAGTTGTCAAGCCATGCTTTTGCCGTTTCGGCGACGGTTTTCAGGCAATTTTCATCAAAAGGTGTGTCCAATTCTGCCTTATTTAACATATTAGTGAAAGTATCGCTTCCACCCATTTCAGTGTAGTCCATATACTTCTGCCATGCAGCTTTGTAATCTTTCTGTGACATTGCCCAGAACTCCAGGGCGACCGTCTGAGCGAGGCAGTAATCAATATAGTAGAACGGCAT
>JBHAFL010000085.1:0-2645 GCA_041856085.1 Anaerovoracaceae bacterium | reverse complement strand
TGCTTGATTCCAAGGCCGACCTCTTAATGTACGGAATGGGCGAGAAAGCGGTAATTGAGATTGCCGAGGCGCTCGAAAGCGGCATAGATGTAAAGGACATCACGTGGATTAGAGGAACCTGCTACCGCGCTGACAAAAAACGCTTGTGCGATATCCTTTCGCCTGGGGATAGCGATAGCGATAAAAGGCTGATTTTTCTTCCGTCGTACGATGAAATACTGAGCTCAAAGCGCTGCTATGCTCACTCGTTCAGGCTTCAGCATGAGAATATGGACGCCTTGAGCGCTAAGACGCTGATTGAGAAATATACGGATAATTCGTATGTGGTGCAGAATCCCATTCAGCCGCCGCTTGAGAGGGAAGAGCTTGATGATATATACGGGCTCCCTTTTGAAAACGAATGTCACCCGATATATGACGGAGAGGGCGGGATTCCTGCGTTTAAGGAGATTAAGTTCAGTGTGGTAAGCTCGAGAGGTTGCTTCGGCGGCTGCAGCTTCTGCGCTATTACCTATCATCAGGGCAGACAGCTTCGCTCGCGCTCTATCGAGAGCATTGTAAGGGAGTGCGAAAAACTCACGCAAAAAAAAAACTTTAAGGGATATATTCATGATGTCGGCGGCCCAACCGCCAATTTCAGAGAGCCGAGCTGCGACAGGCAGCTTACACGGGGAGTCTGTCCGAATAAGGACTGCCTCTATCCAAACGTATGCAGGGCTATGAAACCGGATCACGGCGACTATCTGAGGCTCTTAAAAGCGGTCAGGTCAATCAAGGGAGTTAAGAAAGTATTCATTCGCTCGGGCATCAGGTACGACTATCTGATGGCGGATAAGAACGCGGACAGCTTCATCGAAGAGCTATGTAAATATCACATTTCGGGGACTCTAAAGGTGGCTCCCGAGCACATATCGGACAGGGTGCTCAGCAATATGAGGAAACCGTCCAAGCGGGTATTTACGGACTTCGTCAAAAAATACGAAGAAACGAACAGGAGACTCGGTCTTAAGCAATATCTGATACCTTATCTTATATCCTCTCACCCCGGCTCTAAGCTCGAGGACGCGGTTGAGCTCGCGCTTTTCCTTAAGGAATACGGCTTCGTGCCTGATCAGGTTCAGGACTTCTACCCGACGCCGGGTACTATGGCAACCTGCATGTATTATACGGGCATCGATCCTATGACTATGCGTGAGGTCTACGTGCCTAAGGATATGGAAGAGAAAAAAATGCAGCGTGCGCTTATGCACTTCAATAAGCCCGAAAACAGGAGAGCTGTCGTCAAGGCGCTCGAAAAAGCCGGAAGAAAGGATCTCATACCTGTGCTTATCGGAAGCAATAAACCGTATAAACCGAGAAATGGCATTGATAATTATAAAAATGCCGAGGGTAGCAGAAGCAAGGCAGGAAAAGATGTAAAAAATAAAATTCGTAAGGACTCGTCAAAATGAATTTATTATATGGCTGTACGCTGAGTGGCTATAAAAACAAAGGAATACTATGAGCTTAGTAAAAAATTTCGGCAAGATAATTACCGCCTCGAAAAAAGAATATAATAAGAGAAGATTTTTTGCACCTGAGAGTTTTGACGGATTGAGCACCGAGGGCGGAAGACTGTTTTTCGGAGACAATCAGGACGTGATGAAATATCTTCTCAAGTGTGAGAGACTTCGGGGACAGATTGACCAGATATATATCGACCCGCCTTTTTTTTCCAAGGCTAACTATGACGCGAATGTCAGGGTGAAAGACGAGTCGGGCAAAGAAAAAATTGTGAGGAAACGCGCTTATGAAGACGTATGGGACGAGGGTATGGGAGAGTACCTCACGATGCTCGGCTCAAGGCTGATGCTTATGCGCGACCTTATGTCGGAAAGAGGGACTATCTGGGTTCACCTCGATTGGCACGGCGTTCATTATGTAAAAGTACTTTTGGACGAAATCTTCGGTGAGAAGAACTTCATAAACGAGATAATATGGACATATAAGTCGGGCGGCTCGTCAAAATCACATTTTGCAAGGAAGCACGACAGTATTTTGGTGTATTCCAAAACCCCCAAGTATTACCTTAATGTGCCGAAAGAAAAGTCATATAACCGCGACTTCAAGCCGTATAAGTTCAAGGGAGTTACCGAGTATCAGGACGAGATGGGCTGGTACACTATGGTGAATATGAAAGACGTCTGGCAGATTGATATGGTAGGCCGCACTTCGAAGGAGCGAAACGGATATGCTACGCAAAAACCCGAGGCGCTTCTTGAGAGGATAATTCTTGCCGGCTCGAAAGAGGGAGACCTTGTTGCGGATTTTTTCTGCGGTTCGGCTACGCTTGCGGCGGTATGCGAGAAAAATCACCGCAGATGGATATGCGCGGACAGCAGCGAGGTTGCTATCGCCAGCGCCAAATCGCGGCTTGAAAACAAGCAGTTTTCTATGGTATAATAACCTCACGGCGTAAGCCGCCGTACCGATTCGTCCCATTAGCTCAATGGATAGAGTATCAGATTCCGAATCTGAAGACAGGGGTTCGACTCCCCTATGGGATACCAAATTTTTCTTAAATTATAAGAAATTATAAAATAACAAAACCAAATTAAAGCTAAATAAGAAAAAAATTAAATCTAACTAAACTGCATTAGGGAAAG
>JBHAFL010000084.1:0-13610 GCA_041856085.1 Anaerovoracaceae bacterium | reverse complement strand
CCTATGAAAAAGAAGTTTCCGGCGGCATAAACGCCGAGCAGATAATCCGCCCCACGGGTCTTTTGGATCCGCCGATTGAGATAGCTCCCACCGAGGGTCAGATAGACCACCTAATCGGAGAGATAAACAAAACGCTTGAACAAGGTCAAAAAGTCTTCGTGACGACGCTTACCAAAAAAATGGCGGAATCGCTTACCGACTACCTAAAGGGCGTCAATATTAAGGTGAGATATCTGCACTCGGACGTAGAAACACTCGAGCGTATGGAGATACTCCGCGATCTCAGAATGGGCGTATTCGACGTGCTTGTCGGAATCAACCTCTTAAGAGAGGGACTCGACGTTCCCGAGGTCGGCCTCGTCGCAATCCTCGACGCGGATAAGGAGGGCTTCTTGAGAACCGAAACCTCTCTCATTCAGACCATAGGCAGAGCCGCCCGAAACGTAGACGGTCATGTAATAATGTATGCCGACCATATCTCCAAGGCAATGAAAGCCGCAATGGACGAAACGGACAGAAGACGTAAGATTCAAAACGACTATAACATAGCTCACGGTATAACCCCCGAATCGGTCAAAAAATCCGTGCGCGACGTAATAGAGGCGACGCGTCAGGCTGAGACGGAAGAAGAATATTACAAGGGCAGAAACGCCTCCGAGCTTACAAAAAAAGAGCTTATGGACTATGTTAAGAAGCTCGAAAAAGAGATGAAACAGGCTGCGGCGGATCTTCAATTCGAACGCGCCGCTCAGCTCAGAGACAGAATCTTCGAGATGAAGGTAAGATTATGAGATACCGCTAAAAAGCTGCGGTTGCCGGTGAAAAAAATGCGCGACCGTGCCGCAGCTTTTTTATTGATTCGATGTTTTCCCCGATTGACAGTTCCGTCTCTTTGCGTCCTGTCTTTTAGCTTTTAATATGCGAAGCTATCTGTAAGATTCGACTTTTCTATGAGCTTGGAGTAGAGCGTTGACGTAGATAAAAGCTCATTGTGAGTCCCGATGCTGTCAACCTTTCCCTCGTTCATCACCACGATTTTATCCACCTTTTCTATGGATTTTAGCCTGTGAGAAACTATTATGACCGTTTTACCCTCTATCAATCGATTAAGCGAACTCTGAATCTTAAGTTCGTTTTCTACATCAAGGCTTGCACTTATCTCATCAAGCAAAATTATCGGAGCGTTCTTTAGAAATGCCCTCGCAATCGATATCCTTTGTCTCTCTCCTCCCGACAGCTTTCCTCCATTCTCACCTATCAAAGTGTCATATCCGTTTACCATTTTTTCGACAAATTCATCGCAGTTCGCAAGCTTTGCCGCTTCCAGCACCTCTTCGTCGGCAGCGTCAGATCTTCCGATTCTGATATTATCCATAACCGAGGCGTTAAAGAGAACAACATCCTGAAATACGAATGATATATTATCAAACAGCGATTCGGCGGATATCTCTTTTATATCGTGTCCGTCTATTATTATTTTGCCGCTGTCATAGTCGTACAGCCTCGATATTAAACGAAGCAACGTTGATTTACCGCAGCCCGAGGGTCCTACGACGGCGGTTACTTTTCCCTGCTCTGCGGAAAAGCTCACGTTGTCAATAACCTTGGTATCATCGATATATTCGAAGCCCACGTCCCTGAGCTCTATATTGAAGTTTTTGAGTTCAACATTTTTTCCCATTTGAATCTTCATATCCCTCAGCTCATTTATTCGCTTCACCCGCGCGTCAAGGTAAAACAGTTCGGCAAAGCTTTCTTCTATAGCGCCTACCGCGTCAACCAATCTCACCGCCGCAAGCAGGAAGCCGACGATATATATGAGTTCAATCGCGTCGGCGTTCAGAAGAGCTGCCGAAACAACCGCGACCGCGCCTAATGTCAATTTCATAAAGGTTACGGAGAGGAGAAGCGGTCCTGCCTGACTTATCTCCGTTTTAAGTCTGAGTCTCTCCGACTCCTCCAGCGCTGCCGCCGCCCTGTCATAATATTCCTCCGATAAGTCGTAGCTTTTTATCTCACGCTGCATTTCAATTGTTTCCTGAAAAGTCTCGCTGTGTTCTCTTGCTCTCCAAAAATATTTGCCCGTCCATTTTTTTTGTATATTCTTAGACAGGAACATCATCAAAAACCCGATCAGCAGAGGAACTACAATTGATAAACCCAAGGCGACATTCGATATCAGCAGCAGAGCTCCCGCTGCTATCAAAAAAGCGCTGTAACCTATACATCTCGGCATAGCGTGACTCATGGCATGTTCAATGTCAAGAACGTCCTGCATAATAGTCTGCGCCAAATCGCTCAGATTATGCCTTGAAAAATATGATAGCGGCAATTTTTTTATCATATCCGCGATTTCAAAGCGAAGTTCCGCCGACTCATTATAAGTGAAGTTAAAGGTTCGCACATATTCCCTGTCGACAAAAATAAGTGTCAGCGCGGTTACGACCCCGATTATGAGCACATAGTGCCCCGCCGGCTTTTCGTTTCCGTCCAGGACATTGCTGCCGTAGTACATCGCAATCATCATAAGAGCCATATAGCATACATTGATAAAGAATGACAGTACGCTCGCCTTTGCTACCGCTCTTACGCCGTTGTCGGTGAGTCCGAATTTAGCTTTTAATATTTTTTTCATTATTCTACCCTCCAATCATTCGCGCTCGTGTATTCCTGTTGGAGCTTCATATACTTGCCTCCTTTTTTCATCAGCTCGTTATGGGCTCCACGCTCGACAATCTCTCCCTCATCTATCACAAGTATTTCATCAACGTTTTTTATTGAGCTTAATCTATGGGCAATCATTATTACCGTCCTGCCTTTCATAAGATTTGCAATAGCCTGTTGAAGTTCATACTCGTTTTCGGGATCCGCCGCCGCCGACGCCTCGTCCATTATTACGATTTTCGCATTTTTGAGAATTGCTCTCGCAATGGTTATCCGCTGAACCTCGCCTCCTGAAAGATGCACTCCCTCCGCACCGATTAACGTGTTCTCCCTCTCCTTGAATTTTTCGATTATATCGTCGCACTGCGCTAAATGAAGAGCCTCCAGAACCTGCTCTCTGTCTGCGTCGGGGTTCCCTATTTTAACATTATCAAATATGCTCGTCTTAAAAAGCTTCGCGTCCTGAAAAACGTTGGCGATATTTTTTGCAAGCGCTTTACCTGAATAATGCTCCAACGGATTCCCTCCTATATATATCTGCCCCTCTTTAAGCCTGTAAAATCCCGATATCAGCTTCGCTATGGTTGACTTACCTGAGCCGGAAGCGCCCACAAGAGCATAATGCTTGCCCGCCTCAAGCCTAAATGACAGCTCTTTTATAACATCGGTATCCTCGTAGGCAAAGGTTACGTTTCTGAATTCGATATTGCCTGCCTCCATCTCATCAACATTGCCCTCACACAGCTTCTCGGCCGTCATCTCGTCGAATAGAGTTTCTATCTTAGAAATACTTTCATTAGCCTGAAACATATACATACCGACATACATAATTTTCATAAACGATATGAGAATTATGCCGTTAAAGACCGCATAAAACATAAACTTTACCAGAAACTCACGAGGATTGTCCGTCCCCGCATATTGAAAAAACATCACCGCCAGATATATTACATTAAAGAATACTTGGAAGATTACATACCATCTTCTGCAGCTCATACTGTATTCGAGAGCGAGCTTTGAATAGTCGGTTACGGACTGATAAAACTCCTTCAGTCCCTCAATATTGGCTTTGAATATTTTCAGAACGGGAATACCGCGTACATATTCGACGGCTCCGGCGTTCATCTTCTCCGCGGCTTTCATATATTGTTCCATAAAATTCTTTTCTCCCATCATCTTCATCGTCATCAGGAGTCCCGAAATTATCGTTACGACGAATATAACGCCAAGCCTGTAATCAATATAAAAAGAGAGCGCGATTCCCAGCAGCGGTACAAACACGGCTGTCGAAAGGTCGGGTATCAGATGCGCTACGCTCGTATGCGTCATTGCCGTATTGTCATCGATTATTTTTCTGATACGCCCCGATTCATTCTTGTCAAAAAAGCTGAAAGAAGCGTTCATAATGCGCTTGATTCCTTCTTTTTTCAAGTTGGTTTCGAGTCTAAACGCTAAAATATGCGTTAATGTAACCGAGGCAAAATATGTGACGACTCCAATCATAAGATATAATACGATTATAAGCGCCGAGTTGACAAAATCTCCGTTTCCCGTACCTATAATAATTTCCCCCAGAAAATGATAGATATGATAGTAACTCAATATTACGAAACAAGCCGATACAAATGCCATAAATATTCCGCCATAAGCACATACAAGCTTTTCCGGCACATATTTTTTTAATTTTTTGTATATCATTTTTCCCCTTGTATGATGTATTTTTAACTAAATACACCGATATGCTCCTTTCCATTTCAAACTTTGATATATATTGATATTAACACTGCGGACTTTGAACTTTTATGTCACGCAATTTTATGATGATAAAACTAAGTGGACAAACACAGTGATTTTTTGAAAAAGGCGTTGTTCTCATATTCTATATCGGCATTGATATTGCCAAGCCAACACATTATGCTTCCGTCGCAAATTCTGTCGATCGTTTTATCTTTTCGCCCCCTGCGTTCTCTCTGCACCTATCCGTTTTTAGTTAGCATACGCTAACTAAATTATACAGCACCGCGATAAAATAAGTCAATACCTTTTTATTAAGCAGTGAAGCGTGGCGCCGAGCGCGTTATATTTAAGAGCACGAAAAAAGAGGCGAAAGTCGCCTCAAAATATGTCCGGTATTCTTAAGCACAGCTTTCATTCCGGCGCCTTGGAGATATCAATCCACGCCACGGAATCAGAGTATTCGTACAGTTCCTCCGGTGTGAACTCCGCAGCGGAATTGGAGGAGCCGCAGGCCGGAAATACCGTCTCGAACCTCTTTAGCGATTCGTCGCAAAAAACTCTGACATTAGGGTTGTCTATACCGAAAGCGCAAACTCCGCCTATCGCGTGCCCCGTAAACTCCAAAACCTCATCGGGCTTCAGCATAGCAGCTTTCATTTTGAAAGTTTCTTTGAATTTACGGTTGTCTATCTTAACGTCGCCCGCAAGCTGCACGAGAATGCAGCCGCATTCTCCGTCCTTAAACGACATAGTCTTACAGATTCGGGCTCCCTCTACGCCCACAGCCATAGCCGCCAACTCTACGGTCGCCGAGCTAACCTCAAATTCCCTTATTCTGTCTTCAATCCCGAGCTTCCTAAAATATTCTCTTACCTTTTCTATCGCCATACTGTGCCTCCCAATTACAACTCTGACTTATATATATTATAGTAGAATTCGCTGAATATTGAAAGCCTATTTCAATTTTTTAGGTCATCTACAATATCAGTGTTTTGTGATTCATGCTATATTTTGCAAGATAACCGTTATGTGAGTAAGTCGCTTAAGGATAACGGTGAGGGTTCTCCTGCATGAAAAATTCTCAGCGGACTATCTAATAACATTCCGAATTGTACATGATATTGTCTTAAGCAACCGCAAATGAAAATGTCTCGAATTTTGTGGACATAAGCACTGAATTTAGCAGTAAAAGGCTTGTAATAATATCTGAAATTTGATATAAGTTATATTTGGAAATGAGGTATTAGCATGTCGGAATTACAGAAATTATTGAATATAGTAAGCAGATTGCGCGGTGAGGGCGGTTGTCCTTGGGACAGGGAGCAGACTCACGAAAGCCTTAAGCCTTGCCTCATTGAAGAGGCTGCCGAGGTTGTCGGCGGCATCAATCTGCTCACCGAAACGGGTAACCCCGATAATCTTAAGGAGGAGCTCGGCGACCTGCTCCTTCAGGTTGTGATGCGCGCGCAGATTGCCGAAGAAGAGGGTCTCTTCGGCATTGAGGACGTGGCAAGATGTATCAACGAAAAGATGGTGCGCCGTCACCCTCACGTCTTCGGCAGCACCGAGGTCTCCGGCTCTGTCGAAGTCCTTGAAAGATGGGACGAGATTAAGAAACAGGAGAAGCAAGGTAAGGAAGCAAACGAGGCTAACCTCCCCGAAGCCTTCGCGGAGTCAATCGCCCTTATCGAACGTGCAAAAAAAAGAAAAGAGGCGAAAATAGCCTCTAAATACAGCCTGACAGAATCTCAAGCTAAATAATGTTTATAGCTGATATACAAGCATTCTTTTAATTTAGGCCTCAAGCAGCCCTCTCACGTCCGTAATAGGCTCTACGAATAATATCCCGTTGCCGGCTGCGTCAAGCTTAAGCTCATCATTGAGGTCTTTTACGGTTTTCTCAATTAACTCGCTCGGCATAAGAATAATAACCAGCTCTTTTTCCGGCTCGATTTCCATACCGAAAAGCTTTTCGGCGAATTCAGAGCCGGTTCCTCTTCCGTGTAATATGGTGCCGCCTTTGGCTCCTGCTTTTCGTGCGATGTCTATGACTTCCTCAGCCATTCCGCGATTGACGATTACCGTGAGTTTTTTGAACATACTGTCTTCCTCCGAAACTTTTGATTCTTTTCGATTAGCCTGCTTATCATTTAATATCTGTCCCGCCGTCACTACCGGCGATGTATATACGATTCCGTGTCCCTGCCTGTTTAGTTGCAGACCGTCAGTCAATATGTCGAGCATTGCCTCAGCCTTGGATTTTTCGAGCAGGATATTTACTAAGATTTTCTTTTGGCTGCGAATACCGAGAATATTTAGCGCGATACTCTTAACCGTGCCTCTTCCGAGCATAATAATTCCGCAGCATACGCCGTTTTCCTTAGTGATTTGAACGAGTTTTTGACACTGTCCGTCATTCAGTATGAGCGTCATTATTAAAAAATCTTTATCGTCGATGCATTCACACATTTGATTATTCATCGGTTTCCTCCTGTATTTTTTGCTTCGCTGTGCGAAGTTTTCGATAGTTTACGCGACTTTGCGTGATAGAATGCGCCGAGCAGCTCTATCGCTATAATCGGCATCATCGCTACTATAGCTATCATTCCGAAGCCGTCCGTTACCACGTCCGCCGTCGGCACATGCGACGCAATTCCCTGCACGAATGCGAGGGAGAACGTCGAGGTCATAGGACCCGAGGCAACGCCTCCGGCGTCAAACGCCATACCCACGAAAAGATCCGGCACAAAATAGGACAGCAATATTGCAAGCCCGAATCCGGGCGCCAAATACATCCAGAGGCTGATATCAGGTATGAGAATCCTCAGTGCGGACATAAAAATCGATATTCCGACCGCTACGGATAAAAATACCAAAACTAAATTTCGCTTCACCGAGCCTCCGGTTACGTCTTCAACCTGATGTGTGAGCACATGCACCGCCGGCTCCGCGAGCACCGTCGAGAGTCCGAGCAAAAGCGACACGATGAGAAGCGGGATATTCGAGTTCATCGAGGCAAGCTTGATACCTATCTCCGAGCCGATTCCCATGAAGCCGCCGTTCACACCCATCAGGAAAACTACCAGTCCGACAAAGGTCAGGGCGATTCCGCGCGATATGTCTATGACCTTTCTCTTCTTATATTTGAAAAAAAATATCTGAAAAATCACGTATGCGGCTATTATAGGAAGCAGGGTCAAAAGCGACTCCCACGCGATGTGAGCCGCCTTGGACAGGTATGCGTCGACGAGGCTTGTATCGGCAACTCCCGTCTCCGGCAGTTCACCTTCCAGCTTACCGCCCTCAAGAAAGAGCCCCGCCGTCAGAACACCCAAAATCGCACCCGTTGACGATATCCCTACTAAGCCGAAGCTGTCCGCCTCGCTCAGCTTACTGTCTTTTTTCAGAGCCGAGATTCCTGCCGCCAGCGCGAGCATAAACGGAACCGTAATCGCTCCCGTCGTCGCACCCGAGGAGTCAAACGCGATAGCTAAAAAATCCGAAGAGGAAAACATAGAGATAATGAAAATAAGCGCATATGCAGCGGTAAATACATATTTTAGTTTAATATTCTTAGGTATTCTCAGCATACCTAAGGTCATCATGACGCCTATCCCTATAGAGACCGCGACCACCAGCAGCGTGTTGTCAAACTGCCCTGAGGTAACGCCGTCAACCTGATTAGCGAGAATATGCAAGTCGGGCTCGGCATAAGAAATAAAAAAGCCCAGAATCAGGCTGACCGTAATTATTATCGCGTAGCTGTTCGATTGCGTAATCGCATTGCCTACTCCATGCCCGATGGGCTCGAGCCCCTGATCGATTCCGAACAAAAATATTGTCAAACCGATAATCACCAGCACGGAGCCGATAAGAAACGCATAAACCATACTCGGTTCAAGCGGGCTTATAGTAAAATGAAGCACTAAAACAATGAGCGATATCGGAAGCACCGACATCAGCACTTCTTTGAATTTTATGCTCAGTTCGTTCAATTCCCCACCTCCTTACAGTTTTTTTGGTCTGTAGAATCTGCCGTTTACCTGCTCCGTGTTTATCACGTTTATGAACGCACCGCCGTCGATTTCTTTTATCTCCTTTAGCGCCTTATCCACCTGATCTCTGCCGATTACCGAGTAGAGTATGTGCTTCTCCTCTCCCGAATACCCGCCCGTACCCTCTATTCTCGTCGTGTCGTGCCTCGTTATCTCGTATATCTTCGCCGTAATTTCATCTGGCTTCGAGGTTACTATGAGCAGAGTATCCTGCTGGTATCTCTTATACAGGCTTCCGAGCAGCGTGGTAATGGTATATTGGTATATTATGGAGTACAACGCCCTATCGAAGCCGAAGAGGATTCCCGCCGCGGTAAGTATGCATATATTCCCGATAAAAATATAATTCCACGTATCTACTCCTTTTTTCTCAGAAAAATATATGGATATGAAGTCGGTGCCGCCGCCCGAAGCGCCTGCCGTAAGCGATATAGTGGCGGCGACGGCGCCGAGTATTCCGCCGAAGAGCGAAATCAGCAGAGTATCGTAGGTAATCGTTATATTCGGTAATATATCGGTCAGCACCGACGAAAGCGCCACAACATAGAAAGAATACATTGTGAAGCGCTTGCCGATATACTTGAAGCCGATGACGGCAGGTATGATGTTTATCGGCAAATAGATGAAAGAATACGGAATATTAACATTAAAAAACTGCCTTGCAATCTGCTGCGTGAGAATCGTAATTCCGCTGAATCCTCCGGGTATCAGGTTGCCCGTCCTGATAAAGCTCTTAAGGTTAAACGCATATATGCACGCTGCAAGAGTGAGCACCAAAAACCTGAATATCTCATATTTTATGCCTTTTGTCTCCGATAGGTTTTTCATTATTGCTTCCCCTCTTTTTCGACTTCTTTTTCAATTTATCCCTTTTAGCCCTGTCTCTTTCAGCCTGTCATTTTTCACTTGCCGCGCCGGGGTCGGGCAAAAAATCCGCTATCCGGCTTTAGCCCTGAGTAAGCCTTTTTTGTGTGAAATCACCAGTCCGATTACAAGTCCGAGCACCGCAGGGCAAATCCAGCCGAGCCCGAGCTTAGAAAACGGAAGCACCGCTTTCGCAGCTTCCGTCAAAGCTTCGAGATGAAGCGCATCAAACAGCCATTTCGGCAGCGCCTTACAGAAGTCAAAAAACGCCGCGACAAAGGTCAAGGCGGTAACCCACACGAACACCGGCTTGGCATTGTTGAATCTCCTGCCGAGCAGCGCGAGCATAATAATCGTGATGGCAAGAGGATAGAGGAGCATAAGCACGGGAACGGAATAGCTGATTATAGCGCTGAGTCCTACGTTTGACACAACGAATGAAAACAGGGTGAACGCTATCGCCCACATGTTATATGAGAGCGAATTCGGAAATATCACGGTGAAAGTCCGCGAGCAGCTTGTGACGAGTCCAATCGCGGTTTTCAGGGTCGCGAAACCGATGATAAAAGAGAGAAGCACCGCGCCGCTCTTGCCGAAGTAATGCGTAGCTATATCCGCAAGCGCGATTCCGCCGTTTTCGGAGAGCGAAGCATAGCCCATAGACTGAGCCCCGACTATCGCAATGACCGCGTAGATTACCGCCATCAATATACCCGCTGCCAGCCCTGATTTCGCAGTGTTGGCTGAAACGGCGGCAGGGTCGGTTACGCCGAGCTCCGTTATCGTCGTTATGATAATTACCCCGAAAGCGAGCGAAGCTATGCCGTCCATCGTGTTATATCCGTCCAGAAAGCCTTGAAAGAACGCCATACTGTCGTACGGCGGCTGCACCGGCATAGACGATATCGAACCGCTTCCGTTTATCAGCGCGGCTATCAGAAGCACCGAAAGACTCAGCAGAAAAATGGGATTTATCACCTTGCCTATCCATTTTAGGATTTCTCCCGGTCTCAGGCTGAAGAACAGCACTATCGCAAAAAACACAAGTGAGAAAATGAGAAGAGACACACTCGTATCCCCTCCGAGAATCGGCCTTATACCCACCGTATACGGGGTCGTGCAGCACCTCGGAATAGCGAAGAAAGGCCCGATTGTCAGATAAATCGCACATGTAAAAAACATCGAATATCTGCGTCCGACCATCTCTCCGAGTTCAGGCAGGTTGGATTTTCCGGAAATGCCGAGCGCCGCCACCCCCAAAATGGGAATAGTCACCGCGGTTATTATGAAGCCCGCCGTCGCCGCCACGGAATTGGCGCCTGCCATCTGACCCATATGAACAGGAAAAATCAGGTTGCCCGCTCCGAAAAACATCCCGAACAGCAAGCTTGCGACTGTCAAAATCTCAGATAGTTTAAGTTTAGTTCTCATTTTCTTGCCTCACTTTTTTTGTTTAATGACTATATCTCTCTTCTTCCCTCGAACGATTTCAGAAGCGTTACCTCGTCCGCATATTCGAGGTCCGAGCCGACAGGAATACCGTGCGCTATCCTCGTGACTTTGATTCCCGCAGGCTTAAGCAGCTTGGATATGAACATAGCCGTCGCCTCGCCCTGAATGGTCGGGTTAGTGGCTATAATAACCTCGCTGCAATCGTTTTTTTGAATTCTGGTTATAAGAGACGTCAGGTTGATGTCCTCGGGGCTTATGCCCTCGAGCGGTGAAATTACTCCGTGAAGCACGTGATATGTCCCGCCGTATTCTCGGATTTTCTCCATTGCGAGGACGTCTCTCGGGTTCTCGACCACACAGATCAGGTTTTTATTTCTTCCCGGGTCGCTACATATGAGGCATGGGTCCGAGTCTGTAAGATTGCCGCAGACCGAGCAATGCCTCAGTTCTTTTTTTGCCGTGATTAGCGCGTCCGCAAGCGCCCTTACCCTTGCTTCACCCTGGTCGAGTATATGAAAAGCAAGCCTCTGAGCCGATTTCTCGCCTACTCCGGGAAGCTTGGACAGTTCGTTTATAAGTATTTCGAGTTGTTTAGGATATGCTCTCATTACAGCCCCGGTATATTAAGGCCGCCTGTGAGCGCCCCCATAGCGTTTTCAGATACTTCTTCAATCTGGCGGATACCCTCGTTTACGGCTGCAATAATTAAATCCTGAAGTGTTTCGACGTCGTCAGGGTCGACTGCCTCAGGCTTAATCTTAAGGTCGGTAATCTGTTTTTTGCCGCTTATGGTGACCTCTACCGCGCCGCCGCCCGCCGTGGTCGTGATTTCTTTTTCTTCAAGCTCAGCCTGTGTTTTTTCCATTTGAGCCTGAAGCGCCTGCATCTGCTGTATCTGCTGCATATTCAGTCCGCCTGCCTGCTTCTGCGGCTTTTTAGTCTTGCCTGCTCTCATTCCTTTTCCCATTCTCTTATTCCTCCACTATTATATCAAGCCCCAAGGCTTCTTTCGCGATTCTCGCGATTTCTTCATTGGTTTTTTTAACGTCGGCTTCCGCCGGCTTAGAGAGAACTATATTGATTTTCATAGGTCTCTCAAGTATTCCGGAAACTATACTCTCTATATCTTTTGATTTCTCTTCGATATGTTTCTTCGCGAACTCTTTTTCGACGGTTACCTTGAACACGCTCTCGTCAACGCTTTCGAGCCTCGACCAGTCTCTTATAAGGTTAAAGCTACCGTTAAGCTCCACTCCTTCGTCGATGACCTGTCCCCAGAACGCTTCAAGGTCAAGCTCTTCGTCCCGCTCGCGGTTATCGCCCGCTTCTTCTGTTCGGGCGGCGACGTGCACAGGAGAACCGCTGTCGAGGCTTGCTTGCGGGCTCTCGTTAATATCCTGAGTCGGGCTTGATATCATACCGTGTTCACTATCGCCGGCTCGATATTTTGCTTCACGCTCGGCAAGCGCCTTAGATCCGCCGGCTGCGGCGCTTCCGTATGCCGTCTTCCGTTCTTCGGCTAAAATCGGTTTCTTCTCTGATGACCCGACTCCCGAAATCGCAACGATGTCAAGCTCCATAAGGATTCTCGGCTGGGTTGACCACCGTGCGTCATTTATCGTCTTCGATATGCGCTGAATGGCGGCGTCTATCTCCTCAAAGGATATATGGTCCGACTGCGATTTTACCCTTAATATGTTCTCAGAGGACATATTAAGTATATCCTCAGGGTTCTTCATAAACTTGGTTATGAGAAGATTCCTGTAGTGCGCGTTCCAATCTTTCATGAGCTGCTTGCAGTCCTTGCCGTCTGCAAGAGCCCTGTCGAGCAGCACGAGAGCTTTTCCCGTCTTCCTAAGCGATACCGCCTCCGTAAGCTCTATAAAAAACTCGTCGCCCGCAGTTCCTAAATATTCCAAAACATCTTCCCGGTTTATTTCTTTAGCGCCCGAGGCAAGCACCTGTTCGAGTATGCTCAGCCCGTCTCTCACCGAGCCGTCCGCATTGGCGGCTATGAGTCTGAGTGCGCCCTCGCTCATCACGACCCCTCGCTCCCCGCAGATTTCGAGAATATCTCTCTCTATGGCTTCCTGAGGGATTCGCTTGAAGTCGAGCCTCATACAGCGAGACAGAATTGTCTGAGGCAGCTTGTTCGGCTCTGTCGTGCACAGAATGAACATCACGTTCTCCGGCGGCTCTTCAAGCGTCTTAAGCAGCGCATTAAACGCTCCCGTCGAGAGCATATGCACCTCATCTATTATATAGACTTTTTTCGAGCCGATCTGAGGAGGGTATTTAACCGATTCCCGAAGCTCTCTGATATTATCAACGCCGTTGTTCGAAGCCGCATCAATCTCTATAACGTCCATAAAGCCGCCCTCGGCGATTGCCTTGCAGCTCTCGCACTCTCCGCACGGTCTCTCTCCGTCGCTTAAGCAGTTAACCGCCTTGGCGAGTATTCGCGCCGTAGTCGTCTTGCCCGTTCCCCGCGTCCCGTTAAACAGGTAGGCGTGACTTACCGAGTCTTCTGCAATCTGATGCCTCAGTATTTTTACTATATGCTCCTGTCCGAGAATCTCACTGAAGATTTCCGGACGCCTTGTGCGGTATAGTGCCCGATACATATCAAAACTGTCTCCTTTTTGGCAAGCTGCAGCGCGGGACTTAAAATTCGAGGATTTACGGCTGCCCCGCCGCCTGAAATAAGGTAAAAAAATTGCCCTTAGAGAGCTTCGCCAACAAAGGAAAAGGCTTATCTGCGGCACATAAGAACTTCCGCTTATTGCTGCTTCCTTCCGGACCTGACAAGGTTCACGGCATCCCATTGCGCAGGACCCT
>JBHAFL010000083.1:0-6086 GCA_041856085.1 Anaerovoracaceae bacterium | reverse complement strand
GAAAACGAAAGACCAATTATGAATGGTACCACCGGTACACAGAATGCCATCAAACAAATCGGTCGGCTTGGGGCGGTAATCTAATCTGTCAACCAAAAAGTCCGTAAAAACTTGACACCATCATTGAAACGGCTTCACTTGCTCTTATACCCGTAACGGAGTATTATCGTTATATGGCGTCAGCTGTTTTGACGTCTGCTCTGAAAGTTTACAATCGGTTTTTTCACCATATTTTGCAGGAGAAACATCATGAACGCATTTACCACAAAAAACCTGATAATAAGACCGTCTGCGCCGTCCGACATAGAGCTTTTTTATAAGTGGGAGCTCGACCCCGCGGTGACGGAGTTTTTCAGCATCAGGGACGACCAGGGCATTCTCGACGTGATATCTAAGTTTGACGCGGATAATGCGGATCCTGCCGCCGAGCAGTTCACAATCACCTTAAAGGATACAGACCGTCCTATAGGGAGAATAGTTCTTGCCGACATAATCCACGGCTGGAAAGGTGAACTGTGGAGGATATATATAGGCGACGTCTCAATGCGCGGCAAAGGCTACGGCTTCGAGGCCATGCTCGCAGTTATGAAGCATTGCTTCGAGGATTTAGGTTTAGAGAGGCTCTATCTCGACCACTACACAGGCAATCCCGCCTCGAAGCTCTATCTCTCTCTCGGCTTCAAATACGAAGGTATACTGAGAAAGAACTGCCGGAAAAACGGGAAGCTCTACGACGTCCACCTTATGTCGATGCTCCGCGAGGAATACGAGGAGCTGTATAAGAAATAATAACAGCCGCGACAGGGACTGATACGGCAATCAACCTTATCGCGGCTATTATTTATTTGATTTATGATTTATGCGAGGTTCTTACAGAGCGGCTTTCCATAAGCCGTGAAGCGTGCAATATTCATATACCGCTACGGCCTTTTCGCCCGGAGCTACTGTGAAAACGGTCTCAGGCTTATCTGTAGGCTTGAGCCATTTCACTTGAAGCGACTTGTCTGTCTCCAAGAGAATGCTTGCAATGTAGTGTTCGTCCGTCATAGGATGCTCTACGCTTCCTACCTTGACTGAAACCTTGTCTCCGTTAACCTCGGCAACAGGGACATGTTTTTCAGTCGCAGCGTCAAAGGTGTTAGGAACGAGCAATTCCATATCCTGTCCGCAGCATACTGTAGGAACAGGTGTGTTGTGAGCCATAATAACGATTTTTCCGCATAAGTTGCATCTGTACATTTGTAACATCTTACTTCCTCCTTTGATTAATAAAAGTTAATTAACTGTTCTTTCATTTTTTTACAATTCTTACGCACATATTATACCGCTATTTCGAGCGACAGGCTGCCGACTCGATTTTTAGTCCGCTTTTCGGAAGACTCCTCAGGCTCGCCCGACGAGAGTTAAAGCCTCGCGGCGAAAGCGGGGAGCGGCAACACCTGTCGTCCACAACAGCAATAAATAATTGTCGTACGAAGATTATACCACTTATACGGGTATATAAACAGTTTTTATTATGTTTTCCGGGCAAATATTCAATTGCTGATATTTAAGCCGAATAATCTGAAAAGCTGTTTCGTAATGTTCGGTTATTATTTTCTGAGTCCATTCTCTCGCTGAGCGTCACATAGCAATTATTTTTTGTCTTATCGCCTTACAGCTTCATATCTCCCGGTTTTATCCAGCCTAATTTCGTTTCGATTCGGCAGAAGATAATCGATAGAATTGCCGGAAGCACGAAGCAAATGAGCACAAGCCCTGCCCAGTCAAAAGAGGTAACAGCCGTTTTCGTTCCCGCTGCAATATCGTTTAGCCAACCCGTATACACGCCTATCTGTCCTACGAAGCCGCAGGTTCCCATACCTGAGGAAACGGCGGGGCCGTTCATATTTAGCTTAAATATACAGGTGGCGATAGGACCCGTAATTGCCGACGCAAGCGTCGGAGCTATCCATATTCTCGGGTTTTTGACTATATTAGGCATCTGGAGCATCGAGGTTCCGATTCCCTGAGAAACCAGACCTCCTATACCGTTCTCCCTATATGACATCGCCGCGAAGCCTATCATCTGTGCGCAGCAGCCCGCCACCGCCGCGCCTCCGGCAAGCCCGGTAAGACTCAGAGCCGCACAAATCGCCGCAGACGATATCGGAAGAGTGAGCGCCGCTCCGACCACTACCGAAACCAGTATTCCCATCAGAAACGGTCTCAGTTCCGTGCTCCACATTATTATGTTTCCGACATACGAAGCGAATTCTCCTATAGGCGCAGCTATAAGTTTCGACAGCCCCACGCCGACGAGAATCGTTACTGTCGGCGTGACTAAAATGTCTATTTTAGTTTCTTTAGAAACCAGCTTGCCGAATTCCGCCGCCGCAATAGCTGTGACGAGTACCGCGAGCGGTCCTCCCGCCCCTCCCATCATATTCGTGGCATAGCCTACAGGTATCAGCGAGAACAGCACCAGAGGCGACGCTTTTAGTGCATATCCGATTGCCGCAGCCATTGCCGGACCGACCATCATCGATGCGAATTGCCCTATGGTCATACTGAGACTGCCGTCGGCGCTCACAAAAATCGGTTCCGTTAATAATTTTATGTTAAGCTGAGTACCGAGTGTGTTCAGTATGGTACCGATTAAAAGCGTGCAAAAAAGCCCCTGCGCCATTGCACCCAACGCGTCGATGCCGTATCTTTTCGCTGATATCTCGATGTCTTTTTCTTTCAGCTTCTTTTTTAGCTTGCCCATTGTTTTTTCCCTTCAATCCTCTTTCCACACCCACGCGAGCTTCTGCTCGGAGCGGCTCAGTCCCATTTTTTGCTGTAGCCTGAGCGAGGCGGTATTAGTCACGAATACCTGCCCGTAAGGACGTCTTCCCTCTTTAATATGGTTATTGATTATGTACGCTTCGAGCTGCATAGCATAACCTCGCCCTCTGAATTTCTCGAAAACGTGCAGCATACCGAGCGCTCCCTCAGGATGCATACCCGCATAGCAGGCGAGCTCGCCGCCCATATATCCTCCGAAAAAATGCGAATCCGCGAAGTTTCCTCTCAGTACGTCCTCATCGACATTTTGATATGTCTCCGCAATTTTTTCGAATTCTTCAGGACCCGGCTTCCTTATTTCGAGCTCCGTCTCAAACTCTATCGGTTTATCGCCCTCATATAGAAGCTGGTAGCATTTTTCTACCCCGGTGTAGCCCGTTCTCTTGATTACATGCTCAATCAGCTCGTCGCCGTGCGGCAGCAGCATAGGAAAATCCTCTACATTTCCGTTTTTCGGTATTATTTCGTCAAGTATTTTATCCACTTCGTCAAAATTTCCCGAGGCTATATAATAGAGCTGCCACTTTTTTTCTCTGAGCACTAACGTATCCTCGCTGTCATAGAATATGCCGGCGTTTCCCTGCTCAAGCGATTCCTGCATATCGACGTAGAGGATTCTGTCTTTTTGATTTTCAAGCTTAAATTTCATATCTGCCGTTTGTATTTTAATATGCCATTTGCCTTATTTTTTTATATTCTGCCGGTATTTTCGACAGTTTTTAGCTTTTTTCACGACTCATCAAGTCTGTTTCGATTCGAAACATATTATCGGAGCTTTAACCCGCATACTTCTCTTTCTCTCATGTTTCGCGGGTTACGAAAATCGAGCGTTTCGGCTGCCCCGGATTTATTCGGCGTACAGCTTATATATCAGATAGTTAATTAAGCCGCACGGCATAATTTTGCAAAGAACGCAGATTGCCTTATATGTGAAGCCTATCGTGTACAGTGGCTTCACTCTCCTCTTCATAGCTGTCTTGACGATGTATTTCGCAGCAGCCTCAGGGCTCATACCGTTTTTTTCATCGCGCTCCATCTTGGCTACGCTTCTTGATATCCTGCCGCCGTATTCGGAGTCTCCTGCGCAGGATTTTTTTCGTGCCGCGGTGAAGCCTGTGTTAATATCTCCCGGCTGCACTGCCGTAATGCTTATACCGTACGGTTTAACCTCATTCGCGAGCGCGGCTGTGTATGTGTTTATCGCTGCTTTTGAGACGGAGTAATATGCCTGAAACGGTATGGCGCACGGCGCAGCCACAGAGCTTATATTCACGATTCTCCCCGTGCCCCTTTTTCTCATACCGGGTAGCACCGCCCGGCATACATTGGTCATTCCGAAAAAATTCACATCAAGCTGGCTTTTAGCTTCTTCCCGGCTTGTGAACTCTATCGCACCCGAAATCCCGAAGCCTGCGCAGTTGATAAGTATATCCACCTTACCCTCTCTCATTAAAACGGTATTAAGCGATTCGTTTATATTATCTGTATCCGTGACGTCTGTCGATATGTGCGTGATTCCTTTTTTCGGTTCTTTTTCACTGCGGCTGAAGTCATAGACTACAGCCCCGAGTTTCGAGAGCTCTTCGGCTACACACTTGCCTATTCCCGAGCTTGCGCCCGTTACTATTGCAACTTTCTGTTCGCTATTCATATCTTTCTCTGTTTCTCATCGGTCGGTTTATCATCGCCCCATACTCTATGGACTCGGACTCTTTCTCGTCTCGTCCCTACTTCTCTTCTATATCTATGCACATTCTCTGCACATAGTACGGTCTGATTTCGCTGTCTGCGATTTCGTTATGAAGCGGATTTTTCGCGTAGCTCCTTAGCGCCTCCTCTGTTTCAAAAAGAGAATCGAGCATAGCGTCTGCGTTTGACGATTTTAATTTCTCTATCCTGACCTCGGCTTTTATCATTCCGTCAATCTTGCCGTTAAGGCTTTCGAGAGCCGACTTAATGCGATTAAGTCTATACTCTTTATCTATGCCGTCCTTTAGTTTCCACAATATTATATGCCTTATCATTTTTCTCCCCGTTCCTATTCGCAAAGCCCTGCAAATCCGGGCTTTTTTCATTTACATAAATTACTTATATTTAACATTTGCACTGAAACCGCTTCTTTTTCTTGCCCATAATTAACCAAATGACGTTACAACTAATCAAAATCACGACACGTATGCATATCCTTATTCCCTTCCGAACTCGGGTATTTTGAAATTCTTCCGCTCATAGCGCTTATACTTCCCTGCCGAAATGCCCCCTATTATTCGGGCATTTCGCGCATAAAATTTTTTTTGCATTTTTATCTACGCGTTATAAGTCGGCGGGCAAAGCTACCTGCCGCTTACAGCGTAGAGTTTTTTAAGGTCTAATATCTTGATTGTGCCGCGCCTCACCTCGATTATACCGTCCTCTGCCATTCTGCCCGTGACCCTCGTCACCACCTCGCGCACGGAGTTTATCCTCTTCGCGAGTTTTTCCTGAGTCATCTCCAGCTCGAAGTTTCCCGTTTCCTCCTGCTCTTCAAGCAGGAAGTTCGCAATTCTCTGATCTATTCTGAGAAACATCGCTTCCTGTATGGTCTGCATCACATCGGAGAACCGCTCGGATACCGTTTCGTAGAGGAAGCTTCTGATGTTGATGTTGTCTTCCTTAGCTGAAGCGAGATATGTCGAAGGCACGACTAAAACGTCGCAATCCTCCTCGGCGATGAGCTGAGTTTCGAAGCTAATCTGATTAACGACGCAGGAAGCGGAAAGCACCTCGACGCTTCCCTCTTTCAGGTAGTAGAGCGTAATCTCCTTACCGTCCTCCGAGATGAGAAACGTCCTTATCTCTCCGCTTAGAATTCGGATAAGCCCGAGGCATTCACTGTCTTTAGCGTGTATGATTTCGCCTTTTTTGTACGATTTAACATAGCTCGCAGTCAGCATTTTTTCTCTCTCGCTGTCCGGAAGCTTCTTCCAAAACGGATATTTTTCGAGACAGCCTCTAATATCGTAACCCATATCTTTACCTCTCTGAGCCGTGTTTTGTCTAAACCTTCTCTTACTCCTTATGTTATAGCAGAGTTTCCCGCAAAAAACAAGCCGCGCGCTTATTTCGATGGTGTCAAGTTTTTACGGACTTTTTGGTTGACAGATTAGATTACCGCCCCAAGCCTACCGATTTGTTTGATGGCATTCTGTGTACCGGTGGTACCATTCATAGTTGGTCGTTCGTTTTCAAAAATGCTCCAGTCATATTTCTTTTCACAG
>JBHAFL010000082.1:0-26428 GCA_041856085.1 Anaerovoracaceae bacterium | reverse complement strand
CTGCACCGAGCCTAATCTACAGAATATTCCGATAAGACAGGAGCTCGGCAGGAGAATAAGAAAAGCATTTTTTGCAGATGAGGGAAAGACTTTCGTAGGCGCAGACTATTCTCAGATTGAGCTCAGGGTGCTTGCACACCTTTCCGGCGACGAGGCTCTTATTGACGCCTTTAACAGGGGAGAGGATATACATAAGCTCACCGCCTCGAGGATACTCGGCATTTCGCCGGACGAGGTCGGAATCGATGACCGCTCCAAGGCTAAGGCTGTCAATTTCGGGGTTATTTACGGTATGTCGGGCTTCGGACTCTCGGAAGAGATAAAAACCGGCCGTAAGGAAGCGGAGAGATACATAAAAGAATATTTCGCCAAGCATCCTAAGGTGAAGAGCTTTATGGACGCGCAGATAGAGAGCGCCCGTGAAAAAGGCTATTCCACAACCATTTTGGGGAGAAAGAGAAATATCCACGAAATCGGCGCCTCGAATTTTATGGTGCGGCAGCTCGGGGAGAGGCTTGCGATGAACAGCCCGATTCAGGGGTCTGCGGCGGATATAATCAAGCTCGCCATGTGCAGGGTATATGAGAGACTGAAATATGAACACCCGCGCTCAAGGCTTATTCTTCAAGTACACGACGAGCTGATAATAGAAGCCGAAAACAATGAGCTTGAAGAGATAAAGAGAATACTGAGGGAAAGTATGGAAGAGGCTATGGAGCTTAAGATAAAGCTTTCGGTTGAGCTTAACGCCGCGGAAAACTGGTATGACTTGAAATAGGGGGAATCAATGAAGACGATAGCTGTCACAGGAGGCATCGGGGCGGGAAAGAGCACGGTGTCGGATTATCTGAGAGAAAAAGGATACAGAGTTTTGGACGCCGATGAAATAGCAAGAGCGATGACGGGCAAAAACGGACCGGCGCTTGAGCCTATTTTGCTCGAATTCGGCGCGGGCGTTTTTGACGAAGAGGGAAATCTTGACAGAAAAAAACTTGCAGGAATTGTATTCGATGACGCCGATAAGTTAAAAAAGCTTGAAAAAATTACCACCGAATGTGTGATAGCCGAAATCCGGGAGCAGATAAAGCATCTGGAAGAAACGGGATTCACGGGGATTCTCTTTGTCGACGCGCCGCTTGTTTTTGAGTTCGGCATTCAGTCTATGTTTGACGAGACTTGGCTTGTAACCGCCGGAACCGAGACGCGCATTAACAGGGTTAGACAGAGAGATAATATGAGTCGCGAGGAGATAAAAAAGCGCATAGAAGCCCAAATGCCCGAGAATCAAAAAGAGAAGCTGGCGGATTTCATTATCAACAACTCGCTTAAAAGGGACTGGCTGACGGAGCAGGTGGACAGGTTACTCTACAGATTGGAACAGGCGAATGCTTAAATATATAAAAATTGCATTTGAAATAATCGGTCAAATAATATCAAAAATTTGGATATGGTTTTTGCTTGCGGTCATAGTATATGTAATCCTTTTCAGCGGTATGGACATATACAGAGACATCTATAGGGAAGACTCGTTAAAAATAGAAGAAGAGACGGATTACGAAGAGCAAAATACGCTCTTTCTCGCGATAAGAAGACCCGACACGCTTAATCCCATAAACTCTAAATCCGAGGACATATATTACATAAGCAAGCTCATATACAGTTCGCTTTTTGAATATGACGAGAATTTGTCGCTAAAGCCCGTGCTTGTCAAGAGCTACTCGGTAAATACCGAAAAAGCGCATATCGATTGCAGTCTCAAGACCGGAATCAAGTTCTCGGACAAGAGCGGACTCGACGCTTATGACGTGGAGCATACGGTCAATTTGATAAAATCCTCGCCTGAGGGCAGTCCTTATTACGACGTCGGCAGGAGAATAGCGGGCTTTAGACGCACCGGCAGCTACAGTTTCAGAATTTATTTTAACAATAACTATAACTGCTCTTTGGGCGATCTCGTTTTTCCGATACTTTCCTCGAAGCAGGGCGCTTCGCAGCGCAGGCCCGCAGGTACGGGGCGATATCGCATTAAGTCATACGATTTCAATAAGGAGATACGCCTTGTCCCGAACAAAAAATACTTTGCGGAAGCAGCCTCGAAAAATATGGTGTTTCGTATAATCCCTAAGGACGCGGAGATATATAATTTAATGCAGATGGGTGAAATAAGCTGCAACATAGAAACCGGCAATGACCGAAAATCCGAGGCGCTTGACAAGAATTTCGTAATCTATGACTTCCCGTCCGACAAGACTGACTTCGTATACCTCAATAACAGGAACCCTCATCTCAAGTCGAAAAGGTTCAGACAGGCCGTTAATTACTGCATAGAAAAAAAAGAAATTCTTGAGAAAGCCTATATGGGAGACGGAATACTTACGGACTGCATATATTACCCTGATTACCTCGGGGCAACGGACGAGCTCGACAACTACGGGTTTAACGTTAAAACTGCTTCCGAAATGCTGAAAAAGGCGGGATATGAAGACTCGGACAACGACGGATTTTTTGACGGCGTAGAGCTTAAGATACTGGTAAACGACGATAATCCGATGAGGGCGTCGGCCGCCTCAAAGATAAAATCGGGTCTAAGACAGGCGGGTATAAAGGCAAAGCTCCTTAAGAAACCGAAAAAAGCCTATATTAAGCTGATCAAGGCGGGCAAGTTTGATATACTTGTCACAGGCTACGCTATGAATGAAAAATACGACCTGAGGAGCTTCTTTAACGGCAAGGCGGAGTGGGGGTTCAGGAATTATAATCTGAGCGCTGCGGCTTCCGAGCTAAGCAGACTTCATAAGGCCGACGAATACAAGGCATATTATGAGAAGCTGAGGGATGCCGTAATAGAGGACGCGTCATACTCGGTTCTTTGCTACAGAAAAAATAGCATTATCGGGGTTGAGACTTTCACCGCCGAGGAACTCCCCGTGTTTAACGATATCTACAAAAATTCCGATACATGGTCGTGGAAAAAAAGATTGTAATTGTTCACGCGTTATGTTAATATAAGGTTTGTTCAGTAATTGTGCCGGCATGATGGAATTGGCAGACGTGCGGGACTCAAAATCCCGTGGTGGCGACACCGTATGGGTTCAAGTCCCATTGCCGGCACCATTAAACATTTAGGAGGAGTTTATAATGAATAATGCGACGACTATGTCAACAATTACCAGTCTGCTGCCTTTGCTGCTGTTGTTCGGCGCTCTGTATTTTATAATGATCAGACCGCAGAGAAAAAAAGATAAAGCTATAGCGGAGATGAGGAAGAGCCTTACGGTAGGCGATGAAATCGTTACAATCGGAGGTATCTGCGGTAAGATAGTCAGAACTAAAGATGAAACCGTCGTAATCCAAGTCGGCGCCGATAAGGTCAAGTTTGAGATGATGAGATGGGCTATATCATCTGTTACAAAGGAAGCTCCGGGCAAGGCGAGAGAAGTGACGGATTCCGTTCAGGAAGATGAAGCTCCTAAAAAAGCGATGAAACGCCTCCGGAAAGAATCACCGGTTCAGGATGCTGATGCGGTTCCTGAAGAGGAGCTGCTTGAAGACAAATAACAAACAAACCGAAAAATACACAAAACTCCTTGAAAAACAAGGAGTTTTTCCTTGTTTTTTAGCTGCTTGTCTGTTATAATATAGTGTCAAATAGAAAGAGGGGTTATAGGCTTTTTCCGACTTCTGTTTGCAAGTATTTATTGAATTAAGAGGTTATAAAAATGAATCAGAAAACGAAAGTCATATTATCCGTTCTGGTAATCGTCGCATTGCTGTTCGGATTATATGCTACATTTGTCGGAATCGGCAAAACAAGTGACGACGAGCCGTATAACGGCAAGAACGCGTTAAAATACGGTCTTGACATCAACGGCGGAGTCTATGTCGTAATGGAAGCTCAGACGGACGAACTTAATTATTCGGCAGGGGAATTGGCCGAGATTATGGACCAGACCAGAGCGGTATTAAATAATCGAGTTAACCAGCTCGGCGTTGCCGAATCTACCGTAACATTAGAGGGAAGCAATCGCCTTAGAATAGAGATGCCGGGAGTAAGCGACGCCGAATCCGCCATCAAGGCCATAGGTACTACCGCTAAGCTGTACTTCGTTTTAGCCGACGGCTCGGTAGTGGTCGAGGGATCCAATGTAAAGGACGCACAGATTGATACCGACGGCGCAGCCTATAAGATTTTGCTCGAGTTTGACTCCGAAGGAGCTAAATTATTCGAAGAAGGAACAAGAAAAGCATTTAACCGCGAGCCGAAGCCTGCTTTAGAGGGTGTTGAAGCCAACGAAATCGCAATCGTGCTCGACGATACCGTAATAAGTCACCCCGGTGTAACGGAGGGACCGATAGCAGGCGGAAGATGTGAAATAACAGGAAACTTCACTAAAGAAGAAGCGTCCACTATGGCGGCGCTCATCAGAGGCGGCGCGCTTCCTATAGAGCTGAAAGAGATACAGTCGTCCGTGCAGACCGCTACAATCGGTGCAGACGCTCTGGATAAGTCTATAATTGCAGGCGGCATCGGACTTGCCGTAATATTCGTACTTATGCTTGTAATGTACGGATTACTCGGATTAGTTGCCAGCGTAGCGCTTGTTCTCTATGTGGTGATGTTCGTGTGGGCTATGGTCGCTTTCGACGTGGTGCTTACGCTTCCGGGAATCGCTGCGCTCATACTCTCGGTCGGTATGGCGGTAGACGCTAACGTAATTATTTTCGCCAGAATCAAAGAAGAAATCACGGCGGGCAAGTCGATCAGAGTCGCCGTCGACAGCGGCTTCAAGAGTGCTGTAGTCACCGTGCTTGACGCTCAAATAACCACGCTTATCGCTGCGATAGTTCTCTATGAGGTAGGAACGACCACTGTAAAAGGCTTCGCACTTACGCTTATGATAGGTATTGTGTTCAGCATCTTCACAGCGGTAATAATCACGCAGCTTTTCTTAAGTCTCCTTGCCGGCACGGAGAAATTCTGCAAAAATAAATACTTCGGTGTAAACGAGGACGGAAGTCCAAAGCAGTTCCTCAATAAGACATTCAGGTTTATCAAGAACAGGAAGCTGTTCTACGTCATATCGACGGCGATTATAGTAATCGGACTCGTATTCGCGCTCATAGGCGGAATGAACTACGGTATCGACTTCACAGGCGGTACGACCATGCAGCTGGAGATGGGCAGGCAAGTGTCCATAAAGGACATACAGGAGTCCGTTAAGAGCTTCGAGCTCAATCCTACGATTATCTACGCGGGCGAGGGTAATACCCAGGTAGTAATTAAGACGATAAAAGCGCTTGAGAACGACGAGAGAACCGAGGTAATCGACAAGCTTCAAAAAGACTTCGAACTTAAAGGCGACTTCATTCTTGCTTCCGAGCAGTTCGGACCGTCCGTAGGAAACGAGCTTAAGAGAAACGCTCTTACGGCAATCATAATCGCGTCGCTGGGAATGTTGGTTTATATAATATTACGATTCAAATCTTGGAAGTACGGATTCAGCGCCGTGGTAGGCGTAATTCATGACGTGCTTATGGTTTTGGCGTTTTATGCGATATTCGGATACACGGTTAACAATCCGTTCATAGCGGCAATACTGACGCTCGTAGGATATTCTATAAACGATACAATCGTAATCTTCGACAGAATTCGTGAAAACAAAAAACTCTACCAGAAAGATGGAAGCGAGGCGGCTATAGACCTTTCGCTTAACCAAACGCTTAACAGAACCACAATGACGTCGCTGACTACTCTGGTAGTAATGGTTCCGCTTCTTATAATGGTGAGCGCGGCTATAAGCGAGTTCATCGTACCTCTTATGGTCGGTGTAATCGTCGGCTGTTACTCCTCGATTTTTATCTGTTCTCCGCTGTATTACGATATGACCGTAAAAGAAGAGAAGTCAAAATACGTTCTTAAGCAGCAGGAAAAATCAAAAAAATCAAAAAAATAATTTTATAACCGTATTATGCCGGACTCTATTAAGAGTCCGGCAGGCAGTATTGCAGAGGCAAGTAACATGGTATCTAAAGAAAACTTCCTAAAAAAAATTCTTGAAATAAATCCTCGTTACAACACCGAAATGATAGGTAAAGCATTTGACATTGCCAATGAACTCCACGACGGGCAGCTCAGAAAATCCGGAGAACCTTATATCATACACCCGGAAAACGTTGCCTGCATACTGGCGGAAATGGGAATGGACGAAGAAACCGTCATAGGTGGGCTTTTGCATGACGTAGTTGAGGATACCGAGTACACCAGAGAGAGACTGGTTGCCGATTTCAGCTCGGATATTGCCGAGCTTGTGGACGGCGTTACCAAGCTCAGCAACATAAAATACGAATCGAAAGAAGAAATACAGGCGGAGAATTTTCGCAAGATGTTTCTCGCTATGTCAAGGGACATAAGAGTTCTCATAATCAAACTCGCGGACAGGCTTCATAATATGAGAACGATGGAATATATGGCAAAAGAAAAAATCCGTGAGAAATGCACCGAAACCCTCGAAATCTACGCTCCGTTAGCTGCGAGGCTCGGAATTTTCACGATTAAGTTCGAGCTTGAGGATTTATCCCTGAGATATCTGTATCCTGATGAATATTACGACCTTGTCGATAAAATCAGCAGGATGAAAAACAAGCGCGAGACCGTAATTAACAATGTCATAAGCGAAATAAAAGAAAGCCTTGACGAGATGGGCTTCAAATATGACATATACGGCCGCGCCAAGCACTATTATTCCATCTACAAAAAGATGAAATACCAACAAAAGAATATCGACGAGATATTCGACCTCATAGCAGTCAGGATAATAGTGGACAGCGTGAGGGACTGCTATGCCGTGCTCGGCATAGTTCATACGATGTGGACACCCATCCCGGGCAGGTTTAAGGACTACATAGCGATGCCGAAGCCGAATATGTATCAGTCTATACATACGACGGTAATAGGTGAAAACGGCGAGCCTTTCGAAATACAGATTAGGACAGCGGAGATGCATCGCGTCGCCGAGTACGGAATTGCCGCGCATTGGAAATACAAAGAGGGCAATTCATCGGGAAAGATTTCGGGAGACGAGGTTAAGCTTGCATGGCTCAGGCAATCTCTCGAGCTTGAGAAAGATTCAAATGACTCGAAAGACTTCCTCGAGAACGTCAAGATGGATCTCTTCGCGTCTCAGGTTTTCGTGTTCACCCCTCAAGGCAAGGTTTTGGAGCTTCCTAACGGCTCTACGCCGCTCGACTTCGCATTCAAGATACACTCCGATATAGGCTATAAGTGTGTGGGCGCTAAAGTAAGCGGCAAGATGGTTCCGATAGACTATACGCTTCAGAACGGCGATATAGTCGAGATTGTGACCTCGTCGAACTCGTCCGGACCGTCAATCGATTGGCTTAAAATCGCCAAGTCATCAAATGCAAAAAATAAAATAAAGGCATTTCTAAAAAAAGAGAATAAAAGCGAGAATATCGAAAAAGGTCGTGAACTCGTTGAAAAATACATAAAAAAGAAAAACTTAGAGCCCTCAATCGTTATGAAAGAGGCATATGTGAGAAAGGCCGTCAAGGAAGCGAAGTTTGCCAATGCCGACGAAGCGTGGATACAGCTTTCTTCCGGAGGCTCGCTCGTAAGCAAGTTCGCAGGGCTTCTGCTCAATATCTACTCCGAAGAAACAAAACAGGAAATTCCTAAGACAAACGAAGAAATTCTCGAGGAGATAAAAGCCAAAGAGACAAAAAAGCTCAAGCAATCCAAAAAAAAGGGCGATAATCCGGGTATAATCGTCAAAGGCGCCGACAATCTGATGATTAAGCTCGCTAAATGCTGTAATCCTGTTCCCGGAGACGAGATAGTAGGCTTCATCACCAAGGGCAGAGGCATCTCGGTACATAGGCACGACTGCTCGAATATCCGAGCTCTCCCCGAGGAAGAAAAAGCCAGATTCATTGAGGTGGAATGGGAAGACCTTAAATTAGGCAAGTCCTATGAAGCAGCCATAGAAATCAGCGCTTCCGACAGAAAGGGAATGCTCTCGGACATTTCCAAGGTCTGCGAGGAGATGGATATACATCTCACGGGAGTAAACGCGAGAGCATGCAGCGACGACTGCCTTAACCTGACTATCAAACTGTCCATATCATCGACTCAGGAAATGGACAGGGTGCTCAGAAATCTGAGAAACGTCAGCGGCGTGACCCAAGTGTATCGCTCGAGGAGCTGATGATGAAGGCGGCAATTCAAAAAGTAGAGCTAAAAAGCAGAAAGATTATTTAATATGAAAATACTCCATTTTATTACAGGACCGATACAGGTAAACACATATTTAGCCTATGATGAGGCGACAAAAAAAGGCTTCATAGTCGACCCCGGCGGATATGAGGCGAGACTGACCGAAAAAGTCAAGGAGCTCGCAATTGACGTCGAATATATCATTCTGACTCACGGGCATTCGGATCATATAGGCGGAATTAAGAGATTCAGAGAGGATTTTCCGGAGATTAAGGTTGTGGCTAACAGGTTTGAGGATATGCTCCTTGACGCCGAGCTTAACGAGTCGAGACCTGTATTCGGGGCGGGAATTACGGTGAACGTTGATAAATGGGTTGATGATTTTGATACAATGAAGATTGGCGATACGGAGCTTCTTTTTCTGCATACGCCGGGACATACGAAAGGCGGGATGTCAATCGTAGCGGATAATCACGTATTCACGGGAGATACGCTTTTCAGATATTCGGTCGGCCGCACGGATTTTTACGGCGGGTCATGGTCTCAGCTTGAAAAATCAATACGTGAAAAGCTATATACCCTTCCGGACGAAACCGTGGTGCTTCCGGGGCACATGGGCTTCTCTAAGATAGGAGACGAAAAAAAGGGGAATCCTTTCGTAAGATGCTGAGTAAGTGGGGAAAAATCACGGGAGTTAAGCCTGTCAAATTTACCCGTGAGCTTCATACGGGTAATCCTCATAACGGCAGACCGCCGCACAGTCCGAGCGAAGTATACGAAATGCTCCTGAACAGCTACGGCGTTTCGCGTGAAAAGGCCGACCTGATGATGGAGATATATAACTATCAGGAAGAGAAAACGGGCAAACCGGATTTTTTGTCCTGCGGTGTATATATCGGAATTCCTTTCTGCCCGTCAAGATGCCTCTATTGCAGCTTCACATCCAATCAGAGGCCTCACGGCGAAATCGAGAGATATTTGGAAGCGCTTAAGCGCGAGATATCTTTCACAGGTAGACGAATGAAAGAAACGGGGCTTTATCCCGAGTCAATCTATATCGGCGGCGGGACGCCGACTACGCTTACGGCGGAAGAACTGGATTTTTTGCTGTATCATATCGAGGAGAGCTTCGACCTGAGCGGGCTCGTCGAGTTTACCGTAGAGGCGGGGAGACCCGATACGATTACTAAGGAGAAGCTTGACGTAATCGCCAATCACGGCGTCGGGAGAATATCGATAAATCCTCAGAGCATGAAAGAAAAAACCCTCAGGCTTATCGGCAGGAATCACAGTCCGGAGGATATCAGGCAAGCCTTGGAGCTTGCCGAAGGAAGCGGTATAGACGTCGTTAACTGCGATTTAATCGCGGGACTTCCCGAGGAGACGGCGGGGGATTTCAGAGCTACCTTGAGCGAAATTCTCGCTTTCGAGCCCGAAAATATCACCGTGCACACTCTTGCGGTCAAACGCGCTTCGAGACTCATAGAAGAGGATTCCGAATATCACGAAAAACATTCGTCGGAAGCAGGCGAGATGGTTTCGGATTCGGCAGATATGCTTAGAAAGGCGGGGTACAGACCGTACTACCTATATCGCCTCAAAAGAGCGGCAGGGGCGCTCGAGAACGTCGGCTGGTGCAGGGAAGACAAGCCCTGCATATATAATATAAGGATAATGGACGAGAGACAGAGCACAATAGCGCTCGGCGCAGGAGGTGTTTCGAAGGTGTTTTTTCCGCTTGAAAACAGGCTCGAAAGAATACAGAACGTCAGCAACTACGAGGTATATATCGACAGACTTGAGGAGATGCTCGATAGAAAAGAAACGGGGATTTTTTCTTTAACGGAGACTATTAAAACGCAGTGCGCCGGCTTGGATAAGCGACTGTGATTGCAGCGGGCAGTTTTAGGGAGATATACGCTCAATACACCAATATAACTGAAATATTAAAAACAAGGAGGAATTGCAATGCTTACAAACGTGCCTAAAGGAACGAAAGACATAATGCCGGAACAGGTGTACAAGTGGCATTTCGTCGAAAACAAATGGAAAGCTATATGCGAAAAATACGGCTTCAAAGAAATCAGAACGCCTATGTTCGAGTATACCGAGCTTTTTCAGAGAGGAATCGGCGATACGACCGACGTGGTTCAGAAAGAAATGTACACTTTTAACGACCACGGCGGCAGGTCAATCACGCTTAAGCCGGAGGGGACTTCTCCTGCCGTGCGTGCGTTCATCGAGCATAATATGTATGCGGACGTGCAGCCTACGAAGATATATTACGATATACCGTGTTTCAGATATGAGAAACCCCAGAGCGGGAGACTGAGGCAATTCCACCAGTTCGGAGTCGAGACCTTCGGCACGCCTAATATGATAGCGGACGCTGAGATAATAGCTATCGGATATGATTTTTTGAAAGAAATGGGTGTAACCGACCTCACACTCGAAATAAACTCAGTCGGCTGCCCCGTATGCAGGGCTAACCACAGAAAGGCTCTAAAGGATTTCCTCGCGCCTAAATACGACTGCCTCTGCGATACCTGCAAGTCGAGATACGACAAGAATCCGATGAGAATACTTGACTGCAAGTCGCCTATTGACAAAGAACTCGTTAAGGGCGCTCCGATGATGCTCGACTATCTGTGTGAGGAGTGCGAAAATGCGTTTGAGGAGCTTAAGGAGAATCTCGACGCCATCGGAATCGAATATAAGGTCAATGCGGGAATAGTGAGAGGACTTGACTACTATACGAAAACCGCTTTCGAGTTCGTAACCGATTCTCTCGGCGCGCAGGGAACGGTATGCGGCGGCGGAAGATATGACAACCTCGTTCAGGAAGTCGGCGGGCCGCCGATTCCGGGAGTGGGCTTCGGTCTCGGCAAGGAGAGACTGATAATGCTTATGGAGGCTAACGGTGCGGTTATCCCGCAGCCCGTCGGCTGCGATGTGTTCATAGCTACGATGGGTAAGCCTGCGAAGCTGTACGGTCAGAAGCTTATGCGCGAGCTCCGCCTTGCCGGCTTAAAAGTTCAGATGGACGATTTGCAGAGAAATTTCAAAGGTCAGTTCAAATATGCCGACAGACTTGGGGCGAAGTATACTGTCGTTATCGGAGACGACGAGATATCAAGGGGAGCGGTAAGCCTTAAGAATATGGCTACCGGCGAGCAGACCGACGTTAAATTCGAAGATATAGTTAATGCGATAAACGTATAAAAGATATAAAGGAAGAATATTATGGGTGAAATATACAGACGAACGGATATGTGCGGAGCCCTCTGTCTAAAGGATGCTGGCAGAGAAGTAGTGCTTAACGGATGGGTAGCTAAGAGACGTAACCTCGGCGGTCTCATTTTCGTCGACCTCAGGGATAAAACCGGCATTGTTCAGGTCACCTTTGACGACAAGGCGTCTCGGGAACTGCTCGACAGAGCCGACAGTCTCAGAAGCGAATATGTGATAGGGATAAAAGGAGTCGTCAAAGAAAGAAGCGCAAAAAATGACCGGCTCGGTACCGGTGAAATCGAAGTATTCGCGAGAGATATGGTAATCTACTCAAGCTCCGAGACACCGCCTATATATATCAAGGACGACGATAATGTGGACGATAACCTCAGGCTGAAATACAGATATCTCGATATGCGTAAACCGCATATGCAGAGAAATCTTTCGTTCAGACACAGGATATGTAAGATTGCGAGAGACTATTTCGATGAAAACGGTTTTACCGAGGTCGAGACTCCCATTCTCATTAAGTCCACGCCTGAGGGGGCGAGGGACTATATCGTTCCGTCAAGAGTATATCAGGGAGAGTTTTATGCTCTGCCGCAGAGCCCGCAGCTTTTTAAGCAGCTTCTCATGGTAGGCGGTACCGACAGATATATTCAGATAGCTAAATGCTTCAGGGACGAGGATCTCAGGGCTGACAGACAGCCGGAGTTTACACAGATTGACCTCGAGATGTCTTTTGCCACGCAGGACGATGTAATTGAAGTGCAGGAGGGCTTCCTTAAGAGAGTTTTCAAGGAGTGCATGAATATCGAAATTGAGACGCCGTTTCCAAGGCTGAGCTGGGAAGAAGCTATGGAGAGGTACGGCTCCGATAAGCCGGATATCAGATTCGGCTTCGAGCTGAAGAAGCTTAATCATCTCTTTGAAAACTGCGAATTTAAAGTGTTCACGGACTGCCTTGAAGCCGGCGGAGATATAAGGGGAATATGCGTTGACGGCGGTTCGGCGGCTTTCTCCAGAAAAGATATCGATAAACTCGCCGAAATGACGAAACAGTACGGAGCGAAAGGCTTAATATGGATTAGGGTTAACGAAGAGGATATAATTTCCTCGGTACACAAGTTCTTTTCACAAGAGGAACTTAAAAAAATCGCTCTGGAGTTTAATGCCGCAAAGGACGACATAATATTTTTAGTGTCAGACAAGGCTAAGGTCACTTTCGACTCGCTCGGCTTCCTCAGAAGAGAGTGCGCTAAGAGAATGGGACTTCTGAAAGATGATGAATATAAGTTGCTTTGGGTCGTGGACTTCCCTATGTTCGAGGAGAATGACGAGGGCGCTGTGACGGCGACTCATCATCCGTTTACACACCCTAAATGTGAGGACATTCATCTTCTTGATTCCGAGCCGCTAAAGGTAAAGGCGGACGCTTATGACATCGTATTAAACGGAGTGGAGCTCGGAGGCGGCTCCGTGAGAATCCACGAAAGAGAACTCCAAGAGAAAATGTTTAAGGTTCTCGGTCTCACTCAGGAAGAATGCGAGGAGAAGTTCGGTTTTCTCATTGAAGCTTTTAAGTACGGCGCACCGCCTCATGCAGGGCTCGCTTACGGCTTGGACAGGCTTGTTATGCTGCTGCTCGGTGAAGCTTCCATAAGGGAGGTAATGGCGTTCCCGAAGAACCAAAACGCTCAATGCCTTGTTTGCGGAGCGCCCGCACCTGTAGAAGCTGTGCAGCTTGATGAACTCGGTATAGGATTAAAACAGGAAGACATTAGGAGCTAAAATGAAAGCAATAGGAGTGCTCGGTGGCACATTCGACCCGATTCATCTCGGACATTATGCCTTAGGCAGAGCCGCGATAGAAGAGGTATCACTTCATAAGCTTATTGTTATGCCGGCTAATATTCAGCCTTTCAAGCAAAACAAAAAAGTTTCTCAGGACATTCACAGGCTGGCTATGTCAAGGTTGGCGTTCGCCGATTGTCCGAACGCCGAAGTATCCGACTATGAGATTAAGAAAGGCGATGTGTCATATTCATACGATACAATGTCATTCCTAAAGGACATATACCCTGACGAAGATTTGTTCTTCGTTATGGGGACGGATTCGTTCATAAATGTGGATAAATGGTATAAGGGCGGAGATCTGCTCCAGAATTTCAGCTTCATCGTAAGCTCGAGACCGGGCTATCCCGAAAAAGAGCTCGACGCCAGAATACGCTTCTATTATGAGGACTACGGCACGAGGATAATCAAGCTGCAGTCCGAAATGCCCGACATCAGCTCCACCGATATCAGAAAAAACGCTATAGCCGGGAAGCCGTTCAAACATCTCGTGCCCGAGGCGGTGGAGGAATATATAATAAAAAATGGACTATACGATGATTAAGGAAGAGATAGCCTCATATATCGAAGCTAATTTTTCGGACAAAAGAAAGAGACACACTGAGGGCGTCATAAGTACAGCCAAGGCTCTTGCGGAGAGATACGCCGCGTCCGTTGAAAAGGCTGAAATCGCCGCGATGTTTCACGATATGTTCAGAGGGACGGATATTTCTCAGCTGAATTACTATGTGAAGAACCTCGGGCTCAAAGAAAAATACCTGGATAATGCCAATCTTGCTCATTCCAAAGTGGCGGCGGCGGTGATGGCGAGGGACTTTCATATATATGATGAAGAAATCCTAAATGCCGTTTCGTTTCATACTACAGGCAGAGCGGGCATGAGTCTTCTCGAAAAGATAATATATATAGCCGACGCAATAGAACCGTCGCGGGAATATAAAGGAGTGGAGGATATCAGGGAGGAGGCTTTCAGAGACATCGACAGAGCCTGCCTTATGTCTCTCGAAAACACGATTACCTTTGTCAGGGAACAGGGCAAGTTCCTTGATTCCGATACAATAGAGGCGGTTGATTTTTTAAGAAAGGAGACATCAATCGATGACAAATAATGAAATTGCTGCATTGGCAGCACGAACCTTATCAGACAAAAAAGCGTCCGACGTCGCAATAATCGACCTGACCGAAAAAGCGAGTTTTGCGGATTATTTCGTAATCGCTACCGGAAATTCCGAAAGGCAGATTAACGCGCTTGTCGACGACGTAGAGGATAAGCTCGCCGAAAACGGCTGTCTTCCCGGGATGACGGAGGGAAAGAACGGCACCGGTTGGGTACTTATGGATTACGGTGATATAATTGTTAACGTGTTTACCGGTGAAATGCGAGAGAGATATAACATCGAAAAATTATGGGCGGACTGTCCTATTGAGTTCATAGGAGAATAAATTAAAAATGGAAGAAAGATATAATTTTAGTCAAATAGAAAAAAAGTGGCAGAAAATATGGGAAGATAACCGTACTTTCGCAGTCACCGAAGACCCGACAAAAGAAAAATTCTATTGTCTTGAGATGTTCCCGTATCCGTCGGGCAAACTGCATATGGGTCACGTAAGGAACTATTCCATTGGAGACGTGATTGCCAGATTCAAGAAGATGGACGGATATAACGTGCTCCACCCGATGGGCTTCGACTCTTTCGGACTTCCTGCGGAGAACGCCGCAATTAAACACGGCATTCACCCCTCAGTCTGGACATGGGACAATATACGTGAGATGGAGAGACAGCTAAAAGAGCTCGGACTCGCCTACGACTGGGACAGAGAATGCTGCACGTGCTCCGAGGATTATTACAAATGGATGCAGTGGATATTCATTCAGTTCTACAAAAAAGGTCTCGCCTACAAAAAAGAAAACCCCGTAAACTGGTGTCCGTCCTGCAATACGGTGCTCGCCAACGAGCAGGTGGTCGACGGCGCGTGTGAGAGATGTCAGACTCTTGTCACGAAAAAGAATCTCAGCCAATGGTATTTTAAGATAACGGACTACGCGGACAGACTGCTTGATAACCTTGATAACGGTAAACTTGAGGGTTGGCCGAGCAAGGTGATAGTAATGCAGAAAAACTGGATAGGGCGCTCCTACGGCTGTGAGGTCAGCTTCGACATCAAGGACTCGGACGAGAAAATAACGGTATTCACAACTCGCGTCGATACGATTTACGGCGTGTCCTTTATGGTACTTGCACCGGAATATCCTACCGTTATCGATAACGTCAGGGGAACGGAGTTCGAAAAACCCGTGCTTGAATATATCGAAAAGGTGAGCAGAATGAACGAGATCGAACGTACATCCACAGCTAACGAAAAAAGCGGTGTATTCATCGGCAGATATGCGATAAATCCTTTTAACGGCAAAGAAATTCCTATATACATCTCGGACTATGTCCTTATGGGCTACGGCACCGGAGCGGTAATGGGAGTGCCTGGACACGACCAGAGAGATTTCGATTTTGCAAAAAAATATGAGCTTGACATAATACCCGTCGTGGATCCGGGAAATCCGGAAATTGATCTTAATAAGCTTGACGCCGCCGCCGACGCCTACGGCGTGGCGATAAACTCGGGTGAGATAGACGGTATGCCTACGGACGAGGCTATCGAATATATGATAAAAAAGGCCGAAGAAACGGGAAGAGGCAGGAGGACGGTAAACTATAAGCTCCGCGACTGGCTCATATCCCGTCAAAGATATTGGGGAACCCCGATACCTATGATTCGTTGCGAGAAATGCGGCTGGGTGCCCGAAAAAGAAGAAAACCTGCCTGTTAAGCTCCCTACAGACGTGGAGTTTACGGGAAAAGGAGAGTCGCCTATAGCCACATCGGAAGCATTTAAGAAATGCACCTGCCCGATTTGCGGAGAAGAGGCTGAGAGAGAGGTAGACACGATGGATACTTTCCTTGATTCCTCATGGTATTTTTTGAGATATTGTGACGCTCATAATACTGAAAGGCCTTTTGATAAGGCTAAGGCTGATTATTGGATGGGAGTTGACCAATATATCGGGGGAGTCGAGCATGCGATTCTTCACCTTATGTATGCGCGTTTTTTCCAGATGGCGCTCTATGACCTCGGTCTTACCTCAGTTGAAGAACCGTTCAGGAATCTTCTCACTCAGGGAATGGTGAATAAGGACGGAAAGAAGATGAGCAAATCGCTCGGAAATGTCGTCTCACCGGCAGAAATCATCGAAAAATACGGTGCGGATACCGCCAGACTGTTCATACTCTTCGCGGCGCCGCCTGAGAGAGAGCTCGATTGGTCCGACGCGGGCGTAGAGGGAGCGTTCAGATTCCTCACGAGGGTTTACAGACTCGTATATGAGCTCAGTCAAAAAAATTATTCCTCGGAGAACGCAGTATCCGCTGTGAACGCCGCTGATAAGGCGCTTAATTATAGGCTTAATTATGCGATAAAAAAAGTAAGAGACGACGTCGGCGGAAGATTTATGTTCAATACCGCTATTTCTTCTATAATGGAGCTCGTCAATGAAATGTACAAATATAAAGACGGCCCGGATAAAAATGAGCTGCTGCTTATGAAAGCTGTAAGAGAGCTTGTGATAATAATTGCGCCGTTCGCACCTCATATCGCTGAAGAAATGTGGGAGCATCTCGGCGGAGAGGGGCTTGTGTCGGACGCCGCATGGCCGAAGCTCGACGAAAGCGCGCTGATTATGGACGAAGTCGAAATAGTTGTTCAGGTGAACGGCAAACTAAAAGATAAATTGACGGTTCCCGCCGACATCGGGCAGGCGGAGCTTGAAGAGCTCGCCCGAAAAAATAACAAGGTGCAGGAAGCTGTAAACGGCAAGCAGATTGTGAAAGTAATCGCTGTACCCGGACGACTGATTAACGTCGTCGTTAAATAAATGAGGAGAATAATGGCAAAACAGAATAACAAAAAGCCCCAAAAAACTATGCTCAAGGTAATTCCGATTGGCGGGCTAAACGAAATCGGTAAGAATATGACCGTTTTCGAATATGAAGACGAGATAATTATCGTCGACTGCGGAATGAGCTTCCCCGATGATGAAATGCTCGGAATCGATGTAGTCATACCGGATTTCAGCTATCTCATCTCAAACAGGGAGAAAATAAAGGGAATGATACTGACTCACGGTCACGAAGACCATATAGGCGCTATCCCTTATCTTTTAAGAGATATTAAAATACCGGTATACGGCACGAGGCTCACTGTCGGCCTTATAAAAAATAAACTGGAAGAGAGGGGCGTAGTGGGCGACCTCAAGACCATCAAAGCCGGGGACACCATAAGAATAGGCAGGTATTTTGAGGTTGAAACCATAAGGACGACTCACAGCATCGCCGACAGCATATGTATGGCTATCAAAACCCCTGCCGCAACGGTTTTTCACTCAGGCGACTTCAAGATTGACTATACGCCTGTAGACGGAGACCCTATTGACCTTGCTAAGCTTGCAGAAATCGGCAAAAGGGGAGTTACCCTCATGCTTTGTGAGAGCACTAATGCGACAAGACCCGGCTTCACGCAGTCGGAGAGGGTGGTAGGTACGGCGCTTGAAACCATATTCAGGACGTCAAAAAAGAGAATCATTATCGCTACTTTCTCTTCTAATGTTCACAGAGTACAGCGCATAATCGAAAATGCGATTATATGCGGGAGAAAGGTTGCCGTATCGGGACGCTCAATGGAAAACGTAGTTAAGCTTGCTATTGAACTCGGGTATCTTAATATTCCTGACGGCGTTTTGGTTGACCTTAAGATGACAAGGGATATTCCTGATGACAAGCTCGTACTGATTACCACCGGCTCGCAGGGCGAGCCCATGTCCGCGCTGTCGAGAATTGCCGCCGGCGAGCATAAGGGTATTAAGCTGAAGCCGGGGGATATGGTTATATTAAGCTCTACGCCGGTTCCGGGAAATGAAAAGAGCGTGTCGAACGTAGTTAATAAATTATTTGAGGCGGGAGCTGATGTAATATACTCGGATATTGCGGAGATTCACGTTTCAGGACACGCTTGCCAGGAAGAGCTGAAACTGCTTCACTCGCTTCTTAAGCCTAAGTATTTTATGCCGATTCACGGTGAAGTGAGGCATCTTATGAGCCATGCGAGGCTTGCGGAGCAGCTCGGAGAAAAGAGCGAAAACATATTTATTTTACAAAACGGCGACGTTCTCAATGTGAACAGTGACGAAGCTTTTCAAGAGAAAGCGGTCGTTGACGCAGATGCAATCTTAGTAGACGGACTTGGCGTCGGCGACGTCGGGAATGTAGTGCTCAGAGACAGAAAACACCTTTCGGAGTCCGGCCTCATCATAGTAGTGGCAGCCATTGCGTCGGGCGGATATCTCGTTTCAGGGCCGGATATCGTATCAAGAGGCTTTGTATACGTCAAAGAAAACGAGCAGCTTATAGAAGAAGCGAGACAGGTTACGCTTGATGTAATAGAAAAAGCGCTCTCAAGCGGTATCAGGGACTGGAACAGTCTCAAATCTCGTGTACGCGACGAACTTTCGTCTCACATATATAAGATAACAAGAAGGTCACCTGTGATTTTACCTATATTTATGGAGGTCTAAAAAATGAACGTTTATGATCAGGCACATCAATTAGTCGCAGCGATAAAAGAATCGGAAGAGTTCAAGCAATACGACTCTAAGAAAAAACTGATAGCGGATAAACCTGAGCTGTCGAAAATGATTAAGGATTTTCACGAAAAGTCTATGGAAATGCAGATAAAGCAGATGAGCGGCGAGCAGCCGGATTCCTCCGACCTCGAAACCATTCAGAAGCTCTATCAGATTGTAGCTATGGATCCGCTTGCAGCAGGCTATATAGACTCCGAAATGAGATTCAGTCTTATGATGAAAGACGTCTATGAGATAATAGGCGAAGCCGCAGGCCAAGCCGACATCTTCAAGTAAACGTCGCGCATAATTTTTTCTTGAATGATAATATAATTTGTGTTAAAATCAGTAGCGTGTGCGACGTAACCTATAATTAACAGTATATATAGAATGGAGATTGGATAATATGGTAACAGCAGGTGATTTCAGAAAGGGCAAAACTTTTATCGTGGAGGGAGCCCCATGCGTAGTGCTTGACTTCCAGCATGTCAAACCGGGAAAAGGCGCTGCATTCGTGAGAACTAAATACAGAAACATATTAACGGGAGCTACTCGTGAGGAAGCTTTTAACCCGTCGGATAAGTTCGAAGACGCCATCATCGAAACCAAGAAGATGCAGTATCTTTATAATGACGGCGAGCTCTACTACTTTATGGACCCTGAGACTTTCGAGCAGGTTCCGCTTTCACAGAGCTCGGTAGAGGAAGCTGTCAAGTGGATAAGAGAAAATGACGAGGTGACCATTAAATTCTTTCAGGGCAACGCGTTTATGGTTGAAGCCGAGAACTTCGTTAATTTGCTGATTATCGACTGTGAGCCCGGCGTTAAGGGTAACACCGCCACTAACGTTACAAAAGCGGCTACGGTTGAAACAGGAGCGGTTGTTCAGGTGCCTATCTTCATCGAAAGCGGTGAAAAGATTCAGATTGACACCAGAACGGGCGAATACTTAGGCAGAGCTAAAGAATAAGATATTTACGGGACGCCTCGCTGCGTCCCTTAGTTTTTAGACATATGAAGAACATACTAAAGAAAATTTTAATACTGGCTGCGGTTGTAACAGCATCCCTTGCATTTGGCGCATGCGAAGCTGAAACGGGCGCATTAAATTCTGAGGATACCGAGCTCAGACTCATAGAAATTGAGCCGGGCTCATCAGCCGCTTCCATCGGGGAAAAGCTTGAAAGTGAAGGACTGATATCATCGGCAAAAGACTTCAAAAGCTTTGCTAAATCGGAGGGCTATGACGTACGCTTCCAGGCGGGCACATACAGTCTCTCACCGGCTATGCCGCTGAGCGATATATGCGAGATATTGGTCGGCGGCAAGACCGCCGCCGTGAGTTTCACCGTTCCGGAGGGGCTCACCATAGAGCAGACCGCCAAAAAATTGGAAGCTCAGGGGCTCGGAAGCTATGACGAATTTATCTCCGCAATCACCGAAGACGAATATGACTACGAATTTCTTAAAGGCGCGGCTTCGCTCGAGGGATATTTGATGCCTAATACCTACTCGGCTGCGGTAAACAGCAGCCCGCACGATATAATCGATTTAATGCTTAGACAATTCGACATTGACGCTTACAGCCTCATCAAGGAAGAAATGAAAAAGTCCGGCACCGCGGCGGCTGTTCACGGTGTAGACGGTATCGTGACAATAGCTTCGATAATAGAGAGAGAAAGCAAGGTGGACTCGGAGAGGCCGCTTGTTTCGTCCGTAATTGAGAATAGGCTCGACAAGGGTATGAACTTAGGGATGTGCTCTACGGTTCAGTATCTCCTCCTTAAAGAAACGGGAGAGGTTAAGGAAGTCCTGCTTTATAGAGACCTTGAGATAGACAGCCCGTATAACACATATAAGAATACGGGGCTTCCGCCCGGAGCAATAGCAAGCCCCGGCATGGCTTCAATAAAGGCGGCGCTTTATCCTGCCGATACGGATTATCTGTATTTCGTATTAAGCGAAAAGCTTGACGGTACAAGCAATTTCAGTTCGGATTACGGCAAGTTCCTAAGCGACAAGGAAGCCTATGATAGGGCAGCTAAATCATCGTGACTGCTTTTATTGTGATGTATTTTTCATAGCTACAGAGCAATTTACGGCTTACGGCGGCTTATAAGCTTTCATAAGCGCAGGTCATGCGTTTAATTACTAACATTTATCAGCGTTTTATTTCTACTATGAAGCATTTGACTTTGAACCTGATTAAATATATAATAAAAAAATCCAATATAGCATATTACGATAGACTTCATATATGAAAGAGGGAGTGGTATTTTAATGGACGCGGACAGTCGAATATCGTTGCTATCTGTATTTATTCTGTTGTTTTTTGCGGCATTTTTTGCTGTTTCGGAAACTGCGCTTGCTTCGGTATCTCAAAACAAGTTAAAGGTTGCCGCCGACAGAGGTGATGACAGAGCAGTCCGTGCGCTCGACGTTACCGACAACATAGAAACCGCTATCAGCACGCTTTTGATATTGACAAACATAGTTCATATATCAGTTGCGACAATCGTCACGGTAATGGTTACTAAATTATGGGGCTTAGGCTTCGTATCAATATCGACTATAATTACGACTATAGTTGTGTTTTTTGTGGGAGAAATGCTCCCGAAAAGCATTGCAAAAAAGAATCCCGAGAGATTTGCCCTACGTGTAGCAGGGCTTATTTACATTATGATGAAAATTTTCGGACCGCCGGCGGGGATTTTGACGAGGATAGGGCTTTTCGCAGCAAACCTGACGAAAGGAGAGCCTGAGCTTACGGTTACCGAGGACGAGCTCCTCGATATTTTCGAGGATTTGACCGAAGAGGGCATAATTGACGAGGAGCAGGAGGATATAATGTCATCTGTGCTTGAGTTTACCGACACTAAAACCGGCAAAATCCTCACCCGAAAAAAAGACATAGTAGGCATAGATATCAATATCGAAAAGGACGGGATATTATCCGAGATAGACGCGCTCACGCACAGCCGCGTAATAGTATACGACGGCGAGGTAGATAAGGTTCTCGGTATACTGAGGATAAGAAATTTTCTTAAAAAATATATGCAGACGGGTATTGTGCCGGAGCTTTCCGAGATGATGGACGAGCCGTACTGGGTGAGCTCCGCGACAGCCATAGACGACCTGCTCGAAGAGATGTCCGCCGCGAGACAGAATATAGCGCTCGTCAGGGGAGCCAAGGGGCAGTTTATAGGGCTTGTATCCATTGAAGACATATTAGAGGAGCTTGTAGGCGATATCCTCGATGAAAGCGATGAAACGGGCGATGCGGACGAGGCGGATAAAGCCGGCGAAAGAGGGGGTGAGATATAATGGTCATTACCCTCGTGCTTGGAATAATTCTGTGCATTATGTTCTCCGCTGTATTTTCCGCCGCGGAGATGGCGATATCCTCTGCAAACAAGGTGAGGCTTGAACACGAAGCGGAGGCAGGCAAAAAAAAGGCAATCAAGGCTCTGTATCTTACCGAGCATTTTGATGATACGCTGAGCTCCATTCTGATAGGAAACAACCTTGTGAATATCGCCGCGTCTTCGATGAGCTCGGTTCTTGTAATACTCATAACGGGAGGCAGCGAGCTGACTTGGCTTGCGACGCTTACGATTACGCTTATTGTAATAATCTTCGGAGAGACTATGCCGAAGATTATGGCTAAGAGAAACGCTACGAGGTTTTCGCTCTTCTTAGCGCCGTTTTTGAGAGTGCTTACCATAATTTTGAAGCCTCTCGTGCTTATAACCGTATCAATAATCTCGACAATGACGAGAAATATCAAAACCCCTAAAGACGACGAAGACGAGACCGTAGAAGAGCTGACAAACATCATAGAAACAGCCGGAGACGAGGGAGTTCTCGACGACGACCAGACCGAGCTTTTGATAAACGCTCTCGATTTCAGAGACATAAGCGCGTATGAAGTAATGACCGCAAGGGTAGACATTGACGCTGTCGACATTGAAGATTCGGTCGAGGATATTATGGAAGTAATCGGTAATACCCCGTTTACCAGACTGCCTGTCTATGAAGACAGCATAGACAATGTGATAGGAGTGCTCCACCTTAACGATATTCTTAAGGCATTCACGGTGTCTAAGGATGTCCCGATAAGGAGCATACTTATGGAGCCTGTTTTCGTATACAGGACGACTAAGCTGCCGGCAGTTCTCAAGGCTCTTAGAGCCGCTAAGCAGCATATGGCAATCGTAACGGATGAATATAGCGGAACCGCAGGAATAATAACTCTTGAGGATGTTTTAGAGGAGATAGTAGGAGAAATCTGGGACGAATACGACATAGTAGAGGAAGAAATCATAGAGAAAAGCGAGAGAGAGTTTGAGTTGGACGGAGACCTCAATATATATGAATTCCTTGAGCTTCTTGATATAGATGAAGACGATTACGAATATGACTCGGAAACCGTAGGCGGACTTGTGATGGAGCTTCTTGAGAGATTCCCCGAGGAGGGCGACGAGGTCAAATTTGAGAATTCAATGCTCAAGGTGCTTGAGGCGGGAGAAAGAAGAGTGGAGAAAGTGCGTCTTGCTATAGACGAAGATACCGAGGAAGATAAAAATGGAGAAGACTGAGAATATAACAAACATTGCCGTCACGGAATATCTTCGGAGCTTCTACAGGCCGCTCACGGAAGAGCTCGGAGAACTGAGAGAGAGCGCGGAGAAAGCCGGCGTACCTGTTATCCTCAGGGAAACCGAGGCTTTTCTCAGCATGTTTTTTGACCTTATAAGACCGAGGAAAATTCTCGAGATAGGCACTGCAATAGGATATTCTTCGATGTTTTTTGCGCAAAAAATGACCTCGCAGGGAGTCGTCACGCCATCTGTCATATCCGTCGAAAAAGACGGGGATATGTATGCCGCGGCTAAAAAAAACATAGAGAAGCTGGGCTACAGTAAGAGCGTTCGACTGATTCAAGGCGACGGAGAGGAGGCTGTTGAGGCAATCGGGAAAGAGAATAATTCGGCAGCATTTGATTTTTTGTTCATTGACGCGGCGAAGTCGCATTATCTGAGATTTCTTAAGGCGGCTCTTCCTGTGATGAAAAAGGGCGGCGTCGTGGTCGCCGATAATACGCTGTTTCAGGCAAAGGTTGTCTCGGACGATTATGACCGGGGCGGCAGGCATAAGACCAATATCAGGAAACTTCGCGAATTCAACGAATACTGTATGAACGAAAAAAGGTTCAGTGCCAGCGTAGCAGCGATCGGGGACGGTCTAACCATAATTAAGTTATTGTAAATAAACATAGAAGAATCCGATAATAACTCAGCAAAGCGCAGTTAATAAAGAATCTGACAACAATAAAATAACAAAATACAAAAATACAGATAAAAAATCTTGATGATAGATGATAAAGAAGAGCATAAAATGAAAAAAATTGAATTGTTAGCGCCTGCGGGCGATTTAGAGAAATTAAAAATCGCAGTTGAATACGGCGCTGACGCCGTATATTTCGGCGGAGAGATGTTCTCGCTTCGCGCAGGAGCGGGCAATCTTTCCATAGACGAAATGAAAGAGGGGGTAGACTTCGCGCATAAGAGGGGCGTCAGGGCATATCTCACAGTCAACATCTTCGCGCATAATGATGATATTGAGCCTCTTAGGATTTATCTTGAAAAGATTAAGGATATAGGTATAGACGCATACCTCGTTTCCGATCCCGGAGTATTCTCCCTGATTAAGGAGATAATCCCTGATGTCGAGATACACCTCAGCACACAGGCTAATATGACGAATTATCAGACCGCGATGTTCTGGTACAATATGGGAGTGAGGCGGATTGTGCTCGCGAGAGAGCTCAGCTTTAAGGAGATAGCAGGGCTTATGGCAAAATGTCCGCCCGATCTGGAATTCGAGGCGTTTGTTCACGGAGCTATGTGCATAAGCTACTCGGGAAGATGCCTGCTTTCTAATTTTATGATTAACCGCGATGCCAACCACGGCGAATGCGCCCACCCTTGCAGGTGGAAATACGCTCTCGTAGAGGAGCAGAGACCGGGGCAGTATTACCCTATCGAAGAAGACGAGAGAGGAACATATATACTTAACTCAAAAGACCTCTGTATGATAGAATATATACCCGAACTCATCAAATCCGGACTGTCATCGCTTAAGATAGAGGGAAGAATGAAGTCGAGTTTTTATGTGGCGCATATAGTCGGAGCTTACAGAAAGGCAATCGACAGCTTCTACGAAAATCCCGAGAAGTACGAGTTTAAGCAGGAGTGGATGGACGAACTTAAAAAAGTTTCGCACAGAAAGTTCACGACCGGTTTCTATTTTGACAAGCCCGATGATAAGGATCAGAATTATGAGACCTCTCAGTATACGAGAGATTACAGCTACACCGGTATAGTAAGGTCTTATGACGAGAGCACCGGCTATGCGACAGTAGAGCAGAGAAACAAAATGGTTATCGGTGATGAGATTGAAGTGTTCGGACCTTTTACCGATTTCTACACACAGAAACTTACCGAGATGTATAATGAGGAGGGCGAGCCGATTGAAGCCTGCCCGCATCCGCAGCAGATATTAAAGATTAAATTGGAGCGCCCCGTTAAGCCTAACTGGATGCTCAGAAAGAAAAAATGACGTTCACTACAAAAAAACTGTCGTTCACATCATTTGCCGTTTACCCTAATCGAAGTCTGTTAAAATAGCATAAATAGATTCCGAAGTCATTCATAAATCAGGAGGTAAAAATATGAGCAAATTATTAAAAAGTGCAGCCGCAATTCTTTGCATTATTGTACTTGCAACAGGTTCAGCAGCTGCAACAAACGACTCTTTTATTGAGAAAAAAAATAAAACATTTTTCAGTGAAAAAGAAATAAGCGAGTGGAACTCCAAAACCTGCCTCAGTAAAAATCAAAATCCGGACATTGGAGAATCCGTTTTTCTCCATAACAATGGAAATCAAATAAAAAATGATATTTTTGCAGACGGGAAAAGCGAGGGTAATCTTCTGGTAGGAGTTCTCGTAACAAATTTTAACGGCAGGGAAATAAATAATTATCTTTTCTCTAATCAATCTTACAATAACAGGGGTGATTTAATAAAATTTGCAAATAAAGTATACAATGACAGAGTTGCAAACATAGCGAGAATTCCAATGGAAAAAAGCGCCGACACTTATTATAACACATATAATTGGGAGTACCGCGACGGCTCGGTTATTCTATCAAGGCTAAGCACGGCAGTCAATGCGATCAGAAAAACATCAAATGCGGTTTGGAATAACAGACCTGCGTCTATATGGGATTTGACTGCATTCACACAGTTTGAAAAAGTTGAAACCGCAAGGATAAACGGTTATCGTACGAGGTTAAATGTCTCTGAGAGCAATCAAACGCTTTTAGCCTATGGTCCGTACGGAAACAGTTCAGGAGGGAGTGTAACTGTAGGCTTAT
>JBHAFL010000081.1:0-20611 GCA_041856085.1 Anaerovoracaceae bacterium | reverse complement strand
GTTTCTTTTGTATTTTGAGATTGTCAGCTTCATATCCGTCACCTATACCTTTTCGCTTACTTTTTTGCCCAGAAGTCCTGTGGGCTTAACAAGAAGAACTACTATCAATACTCCGAATACGATTGCGTCAGATATCTCTGTCGAGATATATGCTCTCGCGAAGATTTCGATTATCCCGAGCAGAAGCCCACCGAGCATAGCGCCGGGGATAGAGCCTATACCTCCGAAAACTGCCGCTGTGAACGCCTTGATTCCGGGCATAGCGCCTGTCGTAGGCATCAGCGTAGGATAAGCCGAGCAGAGAAGAACGCCTGCTACCGCCGCGAGCGCGGAGCCTATCGCGAAAGTCATCGAAATAGTGGAGTTGACATTGATACCCATAAGCTGCGCGGCGCCGTTATCCTCTGAAACCGCGCGCATAGCCTTACCCATCTTGGTTTTACCTGTAAAAAGCGTCATTCCTGCCATTATCACCACGCATGCGACGATTGTGAATATCGTTTCCGGCGTGACCACCAAGTCGCCGGAGAAGAGCTTCAAGCTTTTCATTGAAAAAACGGAGGTGAATACCTTAGGCGCGCTTCCCCAAGTGAGGAGAGCGGCGTTTTGAAGAAAGTAGGAAACGCCTATGGCGGTTATCAGCACCGCTAACGAGCCTGCTCCTCTTAAGGGCTTATATGCGAGCCTTTCGATTATGATGCCGAGCACGGTGCAGACCGCCATGGCGAATACCACCGAAAGAGCAGGCGGAAGACCCATGCTTCTGACTCCTACGAAAGACATATATGCTCCGACCATTATGACGTCGCCGTGGGCGAAGTTCAGCATCTTGGAGATGCCGTACACCATGGTATATCCGAGGGCGATAATAGCATATACGCTGCCCAGGCTTAAGCCGTTTGTAATTGATGTTAATAATACCATAAGTCATTACCTCTGTTTTTTGCTTGATGTGAAAATTGTCTGTGACTGCCGCACTGTAATCAGATACGGCAGTCGTATAAGCTCATAAACTATTGTCAGGTGTTTTTTGATTAAAGATCCTTATATTTGCCGTCTTCGATGAGACATACTACAGGGTCTTTTGATACTTCGCCGCTCGTGCTCCAAGTCATTCCGGAGCCGGTGAGACCTGAATATGTGAAGTTTGTTGTGAAAGCGTTTACGAGCAGGTCGCAGAGCTCGGAAGCGCTCATATCTGCTGTCGCGCCCGCCTCAAGCATCGCATTGTAGATTGCATATACCGCGTCATAGGCATCGGCTGCGAACTGGTTAGGAGTTTCGTTAAACGTCTCTTCATATTTTTTTACGAAATTGGCTACCTTTTCATCTGTTGACCACGGGTTAAAAGGAGTCATAAGCATTACGCCGTCGGCTAAGCTTGTGTCGAAGCCCTCCATTGTGAGGATTCCGTCAAGTCCGTCTACACCGAAGAAGTTCGGCTCGTATCCCATCGACTTGGCTTGCGCTAAGATGAGTGAAGCGGGAGTGTAGTAGATAGGAAGAAATACCATATCGGCGCCTGCCGATTTTGCTCCGTTTAACTGAACAGAGAAATCGGCGTTATCATCCGACGAGAAAGTACCTTCATATACCAGATCCACGCCCTTGGCTTTCATTTCAGCCTTGAACGCGTTGAATACTCCTGAGGAATAAGCGTCGGCATTATTATAGATAGCCGCGATTTTGGTGCCGAGCTTATTGTCAAGCATGTAGTCGGCAGCGGATTTTCCCTGATTAGGGTCTGTGAAGCACATCTGGAATACGTTGTCTTTTCCTGCCGTAACATCTGAAGAAGAAGCGGACGGCGTGAGCTGGAACACTCTGTCGGCGTTTGTTTCAGCTGCCACCGCTATGCAAGGATTGGTTGTAACCGTTCCCATCAGAACCTGCATTCCCCAGTCCTTAAGGTTGTTATACGCATTCACTGCCTTTTCGGCGTCGTGCTCGTCGTCCTGAAAGTTGAATTCGATTGTGAAAGGGCCGCCGGAAGCGTTGATTTCCTCAACTGCGATTGTTGCTCCGTTTTTAACGGCATTGCCGTATACCGCGGCAGGGCCCGTGCCGGGACCGATACTGCCCATCTTCAGAACCGGTGAGCTTGAATCGCCGGAGCCGGAAGCCGCAGGGTCGTTTTCGGTTGAATCGCCGCCGCAAGCCGCGAGGCTCATTACAAGCGCGACTGCGAGCACAAGTGCAAATAATTTTTTGCTGAAGCTGTTTCTTTTCATTTTTTGTTCCTCCAAGATTTGATTGATGTTGATTCGTTTCCTGCGTGACTGCCCTCAGATAGCTGCCTTATCGACATTCTCAAGACCGAGAATAAAAAAACCTGAGGCGTTTGCCACAGGTCTGAAAGCTATTTTCTAAGGTTTTTATCGGCTTCCGTAGAAACCTCCCGATTCAGCTAAACTCATACTACCTGCAACCAAACGTGCACTATTCTTAATGCTGCCGATAATGACAAGAATAATGCTGATAACAATGATTACGCTGAGTACAAGAAGTAAAAAGTTCATCTGAATTGCTCCCTTCTTAAAAATATGCGCTGATGATACCACAGGAAAAAATGGTTGTCAACACCTTTTGTGAAAAATAAAAAAGAAATTTTTATTTTTTGGTTTTTTGAACAAAATTATACATCGATTGGCTATGAATATTTGTGATTGGCGGAGATTAAGCCCGGCAAGCGATAAAAAATTACCGAACGGTGCGTCGAGATAATTATAACGGTACAGCTATTGTCGTCTTCAGCTAAATCCACGTAAGCTTTTCGTACTCGCTCTTAAGCAGGGAGTAAACTATCTGGTCGAGGTAGCCCCGCTCTGAGAGGTAGTTCTGTCTGAGGACGCCGTCCCTGTGCATACCGAGAGATTCATAAAGGTTTATTCCCTTGGTATTGTCAGGATAGACATCGAGCCACAATCTGTTTGTGCCGAGGCGTTCGAAAGCGTACCGAATTATTCCTTTCATCGCCTCGCGGCCGTAGCCGCTGCCCTTGTCGGAGACGGCGATTCTTCTAAGCTCGAATACGTGCGACTTGTTATCTATATGACAAAGCGTATAGCCCTTATGCTCGCCCGATCTCCTGTCGACGAATATCAAAAGCAGATGATTCGGGTCTTCAATTTCACCGAGATGCTGCTCGAAAGAACCCTGCCAGATGAAATCGCGGTTTTCAGGGTCGACCTCAAGCCGCATTATTTCATCTATATCATCTCTCGCAGCCTCGATAAAATCTAAACGCTCGGTTTCTGTAATTTTCATAATACGTACCTCCAATAATTGTACAAAGTCTTTCGAAGCTAAAATAACGGGTGCTATGGTTTATGTTATACACTACACGCGGGTAATTCGCAATACATAAGATTCAGAGCGTCGATAATTCGCAGCGGGCGAAATTAAAGACAGTAACGGTTATAGACGACCGTATATAAGTGAACAGGTTATCGACGCGAAAACAAGCCGCCTAAAATACCGACCCTGCAAGCTTGAAAAACTCTAAAAGCAGCTTGCAGCCGTAGAACATCAGGAAAGCGCCGCAGATTATATTGATTACTCTGAATACCTTGGAGTTTATCTTCGACTTGAAGATTCGGACCACCGTAGTAAGACCCAGCCACCATGAGGCGGAGGCCGTGCATACGCCGAACATAAACACATAACCGAACTCAGACGGAATAGAGGCCTTAGACGCGCCGAGCAGCATAGTGCCGTCGATGAGAGCCTGCGGATTGAACCATGTAACTATACAGGCAGTGGTAAGAACTTTGAGAAGCGGTATGTCGACCGAGGCGCCGCCGTCCATATCGGAGTCCGAGCGCAGTATTGAATAGCCTATATAGATAACCACCAATGAGCCGATTCCCATTATTATGAGCTCAAGCCATACTGACGCGCTCATTATAGCACCGGCGCCGAGGAACGCCGCGATGGACAGGGTTATATCAAAAAACATTATGATAAACGCCGTCATATATGCGCGCTTGGTCGATTGAGTCAGCGCGGTGTTTATTGCGAATAGGTTCTGCGCTCCTATGGGAGCCACATAGGCGAGTCCGAGCATCAGCCCCTGTAAAAAGAATTGCATAATAATCTCCATTCCGCCGCCTTCGACCGGCGGCACAAATAACATTATAGAGTAAAGTGGCAGGAATAGCGGATTTGCTAATTTGAAGTTCCATCTGCGAACAGTCAAAAAATCGAACGACTTTAATTAACATATCTCTGAACGACAGGCAGTGCCAAGGTTAAGTACTAAATTAGCACTTGCCACTTTTTTAATAGTTGATATAATTATAATAACTTGTATATATAAAATCAATAACTCAAAATATTATTACCAAGAAAGGAAAAACTTACCATGATTGAAACGCATTATAACTGTCCGTGTCTGAGTACCTGCCCGCTGAGCAATTCTATGGAGCTCATCGGCGGCAAATGGAAAATGCAGATTATTTGCTCGCTGAACTCAAGCGGAGCGACAAGGTATAATCATCTTAAGAAAAAAATGGACGGCGTGTCAAACACCGTGTTTTCGAAAGCTCTTAAGGAACTGGAAGAGTCGGGTCTCGTCAGAAGAAAAGAATACCTCGAGGTTCCAATCAGGGTAGAGTATGAAACCACCGAAGCTTGCGACAAGCTGATACCTATATTGGAGAGCTTAAGCGACTGGTATGAAGCAAACTATATGGAGAAGCGGATGTGCAGCGGCTAAAGGGATATGTTAAATTCGTCCGGAATAAATTTGTCCGGTTTTATCAGAAACTTCATCAGCATTGTTCTTGTCACCGATGCATAGCTCGAATACGCTTTCGAGATACTGCCTATCGCTGCATTTTTGCTGCATTCAACACGTCTCCTATATCTCCGTATATGCAGACGCTTCTGTCTTCAATCTCGCTCGGGCAGAACGCTTCGCCGTAGTTTATACATACATATACCGCGCGCTCATTTTTCTTTGTCATGTTCCAAAACGGATATTTTATAATTATCGGAGTGTTTGCCCCAACGCCAAGCTCTAAGAATAAAATATGTTTGTTTTCATTTGCTTCAAGAAAATCATAATACGCTTCCGAAGCTTTATGCCAGCCGTAATCTTCTACAAACGAATCGTCAGCCCTGAGGTTTGTCGTCACATCTGAATTGTCGTCAGGGCATTTAGGAATGAGATTTGCGGGGATTTGTATGAATATTTCTCTGTTATTCGGTACAACGAACACTCCCGCTTCGTCCTTGATAAATCCTTGAGCTTCCATCGCTTTCATAACCCAGCTTTCATTATTATATGTCCTTTGATTTTTTGGATTAATGCTTTGGAAGAGACCGTAGTCGCCCTGTGTATAGAATAATCTGTTTTTATCAAATCCCGCTCTTTGGAATTGATGATCAACATTTGTCGTAATGACGAAGTAATTCGTATTTTTTAACAGATAAAACAATTCCGTATAAACAGGCTTAGGCGGCTCAATATACCGGTTAAAGTATATATGTCTTGCCCACCACGCCCATTTAGTTTCAGCGTCGGGAAACGGATAAAAGCCTCCCGAATAAATATCTCTTATCCCGTATCTTTTCGCAAAGTCGAAGAAGTTCCGTTCAAATCTATCCCCGCTATAGGTTAAACCGGCAGATGTTGATAGGCCCGCACCGGCGCCTACTACGACAGCCTCGGCATTTTGAATTTCATTTCTCAGCATTTCAAGCCGTTTTTCTCTTGTGCCGTTGCCGGGAGACATATTCCCGCTAAAATTCCTCATTCCGATTATCCCGTTCTGAATTGTTTCTCTGTAACCGTCTTTTTTATCGTAATAATTCTTCATAATATTTTTTGTCCTCGTCTTTGAAAACATTGAAAATTATTCTTTCCGTTGAGTCGGAATGCTTCGAAGTCCACTTTAATACCGTTTCTGCGGCAATCTGAGCAGCTCTTTTATTAGGGAAGCGAAACACGCCTGTCGATATGCAGCAAAACGCTACGCTTTTTAATCCGTTGTCCAAGCACATATCTAAAGTGTTGGTATAGCAATCTGCAAGGGTTTTTTCCAATTCGGGCGTAAGCTTATCGCTCACTATAGGACCTACAATGTGAATTATTTTTTTTGCAGGGAGATTATAGGCGTCTGTGAGCATAGGAATTGCCGCAGGCTGTTCATAATCGCTTCCGTACCTTGCCCTCAGCTTATTCATCTGACAATTACACTCTTCTCTAAGCTGCACTCCTGCGAAAGTGTGTATCTGATTATCAATACAAGTATGCATAGGTACAAAACAGCCCAGCATCTGAGAATTTGCCGCATTAACTATTGCGTCTACCTCAAGCCTTGTTATATCGCCTTGCCAAATAGATATATTTTCTTTAATCACGGGAATATCGGACAGTTTTACGATTCCTTTATCCTTAGCGCAGGAAGATAAATATTCATCTTGCACCTTTATTACTTCACTCGGCATTTTTTTCGGCATACGGATATTCATAAGAGAGCGAAGAATATTCTGTTTTTGGCTTACATCGTTCGGGATTTCCATATTTTTATAATTTTCGGAATCAGCCTTAAATTTTTCTAAAAGGTAATCCAATCTTTTTTCCTGCATTTTATTCATAATTATGCCTCTTTTCTAAAAAAAGGCTCCGTATTTTACGGAGCCCGAATATCATATTTCTTTTGCCGAAAGTTCCTGCATTCCGCTCCTTAAATCATCTATGGTATAATTTTTCATTTCATTTTCCATAGCAAGCTGTATGGCTTTTAGTTTATCGTCAAGTAAGGCGTGAATATTCCGCCCTACCGGACACTGCGGATTAGGGTCGGTATGAAAATTAAAGAGGTCTCCGTTTTCCAAAGGCTCTATAGCCTCATATACATCATAAAAGGTTATCTCTTCCAAAGGTTTTGTAGGAGCTATACCTCCTGTACCTCTTGCTACAGTAATCAGACCTGCCTTTTTTAACTGTGACAGAATTTTTCGAATGATAACGGGATTGGTGTTTATACTCCCCGCAAGAAAATCGCTCGTAATTTTATAATCGTCCTTGAATGCGTCTGCACAGGTGAAAATATGCAAGGCCACGGTAAATCTGCTGGATATCTGCATAATATTGTCCTCCCGTCGTCATTCTACATCTATTCTGCTGCAACATCAAGAATTACATTAAAACTTTCCATTTTGATTTTGCCAAGTTGCTCTATCAGTGATGGTCTCCATAATATCCCGGTGTTCTGCAATTTTTCCGTTTTCGACACGGAATAAATCATAAAAAGATGTCGCTGCTCCGCCAAAAACTCCTTCACTGACGGCAAGCGAATAGTCTCCGTCTGCAAGAACACCTTATCGCCATCCTCAAATGCGCGAATGTTATTAACTGATGTTTTAATCGGTGCGGAAGAAAGATATTCCACAGCTCCCACAAATGCGTCCGCGCCTGTTCCATAAGCAAGATTATGCTGAATGTAATTCTCTGCAAGAAGTTCCTTTGCTTTTGCGGCATCACCTGTTGCAAATGTCCCTATGCGCTAATGCTTTCTCTTTGTTTGTCATGATAATTTCCTCCAATTTTTATTAAATGCAATAGCTATGGTTACAACTTATGAGCCTATATTATCATTCCTTTGTTGTAATGTCAATAGTTACAACTAAAAAATTTTTTCGGTTTTCCGAATCCATATCTATCTTTTGCCGGACATCGGGACAGGATCAATCAATCTCGGTATATTTTTTGCTATTTTTCGTAAAAAATAGTATAATGGAGAAAATATATGCGACTTAGCATGAAAGGGGAAAGACTTATGCTTAAACTTGAACAGATCAAGCAGGAAATACCGGCAATGAAGCCGGTCTTAGCAGAAGTTCGTTACTCTCTTTGACCTCGATAAACTAATGAGCGAGGTAGAGAGAGCGAACAGAGAAATCGAGCAGCCCGACTTCTGGAATAACATTGATTATGCCCGGAAAGTGGTAAAAGAAAAAAAGAGTATGGAGCAATCCATAGAGGGCTGGGAAAAACTTAATACCGGTCTTAACGACATAGCCGAGATGATAGAGCTCGCCGAATCCGAGGAGGACGAAGAATTGGCGGACTCGATTGTCTCTGATTTTGAACTGCTGAAAACCGAATTAGAGGAGCTTAGAATCAAAACTCTTTTAACGGGCAAGTACGATTCGAATAACGCCATACTTTCGATACACGCAGGAGCGGGCGGAGTCGAGGCTATGGACTGGGCGGGTATGCTGCTTAGAATGTATACCAGATGGTGCGAAAAAAAGGGATATAAAATCCGAATGCTGGACTTGCAGGACGACGCTGAAGCCGGAATCAAGTCGGCTACGATAATCGCCGAGGGAGAGAATGCTTACGGCTATCTAAAAAATGAGAAGGGCACGCACAGACTCGTGAGACTCTCTCCTTTTAACGCGCAGAATAAGAGGCAGACATCTTTTGCGCTCGTCGAGGTAACTCCCGAGATAGACGATAACATAGACATAGAGATAAACTCGGAGGACATAAGGGTAGACACCTACCGCTCCTCGGGCGCCGGCGGTCAGCACGTTAATAAAACCGACTCCGCGATAAGAATTACGCATCTTCCGACCGGCATCGTAGTAACCTGTCAGAACGAGCGAAGCCAAATACAGAACAGGGAGACCGCGATGAAAGTCCTCAAGGCGAGACTTCTCGAGCTTGCCGAAGAGCAGCATAAGGAGGATATCAGGGAGATAAAGGGCGATCTCGGAATGGGAACGTGGGGAAACCAGATACGCTCCTATGTGTTCCAGCCGTACACAATGGTAAAGGATCACAGGACGAACTTCGAAATATCGAACGTTACAGCGGTAATGGACGGAGAACTCGACGGCTTTATGAACGCTAAGCTTAAGATGAAAGAAGAATAGCGAAAGAAGAGCAGTCGCGGAGCGTGTTCGGATTGCCTAAATAATAAATAAACATGAGAAAGAGCAGCTAAATTATGAATATAACCGAAAAGCTTGCGGGCGAATTTCATATCAGGGTCAGTCAAATCGAGCAGACAGTAGCGCTCATAGATGAGGGAAACACCATACCGTTTATCGCAAGATACCGAAAAGAAGTAACCGGCGGACTCTCGGACGTAGTTCTTAGAGAGCTCGGCGACAGGCTTGAATACCTTAGAAATCTCGAAGAGAGAAAAGAAGAGGTAATCCGGCTCATAGATGAGCAGGGCAAGCTGACAGAAGAGCTCAGGGAAGAAATATTAAAAGCGGAGGTGCTGCAGAGAGTAGAGGATCTCTACAAGCCGTATAAGCAAAAAAAATCGACAAGGGCGTCAAAGGCAAAAGAGAGAGGACTTGAGCCGCTCGCTATAAGAATATATGCGCAGAGCGACATGAGCGGCAGTCCCGAGGATTTTGCGGCAGAGTTCGTGAACCCGTCCAAGGAAGTGAACACACCTTCAGAGGCGATTCAGGGCGCCTGCGATATAATCGCCGAGATGATTGCCGACGACGCCGAGATAACCAAGAGCATAAGAGAGAAGACGGCAGCTTCGGGAACCATAATATCAGAGGCGGCCGACCCTGATGAAAATACCGTTTACGATATGTACTACGAGTTTTGCGAGGGCATAGCGAAGATACCTAACCACAGGGTGCTTGCAATTAACCGCGGCGAAAAAGAAAAGAAGCTCAAGGTCAAGGTCGGGATCGAGCTCGAAAAGATGACTGAGATAATCGACTCCGCCGTTATAAAAAATCACAAATCTATATACACCGGGCTTCTTGCGGCAACTATTGAAGACGCATATAAGAGGCTTATGGCTCCGTCAATCGAGAGAGAAATGAGAAATATGCTCACAGAGAGAGCTGAGGCCGAGGCGGTCAGGATATTCGCTAAGAATACCGAAAACCTGCTAATGGCGCCGCCTGTCAAGGGCAAAAGAGTAATCGCAATCGATCCAGGCTACCGCACGGGCTGCAAGGTCGCCGTGATAGACGAGACCGGTAAACTTAAGGCATATACCACGGTTTACCCGACCGAGCCTAAGCGCGACATTGCGGGCACGGAGACTACGCTCAAGAAGCTCGTAGAAAAGTTCAAGATCGACATCATCGCAGTCGGAAACGGTACGGCGTCCCGTGAGACCGAAGAGGTTGTAGCCGACTTCATAAAAAAGAACGGCTACGCTATACAGTACACGATAGTGAACGAGGCGGGCGCGTCGGTGTACTCCGCGTCCCGGTTAGCGTCGGAGGAATACCCCGACCTCGATGTAACCACGAGAGGGGCTATGTCGCTCGGAAGAAGACTGCAGGACCCGCTCGCAGAGCTGGTTAAGATTGACCCTAAATCAATCGGGGTCGGTCAGTATCAGCACGATATCAATCAGAAACTCCTCGAGGGAGCACTCGCCGGTGTAGTCGAAAACTGTGTGAACAGAGTAGGCGTTGACCTTAATACCGCGTCTCCGTCGCTCCTCTCCTACATATCCGGAGTCAACGCGGGTATAGCTAAAAACATAGTGGCATATAGAGAGGAAAACGGCGCTTTCACAGACAGGAAGCAGCTTTTGAAGGTGCCTAAGCTCGGCAAAAAAGCGTTCGAGCAGTGCGCGGGCTTTATGAGAATATCAGATGCAAAAAACCCCCTCGACTCAACCTCGGTTCACCCCGAGTCATATGAGGCTGCGACTAAACTTATGTCGAAGCTCGGCATAGACATCTCTGCTATTTCAGCAGGCGGTGCCGAGAATATAGAATCCGGAATCAAACTTCTATACATGGGTAAGCCTTATAATGTGGCGCTCAAGAGTCTTGCAGAGGAATTAGGAGTCGGCGAGTTCACGCTTTCGGATATAATTGAAGAAATGAAGAAGCCCGCAAGAGACCCGAGAGAGGACGCACCGCCTATAGTATTCAGAAACGACGTCAGGAAGCTGGAGGATCTTAAGATAGATATGGAGCTGACAGGTACCGTGAGAAACGTGGTTGACTTCGGCGCTTTCGTAGATATCGGAGTGAAGAACGACGGTCTCGTGCATATATCTCAGCTCAGCGACAAATATGTTAAACACCCTATGGACGTTGTCGCTGTAGGAGATACGGTTAAGACCAAAATTATCTCTATAGACTGCGAAAAGGGTAAAATCGGCCTCACTATGAAAGGGATAAAACAGAAATGATAAATACAATCCTCTGGGATTTTGACGGAACGCTCGTTGATACTAACGAGCTTATAATAGCCTCATGGCAGCACACATACAGACACTTTTTAGGATATGAGAAGCCAGTTGAGGTAATAACGCGCTGCTTCGGAGAACCGCTCCTCGTTACTCTGGAGCGGGAATTCCCGGAAGTGTCTCCCGAGGAATCATCTATGGTATACCGAAAATATCAAAAAGAGATGTCGGAGGAGCTTATTAAGGCAGTGCCGGGAATACCCGAGGCAATCGAGAGCTTCAGATCGCTCGGGCTGAAACAGTGTATAGTGACTTCGAGGACGGGAGAGTCGACTAAAAGATATCTGTCTATCCTCGGGCTTGAAAACAGCTTCGACGGAATCGTCAGCTGCGAGGACACCGAAGCTCATAAACCGAATCCCGCACCGATATTCCTCGCGCTGTCGAAGCTGGGGGTGAAAGCGGACGAGGCGATAATGATAGGGGACGGCCCCTTTGACATCAAATGCGCCAATAACGCAGGCGTGAGGTCGGTTTTAGTCGGCTGGAGGGCTACGGGAGACTCCAACCCTATAATAAGTGACGCGAAAGAAACCTACGAGGTTGAAACGCCCGAGGCTCTCGTGGAGCTGATAAATACGATATTAACAACATAACTGCGAAAGCAAAGCGCGGTGGCAGCTTATCGCTCATAATTAAAGTAAGAATTATGGTATAATATTTACACAGCTTCGCTGCGTAAATATTATACGGAGATTATATCGCCGTGCGATAATTTTGCCTGCGTAAACTCCGGCAAAATCGCACATGGCTGAATTATACCATGTAAACATGGTATAATAACCTCACGGCGTACTCTTGTTTGTTATTCTTGAAAAATGTTAAAAATCCATACGGGCAGAGAATCTGTCGATGTCGAAAAGTTCATATTCAGCCGTTTTATCGGAGCCGGCGCGAAAAAGCGGGCTCTTATTATAGTACCCGACCAGTACACTCTTGAAGCGGAGCAGAGGCTGTTTAAGGAGAGCGGTGCGAAAGCTCTGATGGATATCGAGATAATTTCGATGTCTCGCTTGGGAGTCAGGCTCCTAAACGAGCTCGGTGGAGCCAAGAGAGCATTCATAGATAAATACGGCAGACATATGGTGCTCGACTCCGTTATGCGCGAGGCGCGCGACAGCCTTACGGTATTCAGAGGTATGGAGGGTAAGGGCTCGTTCCTCGAAATGATTAACAACTTCATCTCAGAGATGAAGCGGCATAACGCAGGCGAACGGGAGCTAAGCGAGATGATATCGAAGACCGAAGAGGACTCATATCTCTCGAAAAAGCTCGCAGACCTCAGGCTTATATACACGGAATACGAGAAACGAATAGCCGGCAAATATACCGATTCGGAGGATTATATAGATCTCTTCCTTTCGAAGATAAGAGACTCGGAGCTCATTAAGGGTAACACGATATGGATATACGGCTTCGACAGTTTCGCACCGAAGGCTCTGTCGGTAATCGGCGAGCTGATAGCATACGCGGGCGAAGTCAACGTATGCCTCACCTGTTCGGACGAAAAGAGTGAGAGAGACGGCGACATATTCCTGCTCACCGAGGCTGTGAAAGAAAATCTGATAGGGCAGGCGGAATCGAGAGGGATTTTTTGCGAGGTTAAGCGGATACCGAATATATATCGTGAAAAAAAGACGAGCGGAGCTATCGAACACCTCGAAAGGGAGCTCTATGCCATACCTTCGGCAGCTTACGAGGGCTACACCGATGAAATCAGCCTCGTGGAAGCCGCCAACCTCTACTCCGAGGCGGAGGACGCTGCGGCCTATGTGCTTTCTCTGATAAGAGACGAGGGCTACAGAGCAAGGGACATCAGGGTTATCTGCAATGACAGCGAAGTCCTCGCGCCGATAATGGTCAGGATATTCAGAGAATACGGGCTTGAGCTTTTCTCCGATATGGAGAGAAGCATAGAAGCAAGCCCCGCCGTGAGATACATAATTTCCCTGTTAGAGACCGTCATAACGAGATATTCGAGGGGAAGCATATTCGGCATTATGAAATCGGGAATGACCGGATTATCCGCGGGCGAGGCTATGGAGCTCGAAAACTACGCCCTGAAATACAGGATAAACGGCTCTATGTGGAAAAAACCTTTCACTAAGGGCAGCTTCGAGTACAGCGAAGAGGAGCTCGCGAGACTGGATGAAATCAGAGCTAAGCTGACGGCACACGTAGAAAGCTTTGAAAAACTTATGAGGGCGGAGACGACGGGCGATTTCATATCAGGACTCTATGATTTTTTGAATGCGGACGCGGGCATACCTGAGAAGCTGAACGCGCTTAAGGAAGCTCAGCTTGCAGAGGGGAGAGAAGACTTAGCCGTAGAAACTGCGCAGATTTGGCAGGCGGTTATTAGAATCTTAGAGCAGATTTATGAGATTACCTCGGGCGAGAGCTTCGAGCCGAGGGCTTTTCTCCGCCTTTTTCAAAAGGGAATATCCGAAATCAGGATAGGAATGATTCCTCCGACGGCGGATTCGCTTGTCATGGGCAATATGCAAAGAACACGCGTCGGGAACTTGAGGGCTCTCGTGGTTGTCGGCGCCAACGAGGGGATTATCCCGATGGGAGCGCCGAATCAGGGGATTTTTGACGAAGACGAGAAGCTTATGTTTAAGGCACAGGGAGTCGAGCTCTGCAAGCTCGATTCCGTTATGCTCTCGGAAGAAAAACTGGGAATATACCGCATACTGACGAGCCCTAAAGAGAAGCTGTATGTGAGCTTTTCGAGGGGAGACGCGGAGGGCAAGGCGATTAAGCCGTCGGCGATATTTTTGAAGCTGAGGGAGATTTTTCCGAACGCCTCGTTAAGACGCGACATAGTGAGCGCAGGCGACTATTCGAAACTTGTGAACTCCGAGACCGCGGGGCTCAGGCATATCACCGAATGCATCAGAAGAGCGGCGGAGGGCGAGGAGCTTCCCGCCGAGGTCAGAAGCGGTATCTCGTGGCTCAGGAATGAGAAAAGCGATGTGCTGAAAATGATAGCGTCGGGCGTATCGTTCACGAACGACGCGGAGGAGCTCGGGGCGGCGCGTGCGGCTATGCTCTACGGAAGAGGAGAGAGAGAAGCTCTCAAGCTCAGCCCGTCAGGAATAGAGAAATTCAGCAGGTGTCCGTTCTCATACTATGTGGGTTATGGACTTAAGCCCGATGAGCGCCGCGTATTCGAAGTCTCGCACAGAGAAATCGGCGATATATATCATAGCTGTATAATGGAGATAACAAACAGGCTTACGCCGAGCGAGGGCGCGCTGACCGACCCCGCTTCGCCGTGGATTACGGTTACCGAAGACGAGCTTAAGAATATGATTGACGAAGAACTTAAGAAAGAGTCGGCGTCATACAGAGACGGGCTGCTTAACGCCGGAAACGAAGAAAGCTACAGAACCGAAAGGATAAAATCCGCCTGCTTCAAGGCGGCGAAAGCGCTGGTAGAGCAGGTCAGAGCCGGACGAATACTGTCGAGCAGATATGAAGAGGCATTCGGCCGAGGCAGAAGCATCCCCGCTATAGAGATAGAGACGGATTCCGGCAAGGTCTGTATCGAGGGAAAGATAGACAGGGTAGACATACTCGAAGATAACAGGGTAAAGATAATCGACTACAAGACCGGAAATGAAAGCTTCAGCATAAATGAGGCGAAAGCGGGATACAGACTCCAGCTGATGCTGTATCTGAGCGCGGCAAAGGGTGGAGACAGGAAGACCGCGGGGGTATTCTATTTTCATATCACAGACCCGATGATAGAGATGAACGCGGCGGAGATAGACAGAGAAAAATTAGGACAGGAGCTAAAAAAGGAGTTCAGACTTAACGGAATTATAGTCGACGACCCTAAGGTCATAAGGGCGGTTGCAGGAGACTTCGAGAAAAACTCGGACATTCTCGGAATCAAGATGACTGCGGAGGGTGTGAAGTCCACAAGCAGGAGCGAGGAAACGCTCATATCCGAAGAGGCGTTTAACGAGCTTGAGAGCGAAGTTATGAAAAAAGTCGCCGAGGTGACAAGCGAGCTCGCTAAGGGAAGCATCAAGATACACCCGATGAAGACGAAGACGCGCTCCGTCTGCGCCTATTGCAGCTATAAGGGAATCTGCCGTTTCGACACGGCATTTGACGGCAACAGCTATAACATAATAGGTTAAGACTTAGGCTGCGCACGTGAAAAAGCTTCCCCGATTACCGTTTGACTGAGAAAAAATGCAGAGGCCCGCACGTAGCCGAGGCGACGCGGCAAATGACTTACTGCCGACAGAAGCGCACAATGGAGATACAGAGCCGGCGACTACAGAATAAACGTCGAAATATAAGACGATAAAATCATCGTATTGCTTCTTGAAATAGGATATATAAAGAATATATCGGGTAAGCGAAGACAGGATAAGCAGATTGGTGGATTGGCGGATAAGTGAATCAACGGATAAGCGAATCAGCGAATTTCGATTTTGTAAGAAGAATTCTAAATTACGGAGGTGACGGAGGTGACTATGAAAAAGGTGATTCAAAAAAATATGGCTCTAAAAAGAATGAGTTTGACTATCACGGCTGCCGTGCTGATTATTGTAATGAGCGCGGGTAACGCGCTTGCCGCCGGTATCGCGGACGCGGGGCAGCCGATAGAGGTTGACGAGCTCGTTTCGAATCACGAAAAGCTGGCGGACAATATCACGAGGATATATACAGACGGTTCTCAGATAAAAGCCGAAATCACTTCCACGCTTGCGGGGGACGAGATGAACTTCAGCGTGCGAAAAGTCGGTATTAAGACATCGTCCGTCTGGATTGGCAGAGCCTACGCGCGGAGCGCGGGCGAAGTCAAAAAATACTCTTTCGGCTTCGACCCTAAGGCATACGGGAGGCTCACCTACTCGCTTGAGGACGGCGAATACGTGCTGCTTATGACCCTAAAAGGAGAGGGACGCGAGCCCTATCTGTATTATAAGAATTGCTGCTTTAGAGTTTCCGGAGGTACGACTGAAATCCTGCACTTCGAGAAGATAGCGGCGCAGAATCGAAAAGTAACCGATGACGCCAACAGAACCTCAATGAGAAAATACCTCGATACTGCGCTTACCGACCTGAAATACTTCGCTATGCGGGAGCCGTCAAAGAAAAAAGCCAAGTATTTTAAGACTGTAGCCGCTTCGGTTACCGCAGGCGCTGAGGACGATTACGAAAAATTACTGAAGATATATGAATACCTCGGCGAAAACATATATTACGACAACTACGCTTTTTCAAGGGGCAGGAACCAGTATACAGACCCGTACAGAAACCTCTTTAATATGAGGAATAACAGGAAGAGCGAAAACAGCGCGCCCGACTCATCAGGGCAAGCTAAGGTAGCGACAACCTGCGTCGGATACGGCGCGCTCGTGGTCGCGCTCGCGAGAGCCGAAGGAATCCCCGCAAGAGTGATAAACGGGCATCACATCGCCCTAAACGCCGTATATAACAACTGGAGCACAGAAGACGACATTACGAATATGGATCATTGGTGGGCGGAATGCTATGCAGACGGAAGATGGATTGTAGTAGACCCTACGCCGGCTAACGGAAACAGATGGGAGCGAAAGAGCTTCTCGGATAAAGGCAAGTGGACATATACGGGACTCACCAACTACACATATTTCGACCCGACGGAAGAGCAATTCGCGCAGTCACACGAATCATTCGAAAGAGCGGGACGCTACTGAATTAAAATGCCGCGTCAAGCAGATTTTCGAAAATGATTGACAGGTCGGCGCTTTGAGACGCCGTGCTGATTTTCGTTACGATAAGCTTGGAATCAATATTTATTTTTTACTCGGAGCGTCAGGATAATCATCAAGCTTTTTGCTGTTGGAACGGAGAGGCGGGCACATAAGTCAATATTTCGGTAAGCATTATTTCTACCTGCTTATTTCGCCCCTGAGGTCGGTAGCCATCAGCCGTTTAACCTTTTTCACATCATAGCCGCAGGAAATGAGATAGTACAGTTTCGCGACGGTAGCCTCTGTGGTCATATCAAGGCAGCCGACAGCGCCGCCCTTTTTTAGACTGCTTGAGGTCGCATAAGCGCCGAGCTTCGTCGTGCCTTGGTAACACTGCGATACGACCGCGATTACAGCCCCGTTCTCGGTGGCTCTGTTAATGCTCTGCACGAGGGTACCGTTGTCAGATGGGATATTGCCCTCGCCGAAAGCCTCTATTACGACCCCGCTCAGTTTCTCCGTTATTATCTGCTCGAAAAGCTCGAACCGCATTCCCGGGAAAAACTTAAGAACACCTATCGGCACTTCGGAGAGTTCTCTTAGAGAAAACTTCTCATTTTGAGCCGGCAGCGCGAGAGCCTGAGCATTATACTTTATTTCGATGCCGACGTTGGCGAGCACCGGGTAATTAGGAGAAGTGAAAGCGAGCAGCTCGTCAGCGGAGGTTTTGGTAGAGCGGTTGCCGCGAAGAAGCCTCCCGGCGAAATATATGCAGACCTCATTTGCCCTGCCCTGAGCGGCTATTACCATAGAGTCTATGAGATTGTCGCGCCCGTCAGAGCGAATTTCGCAGAGCGGAATCTGGGCGCCGGTTATTATAACAGGCTTGCGGAGCCCCTCGAGCATAAACGAAAGTGCGGAAGCCGTATAAGCCATAGTATCCGTGCCGTGAAGCACGACGAAACCGTCGTAGCTGTCATACCTCTCCTTAATCGCGCGGCCGATGTTGTTCCACTCGTTGACTGCCACATTAGACGAATCAAGGAGCGGGTCAAACTCTATAATATCCCAGTTAGGCATACCGCGGTGCTTCAATTGGGTTATATCCTCCAGCAGCTGAGGGAAATAATTTTTTTTAGGCGCATAGCCGTGTTCCGTGGGAACCATTCCTATAGTGCCGCCCGTATATAAGATGCAAACTCTCTTTTTCATAAAAACTCCTCAGGTTTCACGCAAAAAATATTTCACGAGGACATTCTATCACAGCACGCGCAAAAAATAAACATAGAACAGCCTCGTAAATTATGGTATAATAACCTCACGGCGTAAGCCGCCGCTCTGCTATGCAGACCGCCGGACGCCTGGGAGAACATTGTATCATAATTTGTGAGCTACGCTCACCGCGGCTACGCCGCTAACAGCCTTGCTTCGCAAGTCTGAAATTATGGTATAATATTTACACAGCTTTGCTGCGTAAATATTATACGGAGATTATATCGCCGTGCGATAATTTTGCCTGCGTGAACTCCGGCAAAATCGCACATGGCTGAATTATTGCAAAACACATCTTAGCGATTATTGCTGCCGCGCTTTGCTTTTGCAGCGAGGCTGTTCTCAGCGGCGCTTCATCGCTCACAATAGTATATTGTACAGCTAAGAATTTATTAAATGCCTGCTCGCGGATTTTTTGCACGAGGGGATAAATACGGAGGTAAATAATATGTCAAAAACACCTACTCCTCATAACGAGGCTAAGCTCGGCGCGTTCGCGGAGACGGTTCTTATGCCGGGAGACCCGCTGAGAGCTAAGTTCATCGCCGAGACTTTTTTGGACAATGCGGAGCTTGTCAACAATGTGAGAGGAATACACGGTTACACCGGCACATACAAAGGTAAAAGGGTATCCGTTATGGCGTCGGGTATGGGTATGCCGTCGATGGGAATTTATTCGTATGAGCTTTTTAATTTTTATGATGTTAAAAACATTATCAGAATAGGTACCGCCGGTGTAGTTAAGCCTGACCTTAAGGTGAGAGATGTAGTTATCGGACAGGGGGCGTGCACGAACTCCAACTATGCCGAGCAGTTCAGGCTGCCGGGGACTTATGCGCCGATTTGCTCGTTCGGGCTTCTTCAGAAAGCAGTGAAGGCGGCGGAAGAATTAGGCATCGAGCCTATCGTCGGGAATCTCTACTCCTCAGATGTATTCTATGACGACGCTATGAGCCTTTCCGAATGGCAGAAAATGGGAGTATTAGCTACGGAGATGGAAGCGGCAGCCCTCTATATGAACGCCGCAAGGGCAGGAAAAAACGCTCTCGCTATATGCACTATCTCAGACAATCCGTTTACGGGCGAGGCTACTACGCCGGAAGAAAGGCAGACCTCTTTTACCAATATGATGAAAATTGCCCTTGAGATAGCGTAGGAACGGGATTTTTTGTATAATATATCGAAAAATAACCTAAAAGACGCAGTAATATGCGTCTTTTTTGTTGTAAAAAGAAGCGAGTAATGATAAAATGACCGTGTATAACTTTTTTGACATGCAAAGGAGAACGACTATGAAAGACAGATATCCTAAATTGGAGATAAATATAGGGCACTTCAAAGAAAACGCAGAGACTGTCATCAAGAAGTGCGCCGAGTTCGGCATTGAAGTCGCCGGAGTAATTAAAGGCGCTACAGGTCTCACTGAGATAGCCGAGGCGTATTCCGAAGCGGGCGCTCGATGGATTGCTTCGTCGAGACTTGAGCAGCTTGAGGACGCCATAAACGCAGGAATCGACAAGCCGATGATGATGATAAGAATACCTATGCTGTCTGAGGTTGAAGAGGTTATAAGGCTTTGCGACTACAGCTTGAACAGCGAGGTTGAAGTCTTGGAGGCTCTAAACGCCGAAGCTGCCCGAAAAGACAAAATCCATAACGTAATCCTGATGGCAGATATGGGAGACCTCAGAGAGGGCTTTTGGGATAAAGATGAAATGTCGAGGGTGGCTCTCCGCATAGAGAACGACCTCACGAATCTTCACCTTGCCGGAATCGGCACGAACGTGGGGTGCTACGGCTCGATTTGCCCTACCGTGGACAAGCTGAACGAGTTAATCGACGTCGCAGAAAAAATCGAGGCTGTGATAGGAAGAGAGCTTGAGATAATATCGGGAGGCGCGACTTCGACGCTGCTTAGGATATGGGGAAGAGACGTACCCGGGAGAATCAATATGCTGAGGATAGGCGAGGGCGTGCTGCTTGCGCGAGACTTGCAGGAATTTTACGGTTGCAGTATGCCGGAGCTTAACAGAGATAATTTCAGGCTAAAGGCCGAGGTTATAGAGATTAAGGACAAGCCGACTCACCCTATCGGTGAAATAGCTGTCGATGCTTTCGGACATAAACCCGACTATGTGGATAGAGGTATCAGAAAACGTGCGCTGCTTGGAGTCGGCAAGGTGGATTACGGCGATTCTAATGAGCTTCTGCCGCTTGAAGAGGGTATAGAAGTTCTCGGAGCGTCCTCCGACCACACTATAATCGACGTCGAGGACTCCGTGCGTGATTGGCAAATCGGCGATATAATGGAGTTCGACGTGAACTATGCGACGATGGTATATCTCACAAGCAGCAGAAACGTGAACATAGTAATAGTGAATAATAAATAATGAAAGGTAAATTAAAATGGCAGAGAAATTTACAATG
>JBHAFL010000080.1:0-13913 GCA_041856085.1 Anaerovoracaceae bacterium | reverse complement strand
TTAAGTTTCAATGTTCTCTCAGGCGTCCGCAGGTTCGCGAAGCGAAGCGCGGCTAACGCCGTGAGGTTATTATAACATGATTTTAATTATTTTTGTTAAAAATTTACCCTCAAACCGCACTTGAGTAAAAACTCAATAATATAGAATAAAAAAGAGATTTATCTAATCTGAAATTATGGTATAATAGCTGCAAACGCAGTTATTATACGGAGATTATATCGCCGTGCGACATTTGCCTTCGTAAACTTCGGCAAAATCGCACATGGCTGAATTATACCATGTAAACATGGTATAATGACCGCAAAACATATCTGAGCGATTAGTGCTGCCGCGCTTTTTAGTCCTCGCTTCGGATAACACTTAGGGCTTGCTCGCCGTAATGAATAGGACTCGCTAATGCGAGTCCTTGAAAAGGCAAAATATGATACGTGTTTCAGCCCAAATCAGCCCTTGAGGGCTTATTTTTTGCCAGCAAGAACGCGAATACTATACTTTGCAGAATTAAACCGATTCCTATTTCGTTATGAATAACAATTTTTTCATCCAACTTAAAGTAGCTATTAACTGTATAAAATACACCATACATTTCGGAAGATAAAAGATAGCTTAATGGTGTAAATGCATTATCAAAGGCTAAATATATACACCCGTATATGAAATACGCAACCGGTATCATAAAAGCGAACAATCTTTGTTTGTTTTGTCCTTTCAATAATATAATATAAAAAAAATATGTTGTAGCTATATTAAGCAAGTTTGAAAAATATGTAATTCCGTTGCACGACTGAAACCACATGCTTAATATTCCATAGTATAGAAAAGGGATATTAAGACAAATTAAAAAAATGAAAAAAATCTTTTTATGTTTATTCATCACGGTTCCACCATTGTTACTAATGTCATTACGCCCGCTTGAGTGCTGGGAATGATATACCCGCCTCTATGATAATCTACATTGTGGCTATTTTTTATTGAAATATTGCCATATTGGGAGTTTTGACCAAATATTATCATATTATAATATTCAAAGCAATACTCAACCACTCCGTCACATCTGATCCTGAATATATCAGAGGGCTCTCCTTTGCTTGTACCATTCGAAGGAGCAAGGTGATAGGTGAGTTGCTCCGTCACTGTATATTGAACATTTTCTGTCGTTAGTTCAATAGCTTTTGCCAAAACATTGTTTGCCATAGTAGATGTATATGTTACATTTTTAGGTTTATAGGCTCCCCGAAAAGTATTATTGCCCTTAAAACCCGACCACGAATCAAACATAACAGCAACGTTAAATAAAGGACTTGTTTTTTGTAAATGTATTACACAATTGGAATATGATGAGTTTGCTTTGTTCATTAATCCGGCGTGCCAATCAATATTGATTCCGGCGCCATCCCTAAATACGGCGTACCCTTTATATGAAGAAATAGCAGATATAGAGCGTGAACTCATAGAGTCATATGGAAGGTCAGATTTACAATTATCTAACAGGTAATCTATTAGCGTCTGATCGAATTTTTTTATAGAAAGCATTTTTTGTATGATTTCATGGTTTCTAATATCATATAAAGCAAAGAATATAGTGTTAACCATTTTTTGATTTTCAGTTTCTGAAAGCAAATTAAAGCAGAATGATACAAATTCATCTTTATTTGTTTTATAACCATCTGCTATATTTTTTGAAATAATTCTTATAGCCTTTCTGAGCTTTTCACTTTCAATTTGTTTATTATTATATTCGCGAATAATTCTCTCGCTTATTTTGTTTGCGAGAGTTGGGTTATCTAATGCAAGTCTTTTCAAAGCCTGAAATGCCATGCTATCACTGTCATTATTAACGCATTGCATTAACAAATTTACCGTATTATAATTACTAGGAAGTAACCATAATGCTTCTATTCTTATGCATTCGTCTTGTTTTTTGTTTTCAAATATGTTGTAAATAAAATCTTCCCATTTCGTGTAATTTTTAGCCATTTTGCGTTCAGATGATTGAAAAACGGCCAATCTAACTTCCGAAGGTTTTGTTTCATCTAAAATAAAGTTTATAACTTCATCAAATTCTTGTGGATTTATTTTCGTCTCAAGAACAACCGCATAATCAATAAGCCCACCTATCTCTTTATTTGCATCATAGTGTTTCTCCATCTCTTGAATTATTTCGAGTGCATTAATTTTTTTTAGAACTTCAATTTTAGGGGTAGTGCTTTTTTCTTCGTGTGCAAGTACAAATTGTGTAGCATACACTAAGATTAAAAGTGTAATAATAATTTTTTTTAGCATTTTTAGATACCGTTCCTTTCAATTGTGTTGTGCAAGATAATGATTTATGAGGCGAAAACTATGAGTCAGCTTGACACAATTCCTCCTCCTTTCGGTACATATATTGCCGACTCTATTTAATCACCTATATATATTAACCGTTGAAATCCCCATAAAGGGACAAGATTTTTCAAAAAAACATTTTTAGTACAATTTTAGTACAGTATATCGGCAATTTGTAAGCATATCGGCTGCATAAGTTTACAATAGGAGCTATTCAAAATGAGGATTTGGAAGCGTGACGGTAATCATCACATATTAAATATAATCGTGTATTTACATAGTTAGTCATAATATAGTTATACTTGGATATGTGAAAATGTAGCCAAGCCATACTTGAGCAAAAACTCAATAATATAGAATAAAACGAGGTTTATATAATCTGAAATTATGGTATAATGACTGCAAAAGCAGTCATTATACGGAGATTATATCGCCGTGCGACATTTGCCTTCGTAAACTTCGGCAAAATCGCACATGGCTGAATTATACCATGTAAACATGGTATAATAACTGCATACTACACGGAGGTTAAGTAAATGGACAGGATAAGAACGGATATAGAGATTGCGCAGTCATGCGAGATGAAGCACATCGACGAGATTGCGGCAAGCGCGGGGGTTGACGAGAAATACCTCGAGCAGTACGGCAAGTATAAGGCGAAAGTAGATTACAGGCTTCTAAAGGACAGAGCGAACGCAGAGGACGGCAAGCTGATTCTCGTAACCGCGATAACGCCTACGCCTACCGGAGAGGGAAAAACCACAACCTCCGTAGGACTTGCCGACGGACTCAGAAAAATCGGTAAAAAATCTATGGTAGCGCTTCGCGAGCCGTCGCTCGGACCGGTGTTCGGAATCAAGGGCGGAGCTGCCGGAGGCGGATATTCGCAGGTAGTTCCTATGGAGGATATAAACCTCCACTTTACAGGGGATTTTCATGCTGTCGGAGCAGCGAACAATCTCCTGGCAGCTTTGATAGACAATCATATTCAGCAGGGAAACGAGCTCTGTATCGACAGCAAGCAGATAATCTGGAAGAGAGCTGTGGATATGAACGACAGGCAGCTTAGACATATAGTAAACGGACTCGGCGGTAAGCTTCAGGGCGTACCACGCGAGGACGGATTCGATATTACGGTTGCCTCTGAGGTAATGGCGGTGCTATGCTTGGCGTCGGATCTTCTCGACCTTAAGAAAAGGCTCGCGGAGATGATTGTAGCATATTCCTTTGATGGCAAGCCGATAACGGCGCATGACCTGAAAGCGGAGGGCGCTATGGCGGCGCTTCTCAGGGACGCGCTTAAACCTAATCTCGTTCAGACTCTTGAGGGCACGCCGGCGTTCATACACGGCGGACCGTTCGCTAACATAGCGCACGGCTGCAATTCCCTGATAGCTACGAAAATGGCACTTAAGCTCGCGGACTATGCCGTAACCGAGGCGGGCTTCGCAGCCGATCTCGGCGCTGAGAAATTCATAGATATTAAGTGCAGAATGGCAGGTCTTAAGCCGTCCGCGGTTGTCATAGTTGCGACCGTAAGGGCTCTGAAATATCACGGCGGAGTTCCGAAAAACGAGCTGACCTCGGAGAATCTGCTCGCGCTTGAGATGGGTCTGCCGAATCTTCTCCAGCATGTAAACAATATAAAAAAAGTATTCGGTCTCCCTTGCGTAGTTGCCATAAACGCTTTCCCTACAGACACCGAGGCTGAGCTTGAGCTTGTGAGAGAAAAATGTAGAGAACTTGGCGTAAACGTAGCGCTTTCGGAGGTATGGGCGAAAGGCGGCGAGGGCGGTCGAGAGCTTGCCGAGGAAGTAGTCGGACTTTGCGAAGAACCGAATAATTTCAGACAGGCATACGGGCTGGATACCTCCATCGAAGAGAAGCTTGAAGCAATATGTAAGAAGATATATCATGCCGACGGCGTGGTGCTCGTAGGCGACGCGATAAAGCAGGCTAACCAGATTGAAAAATTAGGCTTCGGTAAGCTCCCTATATGTATGGCTAAGACGCAGTATTCTTTCTCCGATGACGCCGCGCTTCTCGGAGCTCCTAAGGGCTTTCTCGTAAAAGTGCGAAACCTCAAGGTTTCAGCCGGAGCGGGCTTTATAGTAGCATTAACCGGCGATATTATGACTATGCCGGGGCTTCCTAAGACTCCGTCCGCCGAAAAAATAGATGTAGACGAAAACGGAGTAATCAGCGGTCTGTTCTAAGCCCTTAAAAAATCAAAAATAACGCTAAAAGCGGTGAGCCGAAAATGCTAAAAACCTTTCTGAAAACCGCAATAATTACGACAAAAAATGCAGAAAAAGGCATATTCTGAGCCGGATTTGCCTTTACATCTCTTAGGCTCATAATGTATAATTAGCGGGTGAATCGATTGCTATGAAGATATATCACGTGTGACAGATTGAATTTATACTATATTTGGAAGGTCGCTCAATGTTTGAAGAAAATAGCCTAAAAGAATTTACAGCGAAGCTTGCGTCAGGCGAGCCGTTTCCCGGCGGCGGAGGCGCTTCCGCGCTTGCTGCGGCGCTCGCGGCTTCGCTCGGCGGTATGGTGGTTGAGGTGACGAAAAACGGAGGCAGAAGCAAGCTGCCGGCGGACGAGCTTGAAGACTTAAGACGCAGGACGGAAACTCTCAGAAAGAATTTTTTGCGCCTGATTGACAGGGACGCGGAAGTTTTCGAGCCGCTATCCGACGCATACAGGCTGCCTAAGGACAGCCCGAACAGAGATGCTGCGCTTGAACTGTGTCTGCGAGAGGCGGCGTCCGCGCCGCTGGAGATATTCGACCTTTGCTGTGAAACGGCGGAGCTGCTTATGGAGCTTGGAGAAAAATGTACCGGTCTTATTGCTTCCGACGTCGCTACTGCCGCGGCGATATGCAGAGGCGCGCTTTTCGGCGCTGCCTGCAATGTCAGAATAAACACGAAGCTTATGAAAGACAGGGAGTATGCCGATGAACTTGACGGGTATATAGCCGCCGGACTTACCGAATATGCCTCCGTCGCAAAAAAAATATTCGACGACATATATTTCGCATTATAAAAAGACGCGGCATATCGGAAACTGAGGCGATAAGCCGGAATCGGTCGATATGCTGCGGTCAGGCGTTAGCGACGAGCAGCGAACTGCGGAGAGCAAGCTGCAACGAGCCGCGAGCCGCGGAGAGTAAGTTGCAACGAGCGACGAGCCGCACGTATATATAGGAGAGAAAAATGGCTGAGATATTAAAGGGTGCGCCTGTTACGGCTTCACTCACGGAGAAACTTATTGTAGACGTGAACCGTCTAAGGAGCGAGGGGATAGAGCCCACGCTCGCCATACTCAGGGTGGGCGAACGCCCTGACGATATGGCATACGAAGCCTCGGCTATGAAAAAAGCCGATAAGGTCGGAATCAGGGTGGTCAATGTAATTCTTCAATATGATATTTCGCAGGAAGCGTTTGACCGTGAACTTATCAGACTTAACGAAGATGATGAGATTCACGGGATACTTATGTTCAGACCGCTTCCGCCTACCCTTGACAGTGAGAGGGCGAGAAAAATGCTGAACCCCGAAAAGGACATAGACGGCTGCACCGACGGAAGCCTGGCAGGCGTATTCACGGGAACAGATAACGGCTTCCCGCCATGCACGGCGCAGGCTGCGATGGAGGTGCTTCATCACTATGGAATAGAGATAGAGGGCAAAAAGGCTTGCGTAATCGGAAGGTCGCTTGTAATCGGCAGACCCGTGGCGATGATGCTTATGCACGAAAACGCCACCGTGGTGAATTGTCACACGAGGACGGCTGAACCTGAAAAAATCGCAAGAGAGGCGGATATCCTCATATCAGCGGCAGGCAAGCTGAAATCCGTCGACGAGAGCTTCACCAACCCTAATCAGGTAGTCATAGACGTCGGAATCAACTGGGACGAAAAAAAGGGAGGCATCGCGGGAGACTGCGATTTTGACAGGGTGGAGCCTTATGTCAGAGCCATTACACCGGTTCCGGGCGGAGTCGGCGGCGTTACCTCGACAATACTTATGAGTCACGTAGTAAAATCTGCTGAAAGGACACTTAAACAATGCAAAAAATAAAAGTAATTGCTTCTGCGATAATTGGCGGTATGTTGATAGGCACAGGCGCCATTACGTTTTTGTCCGCTGAAAACAGGGTGATAGGTGCGCTGTTTTTTGTGATAGGGCTGTTTACAATCTGTACGCAGGGGTATTTTCTGTTTACAGGCAGAATCTGCTATGTGTGGGGCAATAGCGGCTGCTATCTTGTCGATACGCTTCTTATCTGGGCAGGAAACTTCATCGGCTGTTTCATCGCGGCTCGGCTGATGCTGCTGACCCGCTTCGGGGCGGCGATTGCAGAGCGGGCGGCGGCTCTCGCCGAGGTAAAGCTCGGCGATAATCTGCTGTCTATCTTCATTCTCGCTGTTTTTTGCAATATGTGTATATACATATCTGTCGAGGGATTCAGGAATAATCCTCATGAAATAGGTAAATACCTTGCGCTGATACTTGGCGTTATGGTTTTTATATTGTGCGGCTTCGAGCACTGCGTGGCGAATATGTTCTACATATCCGCGGCAGACATGTGGAGCGGCCAAGCGCTCGTGTTTATACTAATAAACACATTGGGTAACACAGTCGGCGGCTGGCTGCTGCCTATGGCAAAAAAAGTCATGGACTGACCCGAAAAAAACTTAATAGGTTCCGAAAACGAGGAACGAATTTCTCCTGGCCCGAGAAATTGCGCAGGCATTATATGTCCTGAGCCCGAGAAATTGCCGAAGGAGTAAAAAATGAAAAACAAAAAAACACAAATGCTTGTAACCATAGGGTTACTCGTCGCAGTCCACGTAGTTCTTTCAAGATTCCTGTCGATAAACGCATGGAATATGAAAATCGGATTTGCGTTCGTCGCCGTCTTCGTCGGAGCCTATCTGTACGGCCCCGTCGCCGGTGCGCTTGTAGGCGGACTCGGTGATTTTATGGGAGCGCAGCTCTTCCCGATAGGGGCGTACTTCCCCGGATTCACGCTGAACTGCGCGCTCACCGGAGTGATTTTCGGAATACTGCTGTTTAAGAGACAGTCGAAGCTGAGAATAGGTATTGCGGTACTGCTCGACCAGCTTGTGATATCTATGTGGCTGACGCCGCTTTGGATATCGATTCTCTACGGAGCGGCCTACCTGCCGCTCATAATATCCCGACTGCCGCAGATAGGAATAATGGTTGCAGTTCAGATAGCGGTAATCCTGCTGCTTATAGGGCTGATTGACAGGATAAGGCTGAAAAATATGGTCGAAGTCCCTGAAACCGTAAAAGACGAAAGACGTGAAATCAGGCGTGAAAGGATTGCGGCGAGGGAAGCGCTGAGCGCAGCCGACAGAGAAAGAAAATCGAACGCCATAGTCGACACAATCACCGGGCTTAAGGAATATAAGGAAGCAAAAAATATTCTCATATACAGCCCGATAAAGGGAGAAGTTGACCTCGCACGCCTCGAGCAAAAGGTTAAATATACAGACAAGACTCTCTACTACCCTCTCGTGGTTTCAGCCACGGAGATGGACGCACTTCATCCTGAATCCGATGACGCGTGGAGAGAGGGCTTTCATAATATCAAGGAACCCCTAAGGGAAAAGTCGACGCTGCTAAAGCCGGAGGACTGCGACCTTGTAATCTGCCCCTGCACCGCATTTGACGGGCAGGCAAACAGAATGGGCATGGGAGCAGGCTACTATGACAGATTTTTAGAAAAATGTAATAGGGCTTATATAATAGCGGTCGCATTCGAATGTCAGAAAGCTCCTACCGTTCTTCCTCAGGAATGGGATAAGCCGATGGACAAGGTAATTACGGAAGAAAGAGAATATATAGGCAAAAGATAATTAAGTATTCTGAATTATTAAATAAGGATAAGCTGAACAATATTTTGATATGACAAGGGAGACACATATGATGAGAGAAAGAATAGAAGAATTACTTGAACTTATAAGGGCTGTGGAGTCTAAGCACGCCGCCTTTACCCATGCTATGGGCATATTGCAATATGACCAGGAGACCGTCGCACCTGAGGAATCCGGAGAGGGAAGAGGCCGAACTATGGGAATGCTCGGGGGACTCGACTATGAGCTTATGACGGACGGGAAGCTGAGAGCGGCTGTCGATGAGCTTCTGAAAAATGAGGACAGCCTTGATGAGTATGAGAAGAGAGAGGCAAAGCTTCTCGACAAAAAGATAAGGGAGCTGTCCGCTATACCTCAGGAAGAGTATGTCGAGTTTATAGTTTTGGTCGACGCCGCGCAGGTCGCATGGAGAAAGGCGAAACTCAGTAATGATTTCGAATTATTTGCACCTTATCTTGAAAAAATCGTTGCCGCCAACATCAAGTTCGCCGGGTATTACAACTCGGAGTTAGCGCCTTATGACGCCCTCATAGACCAGTATGAAGAGGGAATGAGAATGGCAACTCTCGACGAGTTCTTCAAGAAGCTGAGAGACGGGCTTAAGCCTTTAATCGATAAGATTGCAGAAAAAAAGCAGATTGACGACAGCTTCCTGAGAAGAAGCTATCCTGTCGACGCGCAGAGAAAATTTTCTTATGCCGTTATGGATATGATGGGACTTGACGGAAAGAGACTCATACTCGGAGAATCCGAGCACCCGTTTACTGATAACTATAATAACCACGACGTAAGAATAACCACGCATTTTTATGAGAATTCGCTCGAGAGCTCCATGTACTCGGTTCTTCACGAGGGAGGACACGCTATGTACGAGCTGAATGCGGAAGATAAGTATAACTGGACCGTGTTCGCCGGCGGAGTTTCGATGGGAATCCATGAAAGCCAAAGCAGATTCTATGAAAACATAATAGGTCATTCATTCGAATTCACGGGCGCGCTCCTTGAATGTGCTAAAAGGTTCTTCCCTGAGCAGCTCAGCGACGTAACACACGAGATGTTCTGGAAAGCCGTCAATAAATCCGAGGCTTCCCTCATAAGGATTGAGGCGGACGAGCTCACCTACGCGTTCCATATAATGATTAGATATGAGATAGAGAAGAAGATGATAGACGGAAGCCTTGCCGTTAAGGACGTGCCTAAGGTATGGGACGAGCTTTATGAAGAATACTTGGGGGTTCGCCCGAGCAACTTCACAGAGGGCTGTCTTCAGGATACTCACTGGTCCGGCGGTTCGCTCGGCTACTTCCCTACATATGCACTCGGCTCGGCATACGGAGCGCAAATGCTGAGCGTGATGGGAAAAGATATTCCGAACCTTTGGCAGGATGTGGCAAAAGGCGACCTCGGCAAGGTTACGGAATGGCTCAGGGAGCACATACATCGGCATGCTTCCTATTATAAGCCTGACGAATTATTCGAAAATGCCTGCGGCAAGTTTGACGCACAGTATTTCGTAGACTATCTCACCGAGAAATATACGAAGGTATACGAGCTTTAACGTGCGCCGATGTATGGCTGCGGTACGGCGGTCGCGGCGACAAGCCCTAAGATACCCTCGGCGGCAATGCAGGCGCGCAGCCCGCATGCTGAATCGAACCGTAAAAAATAAGGGACTCCGAAAAAAGTCTCGGGCTACAGCTCTCGACCATTTCGGAGTCCTTTTTCAAAAATCTGACGGTCTGCTCTCCTAAATTGCTGTAAGAAGCTCATAAAAAAATAATAAAAGAAGTCCACAATAACCTATTGACATAGTAGGCGAATAGGTGTATTATATATTCGTAAGTAAAAAAGACTGTTTGATGTAATATAGAACAAGGAGATATATATGCAGATATACGCGGATAATGCAGCGACTACGCGCATGAGTAAGATTGCAATAGGGGCGATGCTGCCGTATATGGACGAAATTTACGGCAATCCCTCGAGCCTTCATACGGCAGGTCAGAGAGCAAGCGAAGCTCTTTTCGAGGCGCGAGAGAGGATAGCTAAGCAGTTCGGAGCCGAAGCGAACGAGATATATTTCACCTCGGGAGGCTCCGAAGCCGACAATCAGGCGATAATTTCGGCAGCCAAGCTCGGAGAAGCTAAAGGGAAGAGACATATCATTTCTACGGCATTTGAACATCATGCCGTTCTTCATACTCTTAATAAATTAGAGAAAGAGGGTTTTGAGGTAGAGCTTTTAGATGTTCACGAAAACGGAATGGTAAGCGCGGAGCAGGTAAGAGACTCAATTAGAGAGGACACCGCGCTCGTCACGATAATGTACGCCAATAACGAGATAGGTTCGGTGCAGCCTATAGGAGAAATCGGTAAAGTATGCAGAGAAAAAGGCGTAATCTTCCATACGGACGCCGTTCAGGCTGCCGGACATCTTAGGATCGACGTAGCGGAGCAGAATATAGATATGATGTCTATATCCGCGCATAAGTTTCACGGTCCTAAGGGAGTCGGAGCGCTCTATGTGAGAAAAGGCATAAGGCTTGTCAACCTTATTGAGGGCGGGGCGCAGGAGAGAGGCAAACGCGGAGGCACCGAGAATTTGCCCGGAATCATGGGAATGGCGGCGGCGTTAGAGGAAGCGTGCGACAATATCGAAAAGAACTCGGCGCACCTGATTCCTCTGAGAGACAGACTAATCAAGGGTTTATCAGAGATTCCTCATTCTGCGCTTAACGGAGATTCGGTTTACCGTCTTCCATCTAATGTCAACTTCTGCTTCGAGGGGGTTGAGGGCGAAAGTCTTTTGCTTCTTCTCGATATGAAAGGCATTGAAGCGTCTTCGGGTTCGGCATGCACCTCGGGCTCGCTTGACCCGAGCCATGTGCTCCTCGCAATCGGCAGGATTCACGACGTGGCGCACGGTTCGCTGAGACTCAGCCTGGGCGAGGATTCGACCGAAGAAGAGATAGACTATATGATAGAAAAAGTAAAAGAGGTTGTTCAGTACCTGAGAGGAATATCGCCGGTTTGGAGCGACCTTTTGGCAGGAAGAAGAGAATATATACTATAAGGAGCGGAACTATGGCACTATACAGCGAAAAAGTAATGGATCATTTCACTAACCCGAGAAACCTCGGAGCTATGGACGACGCCGACGGGATAGGAGAGGTCGGTAACGCTAAATGCGGAGACATAATGAAGATGTATCTTAAGATAAACGATAATGTGATTGAGGACGTCAAGTTCGAGACTTTCGGCTGCGGCTCCGCTATCGCCTCAAGCTCTATGGCGACCGAGCTCATCAAGGGTAAGACCGTAGACGAGGCGCTGAAGCTGACTAACAAGGCGGTTACGGAGGCTCTTGACGGGCTGCCGGCGCATAAGATGCATTGCTCGGTGCTTGCGGAGGAAGCTATTAAGGCGGCTATCGACGACTATAACAGCAAGAAAGAAGCAAAATAAGAATTTTTTGATATAGCCGAGAATACCTATGGCTTCAGTTATGAGAGCAAAAAATTAAAAGTCTCGACGGATTAGCAATATTTGATAAAAATATATGAGCTTTTGAAGTAACTTAAAAGGCTGGTTCTGCGAAATTCAGTCCTTTTGTGAGAGGAGATTGATAAGATGATGGTGTCTACAAGGGGCAGGTATGCCTTGAGGGTGCTGATAGACCTTGCCGAAAACGGTAAGGACGGCTATATACCGCTAAAAGATATCTCGGAGAGACAGGACATTTCTAAAAAATATCTCGAAAGCATTATGAGCACTCTTTCTAAGGGGGGACTGGTTGACGCCGCCGCGGGCAAAAGCGGCGGATATAAGCTTAACAGAGCTCTCAGCGACTATACCGCGGGCGAAGTTCTCAGGCTCACCGAGGGGAATTTAGCTCCGGTGAACTGCATAGGAGACGGAGCAATCTTCTGTGAGAAAGCGGCGAAGTGCAGGACGCTCCCGCTCTGGAGCAAGCTGAATGAGCTGGTTAACGGCTTCCTTGACGGCGTCACGCTCAGCAGTTTAGTCGAGGGAGAGGGTGAAATATGATGAACGGGACTATCGTACTGTCTACGAATAACACAGGCAAGCTTCGCGAGTTAAAAAAAATAGCGGATAGCTTCGGTATGGAGATAATAACGAGAGACGACGCCGGCGTGCCTCGGGACTTTGATGTGGTGGAGGACGGGGATACTTTCGAGGAGAACTCGTTCAAAAAAGCCTATGAAATAATGAAGCTCACGGGTCTGCCTACGATGGCTGACGATTCGGGGCTTATGGTCGATTTTTTAGACGGCAGACCGGGAGTCCTCAGCTCGAGGTTCGCGGGTGATAATTGCAGCGACCTTGATAATTGTCTTAAGCTTTTGGAGCTGATGAAGGGCGTGCCCGAAGAAAAGAGAACGGCGCATTTCACTACGGTTATTACACTCGTATATCCGGACGGCAAAAAAATCGTTGCCAAGGGCGAATGCTTCGGACATATCGCGGAAGAGATGAGGGGCGATAAAGGCTTCGGTTACGACCCTCTGTTTATAGCGGACGGGTTATCCGAGACATTCGGCGAGCTCGGGTCGGAGATAAAGAACAGGTTAAGCCACAGAGCTAAGGCGCTCGAGGAGCTTAGGAAGCTGCTCGAGGTTTAGGAACGTAACAAAATATAGAATTGCACAGCTGAGGCGAGGGCGCAGACCCTCGCCGTTTTGTATAATTTCAAATGCGTCAAGTGAAATATTGCAAATATGTCAGGTTGATAGTATGATATCTCTATAGTTTATTAACGTAATTGTCCATTCATTGTGGATAAAGATGACAACGTGGAAACATAGGAGAAAAAATGCTTCCGATTTATCTCGCTCTTTTGGAAACGGAGGAAGAAAAACAAAAATTCGAACTGATATACGAAAAATACAGAAAACTCATGCATTGGGTGGCAAAGGGCATACTTAATGATGACCGCCTTGCGGAAGATGCCGTGCATGAGGCTTTTTTGCGTATTTTGAAAAACTTTGATAAAATAAATGAAATTTCTTGTCCCCAAATCGCTCTTTTTACAGTTATTATGGTTAGAAAGCTTTTTATCAAAGCCGTAACTTAAGAAAGGAATATGAAAAAAATGAGAAAAGATAGAGGATTTAGTATTAACCCATGGTTTGTTGTGGCAGCTACGCTGGCGCTGTTTATTGCTGTTTTGTTGTTTCATATGTATGAGATACATGATAGGGTAATTACAACGCCTAAGGTAATCGGCACATATAGCAGAGAGCTTTCTGTAGGGAAAAGTATGAGTATTGTTTTTGATCATGATAATAAATATTACATATACGACAGCGACAATAATTATTTGGAGGGGGAATATAGTGTTAAAGAGGCAAACTCGGAAACACATGGAACCGTTGTCAAACTGAAAGATGGGAAAGGTGAGAAAGAAATCTTACTGGTGAACGATACGATATATTTTTGGGATAATGAAAAGTCCATGATATTTATCTATGATAAAAAATCTGATGTTCCGTTTTTTGTCTCACGTGATGCCAATGTCTGATTGTGGAATCTGCATATAGAAGTACGCTTCCGGGTGAAAGGCTACAAGTACCGCGTTGAGTACCGTGTATTGCAATGCTGCAAATCCAACTATTTGTACAGCATATTAATGCTGAGGAGGTAATAT
>JBHAFL010000079.1:0-8292 GCA_041856085.1 Anaerovoracaceae bacterium | reverse complement strand
GTGAGCTCGGACGCTTTTTTTACGTTGGATATAAGCTCCTCGACGTCGGCAGGCTTCACAAAATATGAAAAGGCGCCGTTTTTTACGGCATTAACCGCACCGGAGATAGAGCCCTCCGCTGTCAGCATTATTACCTCCGTTTTCGGAGAATACTCTTTAATCGCGTTTAGCAATCGCATTCCGTCCATTTTCGGCATCACAATATCTGAAATAACTACGGAAAAGGTTTTGCGTTTAATATTCTCCAGGGCTTTTTCGCCGCTGTCGCATGCGATGACGTCAAAGCCCTTTAATCGGAATATTTTTTCGTATATAGTAAGCAATTCTTTGTCGTCGTCGACAAGCATTATTTGAGTCATTTCAGTTTTCCTCCTCGATATTGTCAGGCATTGTAAGCTTGAACTCCGCTCCGCCGTCCTCAGGACTGTTTAATTCGATTTCTCCGCCGAGCGAATCTATCAATCGCTTTGTTATCCAGAGTCCTATGCCGTGCCCGCCCTCCTTGGTGGTGAAGAACGGCTCGAATATTTTATCTCTGTCAGCCTCTTTTATTCCGGGGCCGTTATCCTTTATGAAAATAACAATTTCCGATTTTTGCTGGAAGCATCGGATTTCTATTTTTCCCTCATTGCCTACGCCTTGGATGGAATTTATTATAATATTTTGCAGAATCACCTTTATTGCTTCCCTCTTGTCGGAATGAACGTAGCAGGCGTTGTCTATGTCCTTGTATATAGAAATTCCCTTGCCTATTATTTCCTTTTTTGACAGCAGAAGAATTTGGTTTATGAGGGTTCCGATGTGTATCATTTCACTTCCTTTTTCATCGCGAGCGGAAAAATCGAGTAGGGTGGTTATGACGTTTTCGGCTTCATCTACTGCGTGTTTAATGGTTATTACCTCGCTTCTTTCACCTGACGCGGTCATATCCAGAATATATGTAGCTCCCTTAATTCTTGCTAAAATATTCTTTAACTCGTGTACGATAGCCGCGGCTAACTGTCCGACGCCCGCCATTTTTTCAATCTGCTGAATTTCTTTTTCAAAAAGCAAAGCCTTAGTGACGCATTCGCTCGAAATAACAACCTTTGATACGGTATTCTCTTTGATTATAGGATAATAAATGTTTTTATAAGCCTCTCCCCCTGCCACTACGGTCTGTTCGTAGGCTTCCTTGCTTGATACGACCTCCGCTATTCCGCTTTTTAAGAGGTCGGTCGGTATGTGGTTTACATCTATGGATATCGAGTCTATATCCTTACCTGCCTCAACCACCATAAGGGTTTCGTCTATCGCATCTATAATGGTTTTTATCTCGCTGTTTTTGTCTTTGAGATCCTCGGTGTATTTTTTTATACTCTCGCTCATTGAGTAAAATGCCTGATTAAGCCGTACTATTTCATAGTAGCCCTCCTTGTTTGCCTCCTCGATGTCAAGTGAGTCGTAGCAGCCCATGCTGATTTTTTTTGCGCTGTCTACGAGGCGATGCATAGGCTTTGAAAAGCGAAAATACAGCAGAGTGGCAAACAGGATAACCAATATCAAATCCAAAAATGCAATGAGCAAAACGCCGTTTATATCCAAGTCATAGAATGTGCTCAGCTCTTCAAGATTGATTTCGACGAAGAGCAGCGAGTCTGTATTTCTGACAGGGGAATATATGATGTTATATCCTATGCCGTAGGAATAAAACATGTCCATACCCGGCTCGCTTCTGCCCGCAACATCCCTCAGCTTCTCAGAATGCTCCTCCGACAATGCCTCGTTAAAAATATTTTTCTTAAGCTCCTCTCCCTGATTCGCTCTAAGCTCTTGATAATCCGTATGGTAATACACATCTCCGTCGGCGGTCATCCAGCATATTTTGCCGGAGTCGCTTAATGAAAGCTCCTCTAAATATTTTTCCTTAATTTTGTTGATTGGTAAATCGATACATATTACGCCGAAAAGCTCCCCGTTTTTTTCAAAGATGGGCTTGGTGCATGTCATAGTCCAGCCCGTCCCCAGATAATCATAATACGGAGTTGTCCAGATGGCCTCGTTTTTCGGGTTGTTATAATTGCTTGCCTGTGTATAAAAAACGTCGTTTACCTGACTGTGGTCGCTTGAGAAGAACTCGCCGAGCTCGCTGTACGGACTGCATCTCAGCAGGTTATCCTTTGTGACGATATAACACCATGAAACATCTTCGTTTTCCTTAACCAAAGCAAAATATTTATCCAATTTTTCGGTCAGGTTTATCTCTCTGATTAATTCCTTTGACAGTACGGTTGTATTGGGTACAATGATATTGCTTTGCTCAGAATTATCCTTTTCGGGATTTTTGAGCCTTGTAATAGTCCCGTCCTCCCTAATGACGTAATCATCGCTTAATTCTTCAGAGACCTCGGTTTCTAATATTTCCTCCATATATCGGGCGAGCATTTCTACTCGGCCTTGGATTCTTTCAAAAGCTATGGAAATAAGCTCGCTTTTTTCTATTGTCATTTCGAGGGTGCTTTTCTGAGCGTATTTGACGGCCTTATTTTCTCCGTTCTGGCGCATATAGATTATAAATAAACTGATTGAGATGATGTTAAAAATTAAAAAAACCAAAACAGTCATAACCGCCAAAGATTTATACTTCATTTTCATGTTTTTCCTTTCGAGGAACCTGCCTCATATTTTAACATATTCAGCCCGGGATTTCTCCCCGGACTGAATATGTTTTTGCGGTTTTTTTAATATTTTACCGATTCCCTATGCATTTACAGCCTCTTAGAATTCGTCTTTTCCCACGGTATCGGGGTTGAGCACGATAGGAGCCCAACTATCCGGATGCTTCTTTTGCATTGCCTTTGTGTATCCCCAGAGCATTACTCCTATAGCTGCGTATATTACGAGCACTATCCATTCGGCTACTCCCATTGCAGTCCCGTTAGTCCACAATATCCAACCGCAGAATACTATGCCGATAAGCCCCATAAGGCTTCCCGCCTTAGCTTTATACGGTCTTTCCCATTCAGGATGAGTTTTTCTGAGCTTTAAGAACGAGAGAGTAACCATCAGATACACGGCTCCTGCTGCGACGCCGTAAATAACATAGATGTAATTTACCCATGCCTCAGGTGCGAATACCGTAAAATATACAGAGAATATTCCTACGATTAAGTTTGCGAACTGCGGCTGTCCGTGCTTGTTGATTTGCGCGAATCTCGGAGTTAACTGGTGCTGCTTAGCTGCGCCGTACAGTATTCTTGAGGCTGAAAGCCAGAATGACGACAGGGTTGTGATACATGTCAACACGCCCATCAATACTATTATAATTCCCAGCCAGTGAAGCCCGAGATAATCTGCAACCTTAGGGTCTACTATGTTTACATCGTTAATCCACTCTAACGATACAATGCCGCTTACGGCTATAACCGCCAAACCGTAAACCAATACCGTGCAGGCTAACGAGCCTACGAAAGCCTTCCATATATCTTTTTTAGGGAAATTGGCTTCCTCCGAAAGCTGCGGTATTAAGTCGAAGCCTACAAATTTCATAATTAACAGACCGATGCCCGCGGTATATCCGCTTATGCCGTTAGGAAACCACTCGATGTTTGAGAAGCTCCATTTGCCGCTGAGTATAAAAATAATATCAGCTGCAACCGCAACTATAAGGGTGCTCCAGAAAAATGCATTTTGCAGTCGAGTCAGTAATTTCAATTCGAAATTGGTGAGAAAATACCATAGCACCAAAAGTATCGCCGCGATTATTTTTATCTGCGTTGTAGAAATAGGGAAGAGGTATGCCAACATTGAGGCGATACCCATGGAAACCGTCGGCATTGCCATAATGTAAAGAAGCATTATTATCCAGCAGGACGCGAAACCTGTATTGAATCCGAACGCATTGGTAATCCAGATGTTTTGTCCGCCTGCATAAGGCATCATCGACGTCATTTCGGTATAGATAAAAGCCAGAGGCAATATCAAAACCGCGCATGACAGCAGTGAAAGAGCCGCGCTTGCACCGCCGATTTCAAACCAATATTTAATTTCAACCATCCATGCGGCAATCATACCGCCCGCAGCCATGGCTATCATTCCGGGAAGTCTTATTTCCTTTCTGAGTTTTTGTTTTTCCATTTTTTTATCTCCGTTTTCCTTGAATAAGCGACTATAAATTCTTTTCGATAAGGGCGATGGTTTCATCTGTTGAGAGAACATCGCAATAGATAACGCTCATTATCTTCAGCTCTGCATCATGCAGCTCCATACTGCCCGCAGCACAGGCGTCTTCGACGCATATTACCTTATAACCTGCGTCTGCAAGGCCTCTTACTGTGGAGGCTACGCACTGGTCTGTCACTATCCCCGTTACTACGACCGTTTCAATTCCCATAAATTGCAGCAGCTGGAGATAGTTTGTGCCGGTTGTAACGCTGTCGGTGGTTTTGTTCACGACAATTTCATTTTCTTTAGGAGCGAGCTCGTCTATTATTTGAGCGGCAAAGCTGTTAACCGGCAGCAGCATACCGTTCCAGCCCTCGGACTTCTGAACGGGGGATCTGTCTTCGCCGTCGTCGCGCAGGCAGGCAATTCTGCCGTATGTAACCGTCAGACCTTTTTCTCGGAAGAACTCAAGCAGCTTCCTGTTATTAGGGATTACGATATCGTCCAATCTGTCGTGAAACGGAATCCATCTGTCCCATTCGCCGGCTTTCTTAAATTGAAGAGCTTCTCCGAAATCTCTGAGAACAAACTCATTCTGAAGGTCGACGATGAGAAGAGCCGTTTTTTTAGGGTCAATTTTCGGCTCATCGACCTCGCCGATTCTCTCATAATAGAAGTTCAAATACTTTTCTTTCACTTTCATCTCTGTAACCTCTCTTTAATATTTTTTTAGAAAACGTACGTCACATAGTGGTAATAGCATTATCCGTGCCAACGTTCGTTTGCGTCGTACCGAGACTTCGGAAAGGTTGATTTTTGCAGGAATTATAAGGGGTTTTAAGATATATTGCGAATATTTCACAATTATTTTTAACGGGCTGTTGTTCGCCGGCTTTTACCTTTTTGAGACTTTTATTGCGTATTTTTACCTTTAGGTAAAAATACGCGCAGCAGACCGGAACGGAGGAGAGGAGCGATGCGGTTTGAATTCATTGGAGTATTTCTTTTTTCACGACGCTAAAAACCACGCAAAGAACCCCCTTTCATCAGAGCTTTTGTCTGACGAAAGGGGGCTTCACCAAGCGAGCTTCCGGATTTAACATATAATCTTTCGGGGACGAATCCCCGAGAGGCTTCTTTTATCCTTGTATTATCCTCCTAAATATGCTTTTTTCACCTGCTCCGAGGCGGCGAGCTCATCGCCCGTTCCGGACAGGGTTATGCGGCCTGTCTCAAGCACGTACGCCCTGTGCGCGACGGACAGAGCCATCTGTGCGTTCTGCTCGACTAAGAGAATCGTAGTTCCGCCTTCGTTGAGGCGCACTATGATGTCGAATATCTGCTCCACCAGTATGGGGGCGAGACCCATCGACGGCTCGTCGAGCATAAGCAGCTTAGGGCGGCTCATAAGAGCTCTGCCCATTGCGAGCATCTGCTGCTCGCCGCCGGAGAGAGTACCTGCGACCTGTTTTCTTCTCTCTTTAAGCCTCGGGAACTGTTCATAGACTTTGTCCATGTCCTCGCCGAGCGAGGATTTTTTTTTGGTGAATGCTCCCATTTCGAGGTTCTCCTCAACCGACATCTGGAGAAAAACTCTTCGACCCTCGGGAACCTGTGCAAGTCCCCCCTCGACTATCTTATGAGCGGGCAGATTTGAGATGTTTTTTTCCATGAAAGATATGGAGCCTGTCTTGCTTCTAAGTAAGCCCGAAACGGTTTGCAGTGTCGTGCTTTTTCCCGCTCCGTTTGCGCCGATGAGGGTCACGATTTCGCCTTGATTGACTTCAAAAGATATCCCTTTTATGGCATGGATTGCGCCGTAATATACGTTTATATTCTCAACTGATAAGAGCTTTTCCATCAGTTTTCTCCCTTCCTTTTACCTAAATATGCTTCGATAACGACCGGATTTGACTGTATTTCCTCCGGTGTACCCTTGGCGATGATTCTGCCGTAGTTAAGTACTCCGATACCTTCGCATATACCCATAACGAGGCTCATATCGTGCTCGATAAGCAGGATTGCAATCTTAAGCTCGTCTCTGATTTTTCTGATGTTTTCCATAAGCTCGGCAGTCTCGGACGGATTCATTCCGGCTGCCGGCTCGTCAAGCAGGAGTATCTTAGGAGAGGTAGCCAGAGCGCGTACTATCTCAAGGCGTCTCTGCGCGCCGTACGGCAGCGAGTCGGCACGGTAGCCGGCCATATGCTCCATATCGAATATCGAAAGCAGCTCCAGTGCTCTCTCGTGCGCTCTCCTTTCCTCGCGCCTGTACTTAGGCCCGTGAAATATGCCCGAAAAAAGACCGTAGCTCATTTCATTCTCCATGGCCGCCTTGACGTTTTCTTCGACGGTCAGCTTGTTAAAAAGCCTTATGTTCTGAAAGGTTCTCGCGATACCCGCCTTGTTTATCTGAGTGGTGGTCATACCCGCGGTATCCTTGCCGTCGAACAAAAAACTTCCTCTCGTGGGCTGATATACCTTAGTCAGCAGATTAAAGGTCGTGGTTTTACCCGCACCGTTCGGACCGATGAGCGCGGCGATTTCCGTCCTGCCGATTGATATGCTGAAATTATCCACGGCGGTAAGGCCGCCGAAGTCTATTCCGAGTCCTTTGATGTCAAGAATGGGAGTTTTATCCTTGTCCCTGTCCGGCAGGAAGCCGCCCTCGTAGTATTCGTCATCGGGGCTGTAAAATTCTTTGCTGTCCCATATTTTATGCTGCTCTATTTCGTCGGGTTTGTTTATCTTTTCAGCCGCCATATTAAGCCGCCTCCTTTATCGGTTTTTTCTTTTTTGGAATAAGTTTGCTAAAGTATTTTGACGAATAACCTTTTAGCACGGGGTTATAGGTTCCTATCATTACTGCTATTAGGACAACCGCATATACCATCATTCTGTAATCCGAAAATTGCCTCAGGGCTTCGGGAAGTACGGTCAGAACCGTCGCAGCAAGCATACCGCCCCATATATTGCCTATGCCGCCTAATACCACGAATACGAGTATGAGGACGGAGGTATTAAATCCGAACTTTGAAGGTGCGAGCGTCGAATAATTGAGTCCGAACATTACGCCTCCCGTTCCTGCGAGCGCGGCGCTTATGACAAAAGCCGTGAGCTTGTATCTCATTACGTTGAGCCCGATTGACTCGGCGGCGATTCGATTGTCTCTTACCGCCATTATGCTGCGCCCCTGTTTGCTGTTTATTATATTCTGCACTATGAAGAGAGTGAAGAGCACGAGAAGAAAAGCTGCGGGGAAGCTTGCGATTTTAGCGGTTGCGGTAGCTCCCATAGGCCCGTTCAGTATCATTTTGCCGCCGTCTCCTAAAGTTATTCCCTCTGCTTTAACGGCAATTTTGAGTCCGGTGCTGTCCATTCCCACATAGAGTACATTCATTATATTTCTGATTATCTCACCGAAAGCGAGAGTTACGATTGCCAGATAGTCACCTCTCAGTCTGAGCACGGGTATTCCTATTAAGAAGCCTGCCGCGCCTGCGACCAGACCGCCTGCGCCGAGGGATATTATGAGCCTGAGAACATCGGAAGTAATCAAATTCTGAAAGTATGTCGCTACAACTACGCCCGAAAAAGCGCCTACGCTCATAAAACCGGCATGACCGAGGCTCAGCTCGCCGGAGATACCGACTACGAGGTTGAGTGAAATCGCCATTATGATATATACGGATATAGGTACGAGCTGCCCTTGAAGCGAGCTTGACATTATGCCTGCTTTGCTCAGAATCGTCATTACTATGAATCCCGATATTACCATACCGTAGGATATGATTTCGTTTCTTTTGTATTTTGAGATTGTCAGCTTCATATCCGTCACCTATACCTTTTCACTTACTTTTTTGCCCAGAAGTCCCGTAGGCTTAACCAAGAGAACTACTATCAATACTCCGAATACTATAGCATCCGATATCTCTGTCGAGATATAGGCTCTCGCGAAGATTTCGATTATTCCGAGCAGAAGCCCCCCGAGCATTGCGCCGGGGATCGAGCCTATACCTCCGAAAACTGCCGCCGTGAACGCCTTGATTCCGGGCATAGCGCCTGTTGTAGGCATCAGCGTAGGATATGCCGAGCAGAGAAGAACGCCTGCTACCGCCGCGAGCGCGGAGCCTATCGCGAAAGTCATAG
>JBHAFL010000078.1:0-5126 GCA_041856085.1 Anaerovoracaceae bacterium | reverse complement strand
TCGAAGATGTGAGTACCGCATTGCTGAGCAAGCGTCTGCGTAGCGTCAAAAAGCGAGCCGTAGCTCATTCCGACGATGTCTGATGAAACGAGCTCCTCTTCCGTGTATCCGAAGCTCTCGTCTGCCGCAGCCCTCATGGCGGCATTTATCCCCTCTACGGTAACGCTGTCTGTCATATCCTTAAGTGTAGCATCAAGGATTGTAATCGAACCTGAAGCTACGGGAACCCTTTGAGCAGAGCCTATGAGCTTGCCGTCAAGCTCCGGAATTACCAAACCTATCGCCTTAGCCGCGCCGGTTGAGTTCGGAACGATATTTATCGCTCCGGCTCTGGCTCTTCTGAGGTCGCCCTTTCTGTGAGGTCCGTCAAGAAGCATCTGGTCGCCGGTATATGCATGTATTGTAGTCATAAACCCCGTGCGCAGCTCCCTGTATTCGTTCAGTACCTTTGCCATAGGCGCAAGACAGTTAGTGGTACATGATGCTCCGGACACGATGTTGTCTTCTTTTTTTAGTGTCTGATGATTAACGCCATATACGATCGTAGGAAGGTCGTTGCCTGCCGGCGCCGAAATCAGAACTTTTTTTGCACCCGCGTCGATATGCGCCTGTGATTTCGCCTTTGAGGTATAAAAGCCCGTGCATTCCAGAACCACGTCTATGTCGAGTTCTTTCCACGGGAGCTTGCTCGCGTCCGGCTCTTTGTATACGGTAAATTTCTCTCCGTCAACCGAAATCGAAGTTTCGTCAAAAGTCACCTCATGTCCTCTGTATGCTCCCTGAACAGAATCATATTTAAGAAGATGCGCGAGCATTTTCGGCTCGGTAAGATCGTTTATCGCCACAACCTTCATTTCTTTATCCTCTAAAATCTGTCTGAACGCCAGTCTTCCGATTCTTCCGAACCCGTTGATAGCTACATTTATCATAACTTTGTCCTCCTATGTCAACTATAGTTTTTATCTGTATGAGCGCAGACGTCTTGCCATCCTCGGCTCAAGCGTATAAACCGAAGCGTCCCGCCTAAATCAGCTTGTCCTCGATTACCGCTACACCGGGCAGTTCCTTACCCTCTAAGAACTCAAGCGATGCTCCGCCGCCTGTCGATATATGAGTCATCTCTTCCTTTAAGCCGAACTTCTCAACTGCCGCAGCCGAGTCTCCGCCGCCGATTACAGTAACTGCGTCGAGTCCCGCTAATATCTCCGCAACGCCTCTGGTTCCCGCAGCGAAATTATCCATTTCGAAAACTCCCATTGGCCCGTTCCAGACTACCGTTTTAGCGTCTTTCAGTATCCCTCTGAACAGTTCGACGGTTTCCGGTCCGATATCGAGAGCCATCATATCCTCGGGAATCTCATCGGCATAGTAAACCGCACGCTCGGAATCGTTACTGTATTCCTTAGCACATATATTGTCAATCGGCAAAACCAGTCTTACTCCTTTTTCTTCGGCTCGTCTCAAAAGCTCCGCGGCAAGCCCGATGTTTTCTTCGTCGAGTATGGATTTGCCGATTTCGAGCCCCTGCGACTTATAAAAAGTATATGTCATACCGCCACCTATTAAAAGGGTATCCACTTTTTCGAGCAGCTTCTCAATTACCGTAATCTTATCTCCTACCTTAGAGCCTCCTATTATGGCTACGAACGGTCTCTCAGGATTATTCACGGTATCTCCCAAGAACCTTATCTCCTTTTCAATAAGGAACCCCGATACGCAAGGCAGATACTCGGCAATTCCGGCGGTCGAAGCATGCGCCCTGTGAGCGGTTCCGAACGCGTCGTTTACAAAGACGTCTCCGAGCGAAGCGAGCTCTTTAGCGAATGCAGGCTCGTTTTTAGTTTCTTCCTTACGGAACCTGACGTTTTCGATAAGCATAACCTGACCGTCCTCAAGCTCATTCGCCTCGGCTATAACCGAATCGTCCACAACGAGCGGAGAATCCGCGAATATGACGTCTTTTTTTAGAAGCTCCGAAAGCCTGTCCGCCACCGGCTTAAGCGAGCACTCGGGTTTAGGCTCACCTCCGGGACGTCCTAAATGGGACATCAGGACTACTCTTGCACCCTGCCGTATGAGATATTCTATAGTAGGCAGCGCCGCTTCGATTCGATTGTCATCGGTGATTATGCCGTCTTTAAGTGGCACGTTAAAATCACACCTTACCAAAGCACGCTTGCCTTTTAATTCGATATCCCTAACTGTCTTTTTCATTTTTTCCTCCTTGCAAGAAACGAATATCAATAAAGTGTTTCACTAAAACCGTCTTCTCTTCGATGACGAGAGAATACCCATGCTCTCTCGGTATTTTGCGACGGTTCTCCTTGATATCTCTATACCCTCTTTAGAGAGAAGCCCCACCAGGTCCTGGTCGGAATACGGCTTCTTAGGCTCTTCACCGTCGATGAGTTCCTTGATTATTTTTTTGATGGAATTCGAGGACAGACCGTCTCCCTCGGCATTCTGCACTCCCGAGGAGAAAAAATACTTAATCTCATAAACGCCCCTCGGTGTCTGTATATATTTACCGTTTATGCTCCTGCTGACGGTTGATTCGTGTACTCCCACTATGTCGGCGATCTGCTTAAGAGTCATCGTCTTAATGTACTTGTCACCCTTTTCGAGGAAGTCTTTCTGATAGTCGACGACCGCGCTCGCCACGTTAAATATCGTCTGTTTCCTCTGCTGTATGGATCTTATCAGCCACAGTGCGGAACTGTACTTGTCGCTTAAATATTTTTGGACTTCTTCGTCCTCCTTATGCGTCTTCGCCAAGTTAACATAATATGAGCTTACCATAAGATGGGGAACCGAGCTGTCGTTAGAGTAGACGACGAAGCCGTCGTCCTGTTTCTCTACTATAACGTCGGGAACTATATACCTTACGTCCGCGCCTGAGGAATATTTTCTTCCGGGTTTAGGCTCAAGCGTCCTTATGAGGTCGCCTATCATCTGAACCTCCGGAATCGAAAGCCCCGTCTTCTTCGATACGAGTTGAAGCCTGTTTTCGCCTATATCCTGCAGATGATGCAGTATTATATACTCCACGCTGTCTTCCAGAAGACCTTTCGCCGAAAGCTGGATAATCAAACATTCTTCAAGAGTTCTCGACGCAATTCCGGCAGGCTCGAAGCCCTGAATAACCTCGATTATCTCTTCTACCCTGCTCTCATCTGTCCTGAAAGCTCTGCTTATCTCCGAGCTCTCCACGGTAAGATAGCCGTTATCGTCTATGTTTTCGATTATGAAACGACCTATTTTTTTATCTTCACCCTCTAAACGGGAGAAAGTAAGCTGCAACAAAAGATAATCCTGCAAGGTTTCTTCCCTTGAGGTGTACTGGTCGAAAGTGAGCGTGTCTTCGTTCGACGCACGGTGCTCCCACTGCTTATAGCTTATGTCATCATAGTCCGACTCAACTATCTTTTCCCTAAGGTCTATCTCGTCCTGCTCGGCTTCTTTTTTTTGGAGCTGCTCGCTCTTAGACGCCTCGCGCTCTCTGATATCCTTGTGGTCTATCTCAAGCAGAGGATTTTCGAGCATTTCGTTCTGTACATATTCATCGAGCTCATGAGAATTAAACTGGAGAATCTGAATAGCCTGAATAAGCTCAGGAGTCATCATAAGCTTCTGCGATTGTTCAATTTTAAGGTCGTATCCAAGTTTCATAGCGATGTTATTATACCATGTTTACATGGTATAATTCAGCCATGTGCGATTTTGCCGGAGTTCATTCAGGCAAAATTATCGCACGGCGATATAATCTCCGTATAATATTTACGCAGCGAAGCTGCGTAAATATTATACCACAACCGTAACTTGTTATTCAAGTTTGGCGCCTAATGTATTTCTAAAAAACACGCGTGCTCCCGATAATGGCAACACGCATAGTTTCAAGGCTTATATTTTTTTCGCTGATGCTCTAATTCTTACCGCAGCACTGCTTGTATTTTTTGCCGCTTCCGCAATGGCAAGGCTCGTTTCTTCCGGGCTTCTTCTCCGCGTGAACTATCTTCGAGCGCTTGAAGTCTTTAACGATTTCTTTTAACTTATCCTCTCCGAATACATTAAGCCATTCCTCAAGCGTGTAGAGATAATCAGCCTCCGCTTTCAGCATATTAAAAAACAGCCTTTCAAAATCGATATCGAAGCCTATCACGCTGTCGTCGCTGATGTCCTCAAGCTTGTTCTCTTCTATCAGCGATGAATTGATTCCGTCGCAAAAGCCCATAAAATATTCCGGCTTCGCTTCGAATTGATTCACCAAATCGATATATTTACCCTCTAATTTAGCGGGATAGCTGGCTAAAATATGCTGATAAACTTTCTTTTCGGTTCCCGCGTACTCTTTCCAAAACGCCTCAAAAGTTTCATCGGTCTGTGATTCCGCCAACTCGTTCCATTCCTTGTAATAGCTCATTATTCCTTACTCTCCTCTTAAATATTGTTTGCCTTTACTGAATATATTTTTTTATATTGATTCTTTTTTTATTTTTGGGCGTTTAGTTTTTTGATAAATCGCAAAAACTTTTATCTTAATTTCATTTTTAAATATCAAAACTAACGATTTTTGCTTGAATATTTTATCAGTTTGAATTTTTGCTTGATTTTTTTCTCGGCTCGAATATTTCTCGTCAAAATTATTCTTATGTAGTTTAATTTTTTGCTTAATTATGCTGAATATCGCCTATCTGACCAAGCTGATTATGTCGCCTACGACGGCGGAACCTGTCGGAAGCGCGCCCGCTCCCCTGCCGTAGAGCATAGTTTCCCCCACAGCGTCGCCCGTTATATATACTGCGTTAAACTCGTTCGAAACCCCCGAAAGAGGGTGTGAATCGGGAACCCCCTCGGGCTTGACGCTGCATTTCAGCTCGCCGTCCTTAAAATATGCACGAGCTATCAGCTTTATCTTCTCATTTTTTGCTTTAGCGTTCTTGATATCCTCTCCGGTTATGTGAGCCATCCCGCACCTCGGTATGCTCATAGGATGCACGTACTTACCGAAAAGGAGCGCCACAAGTATGGTCAGCTTATTAGCTGCGTCGATTCCCTCCACGTCAGCCTTAGGGTCGCTCTCGGCGAAGCCCAGCTCCTGAGCCTGCTTGAGAGCCTCGCTGTAGCTC
>JBHAFL010000077.1:0-3594 GCA_041856085.1 Anaerovoracaceae bacterium | reverse complement strand
GATATAACTCTCGGCGAAGCGAGCGACGGGAAAATTCGGTTCTCGGAAACTGTCTGAGCGCAGCGAGTTTTGACGAGAACCATTTTGCCGGCGAGCAAGCCCTAAGAGTTATCCGAAGCGAGGACTAAAAAGCGCGGCGGCGACTATCGCTCGTAGCATATAGTATGATGGTATAATGACTGCAAAAGCAGTCATTATACGGGAATTATATCGCCGTGCGATCATTTTGCCTGCGTGAACTCCGGCAAAATCGCACATGGCTGAATTATACCATATAAATATGGTATAATCATAATTGCGAACCGATGAACGAGCAAACTGAGTAATAGTAATTGGTTTCAAAAAACAATCAAACCAAGGAGTAGTTATGAAAAACTATGATATTATTGTAGTTGGCTGCGGTGTAATCGGTGCCGCGGTTGCCTACGAGCTATCGAAGTACGAGCTCAGCGTAGGCATAATCGAAAAAGAAAACGATGTCGCAACAGGTGCGACGAGAGCCAATTCGGGAATCATACACGCGGGCTTCGACCCCGAGCCGGGAAGTCTCATGGCGAGGCTGAATGTCAGAGGGTCGGAGCTTGCGGAAGGAATCGCGAAGACGCTTGATGTGCCTTATGAGATGACGGGCGCTATGGTTATCGCTCTGAGCGAGGCGGATTTACCTATGCTCGAGAAGCTCTACGAGAGAGGCTTTATAAACGGGGTAAAAGACCTCAGAATGCTGAGCGGCGAAGATGCGCGCCGCATGGAGCCCGAGCTTGCTCCCGAGGTTAAAGCTGCCCTCTATGCGCCTACATCTGCCGTTATCTCGCCGTGGGATTATTGTCTCGCATTCGCGGAAACGGCGGTAGTAAACGGCGTCGAGCTTAATCTTAACTGCGAGCTTAAGTCAATAAAGAGAGAGAACACTTCCTCAGGAGAGGGCTGGCATATAGCCACCTCCGGCGGGGAGTTTTTTGCGCCCGTAATTGTCAACGCGGCGGGGGTAAACGCCGTCGATATCCACAATTCGGTATCAGAGAAAAAACACGAATCCAAGCCGAGAATAGGAGAATATTTTTTGCTTGACAAGGGGGAGGGAAGTCGCGTATCCCGCACGATATTCCAATGCCCGAACGAAGACGGCAAAGGTGTTTTGGTGTCTAAGACCACGCACGGCAACCTGATTGTTGGCCCGACCTCGCGCTTAACGGAAGAGGGCGGCACCGCGTGCACCGCGGCAGGCCTTGCTTTCACGAGAGAGCGTGCGCTTATGTCCGTTCCGAGCATAGATTTTAAGAAAAGCATAAGGAATTTCGCGGGGCTCAGAGCGACCACGTCATCGGACGATTTCATTATAGCGGAGGCAGAAGAGGGCTTCATAGATTGTGCCGGAATCTGTTCGCCGGGCTTATCCGCCGCGCCTGCCATAGGAGAGTATGTTACGGAGCTCATAGGTGAATCGCTTGCGAGGTCGCCGAAAGGGGATATCGGACGTGAACTCGTCAGAAAAAAGGACTTCAAATCGGGAAGACGCGTCGTCAGGTTCAATTCGCTTACGGACGGTGAAAAGGCGGAGCTTGTCGCGTCCGACCACGCATACGGCAGGGTTATTTGCCGCTGCGAGACGATAACGGAGGGTGAGATAATTGCCGCTTTTAATTCGCCGATACCGCCGGTGTCCATAGACGGAATAAAACGCCGCTGCGGTACGGGTATGGGGAGATGTCAGGGCGGTTTTTGCAGCCCGAGGATAGCGGAGCTTCTCTTAGAGGAGCGCGGCTATGATATCGACGACATAGTGATGGACAGGAGCGAGTCGAAGATGTTCTTCGGCAAGACGAAAGGGGAAGAGCGGCATGTATGATCTCATAATTGTAGGCGGAGGTCCTGCCGGAATGGGAGCTGCCTGCGCGGCTCATGACAACGGACTTCGAAATATATTGATTGTAGAGCGCGACACGGAGCTCGGGGGCATACTTAATCAGTGTGTGCATAACGGTTTCGGCCTGAAATATTTTAAGCAGGAGCTGACAGGACCGGAATATGCCGCAAGGTTCATAGATATGATTGAGAAAAAAGGCATATCGGTTATGCTTGACACGATGGCGCTTGATATAGGTACTAACGGGGCGGAGAGCGCAGCGACAGGGAGCTCCGCAAGCGCGGGCGGCGGAGCTCACGAGTCCGCGCCGCCGACAAAATATGTAACCGTCGTGGGCAAGAACGTAGGCTACAGGACGCTGGAAGCTAAGGCCGTCGTCCTCGCTATGGGCTGCCGCGAGAGAACAAGAGGCGCGATAGGGACTCCGGGGACGAGACCTGCGGGAGTAATCACCGCAGGGGCGGCTCAGCGCTATGTCAACGTCGACGGATATATGCCGGGACGCAGGGTTGTAATTCTGGGCTCAGGCGACATCGGGCTCATTATGGCGAGACGATTGACGCTTGAGGGAGCAAAGGTTTTAGCATGTATAGAGATAATGAAGACGACGAGCGGACTCGCAAGGAATGTGGTGCAATGCCTGAAGGACTTCGATATACCTCTCTATCTGTCGCATACCGTGACGAAAGTCATAGGCGAGGACAGGGTAGAAAGAGTCGAGGTGGCTGAGGTTGACGAGAATATGAAGCCCATAGCGGGAACGGAGATGATCTTCGAATGTGATACTCTGCTTCTTTCGGTCGGGCTTATTCCCGAGAACGAGCTTTCGCTAAAGGCGGGAATAGCGTTAGACCCGAGGTCTAACGGCGCGGTGGTTCACGAAAATATGGAGACAAAGGTAGACGGCTTCTTCGCCTGCGGTAACGCCGTGCATGTGCACGACCTTGTGGACAGGGTGACCCTCGAGGCGATGCTTGCGGGAAAATCAGCCGCTGAATATGTGCTTTCGAATTACTACAGCCTCTGGACTAATAACAGGAAATGCGGGGGCTGCGGCATCTCTACCTACCACAGAAAAAAGGGTGCTATAGTTAATTTCCAGCCTCCTAAGCCTGAAATCTCGTTTACAGACCTTAAGGAAAACGAGTTTATCTGTACATCATGTCCTAACGGCTGTCATCTCAGGGTTGATAATTCCGACGGTATCAAGGTAACCGGACACGGCTGCCCGAGGGGCGTTGCTTTCGGCAAGTCGGAGCTGCTCAGTCCGGTAAGAGTGCTGACTACTACGATAAAATATGTGGAAAAAACCGCCGACTGCGCTCGTGAAAGTCGTCTTTCAGTCAAAACCGACAGACCGGTTCCGAGGGAGCTGATAAGGGCGGCAATGAAAGAGATAAACAAGCTGTCTCTCAGCCTGAGACCCGAAATCGGGGACGCCGTAATAAGGGATATTCTCGGTACGGGAGCGAATGTGGTTATCACCAAACGTTCACACTGAGAGTCAGAAATTATGGTATAATGACTGCAAAAGCAGTCATTATACGGAGATTATATCGCCGTGCGATTATTTTACCTTCGTAAACTTCGGCAAAATCGCACATGGCTGAATTATACCATATAAATATGGTATAATGACTTGACTGCAAAACCACATCTGAGCGATTAGTGCTGCCGCGCTTTGCTTTCGCAGCGAGGCTATAACTCTCGGCGAAGCGAGCGACGGG
>JBHAFL010000076.1:0-3229 GCA_041856085.1 Anaerovoracaceae bacterium | reverse complement strand
GCTTCTCCGCAGCATTTTTTGCATCATTGAAATTATCATAAAAGCCTATGACGGTCGGACCGCTTCCGCTCATCATAGCAAACTTGACGCCGTCCGTCTTCAAAACCGTTTTTTTTAGCTTTTCAACTTTCGGGTAGGCGCGCAGGGTATAGGCTTCGAGAACGTTTGCCATTAGGGTGAAGATTTTTTCTTCGTCCCTTTCATCAAGAGCGTCTATCAGCCCCGCGGTGTCGGGATGCTCGTATTCAACTGAATCTATTCCCGCATAAACTTCTCTCGTCGAAACTCCGAACTTGGGTTTTGAAAGGGTGAAGTACATATTAAGCTGATTCCTTAGCGGCGTCAGGCGCTCCCCCGTGCCCTCTCCGAGGGCGCAGGTATAACGGCTGTTCTGAACCAATATCATAAAAGGAATATCCGCGCCGAGCTTCCCGCCTATCTCACAAAGTTCGCGCGTGTCCTTGCCGAGCTTCCACAGCCTGTTTAATGCGATAATGACAGCCGCCGCGTTTCCGGAGCCTCCCGCGAGTCCCGCAGCTACAGGTATCCTCTTCTCGATTCCTATAGACAGTCTTCCTTTTTTTCGAGCCTCTTCATTCATAAGCACAGCCGCCTTATATGCCAAATTACGCTCATCTGTCGGCAGGTATTTTTTGTTGGCGCTTATCGATATATTCAGTTGTTCGGTATCTGCCTCTTCCCAGCTTATATCTATTATGTCAAACAGCGATATCTGCTGCATAACCGTAGATATCAGGTGGTAACCGTCGTCTCTTTTGCCGAGCACATCCAGTGAAAGGTTGATTTTCGCGTAGGATTTCAGTCTTATTTTTTCTTACCTTTTCCTTTTTTTGCCTTAGCCCACTTCTCCTCAAGCGCGGCTTTTCTCTCCGCCTCGGCTTTTCTGCCTGTAATATATGAGCTGCCGCCGCTTGCAACCGTGCGTATTCTGTGAACCTTGTAATGCCCTTGTTCAGGATATTCTTCGTCATCGTCTTTTTCGGCAGCTAATCCGGCGGCTCTCTCGGCTGCTCTCTGCTTCTTAAGCCGGTCTTTTTCGACGATTTCTTCCACGGATTTACCGGTCTTTTTTGACTCCCTGTACGGGTTGACCTTAGCGTCGGCTGCCTGCTCTTTAGCTCGTTTTTTGGCGCTTCCCATTGTAAATGCGATGATTCCGATATACATAACGCCCATAAGCAGCATATTGATAAGGTTGTTTCTGCTCTGGTTAATCGTAGTAAATTTTATGGTCTTAGGCGTACCGAGAGTATTCCCGTCGTTATCCTGAAAATCTCCGCTTATGGTAAGGGTATATTCCGTATCTCCCTTAATCTTAATCTGCTTGCCGTCCTCATCGAGATTCTCTTTTTCGGAATCGAAAAGAACCATAACCACGCCCTCTTCCTTAGGCGCATAGAGCACGAGCAAAGGAAGACTGTGCCCCTCATCGTCGGTCAGCGTGAAGCAGTCGTTATTTTTTTCTTTTAGTATTTCTTGAGTCAAAGTTCCCTGAAAATACAGCTTAATTCCGAAGTTCTCTATAGCCGCACCCTTTGAGCCTTCTGCCGGGTATGATTCTTCTTTTTCGGAGAACTTGAGTCCCCCCGCAGTCCCTGCCGCGAATGCGTAAGTGCTTGCCGTTATTATAAAAATTAGTATCAGGCTTAGTATACGTCCTGTTCTGTTCATTTGTTTGTTTCCTCCGATTTTTTGATTTTTTGCTGTACTCTGAGTTCCCTAAAAAAATCCTGTACGATTCTGCCGCATTCATATTTCGTGGGGCTCGTCTCAAGCTCATAGAGATTGATATGGTGGTTAAACTTTTCTTCCTGTATTATGTTTAGCACCGAACCGCAGCCGCCTGCCTTAGGGTCCATCACACCCACATATAGATTGTCGATTCTCGCCCAGACGAGAGCGCCCGCGCACATAGAGCAAGGCTCCATCGTCACGTACATATCGCAGCCTGTGAGTCTCCGCCAGCCAAGCGTCTCTCTTAGCTTCTTCCCCGCCATTCTTATCGCGTTTATCTCCGCATGAGCTGTGGGGTCTCCGTCTCCCTCGGTAGTGTTATGGCCGCGTCCGATTATCTCGCCGTCCTTAACTATCACCGCGCCTACCGGAATTTCTCCCTGTCTGCCTGCGAGCTCCGCCTCGATCAGCGCCTCTTTCATATATTTTTCTATCGTACTCATATTTATGGATTTTACCACACTTCCGGTCACCGTTCAATATGAATTTTGTATACAGTTCGAAATTTCATACATAATCTATTTGCTTTAATCCGATAAATGCTATAAACTATACGTGAGCATATTTATGACGGAGGATGCTGAAAATGATAATGGACGCTTTAGTGGTGCTTATATTCGTGCTTTCGATTTTTTTCTCTATGAAAAACGGTCTTATTGCGAGCCTTGCTAATTTTTGCAAGGGCTTCGTTTCCGTTGTAATTGCTTATATTTTTTGCGATAAGCTTGCGTTCTATGTCAGAGAAAGCACCCCTATAGGCGACGCCGTGCTGCTTAAGATAAACTCTCATCTTTTAGAAACGGTAGAAGCGTCGCCCATATATCAGGTTCTGCCCGACCTCTTCAAGTCGGATTCCGGCTCCGTATCCGCCGGCATCATTGCCGGCGGCGCCGAAAAATTAACCGATATAACGATAACCATTCTTTGCTTTGCCGCGATACTCTTCTTCCTGCGCTTCGTGCTCGGCTTCATCTCCGCTCTTATAAGAAAGTCCCGTATTAAAAAAGGGTTCATCGGCACTCTCGACCGTTTCTTAGGACTCATTTTAGGCGTTGTCACGGGTCAATTCTATGTATATCTCTTCCTTGCCGTTCTGTTTCCGCTGACAGGTGTGTTCGCGCCGTCGCATGCCACGACAGTCACCGGCTGGTTCAACGGCTCGTTTTTTGCGCGGGACTTCTACGACAACAACCTCCTGCTGCTGATGTTCCGGTATCTGATTAAGTAAGTTTTCTTTTTAATTTTTCTTATTAAAGAACAAGCAAAAAACCCGCGTTGAGCTCTCCGCTCTCCGCAGGTCTTTAGTGAATAAGTTTAATTATGAAATTCCGATTAAAACGAAAGTTTGAACAACCGAACGGTACAATTCGTCAGCAGCTGTTTCGATTGGCTATATTCTCTCCATACTTGATGATACGTCGTGTTTAACTCTCTCGCTCTCTTCCGCGCGTTTACCGTCGTTCCACTGATCCAT
>JBHAFL010000075.1:0-17110 GCA_041856085.1 Anaerovoracaceae bacterium | reverse complement strand
TAAGGAGAGCGGCTGCGAGCTTAAGTATAAGTATTACAGAGCCGCTCGGAAGAACGGCAGGTATAAGCTGACAGCGACTGAGAAGTCGAACAGGTACGTCGATACTAAGGCTGCTAAGGGCAAGACCTATTACTACAAGGTACGCCTTGCGGTATATGACGGCGAGGGCAGGCTGATAGCCGCTACAAGCCTTAAAAACTGCAACGCTTCTAAGAGACAGTTAAAAAAGGCGGCATAAAAGCTAAAAGGCTTACGCCTGTGAGCGACGGTTATTTCGCACGCAGGCATTAAAACAGCGTATGACTCGGCGGCTGATCGCCGAGTCATACGAATTAAGTAAAAGAAACATTTTTGCTGTCGGTAAATCAGCGCGTAAGCGCCGGTATACAATAAAAAACCAAAGCTTGAGAAATACTCCCGAAGTCCAAGGGGGTATTTCCACTTTTTGAAAGTTTGGCGCCATTCGACGGTGGCGCGTTAAGTTATATAAAATTAACGCGCATATACCGATAGTGAGATGTTATTGCAAAAAAACGTGAAATAGCTTATAATAAAACACGTAGGATATTAAAATTTTATAGCGTCGAAGAGAGTCGCTGCTCTGCAGCGATTGTGGAACGGGGTGAAAATCCTCACGAGTAGGTCACTGTGAAGCCGAGATATGTTTTAGTCGGATAAGTCAGATACACAATTTTCTTCAGTTTGTGCCATCACCACAGCTGTATTATTGCGATTTTGATGCTCGTATGTCAATGATGGCATACGATTTTTTGTTATAAACGAAGGGAGGGGGGAACTGTGCCTAAAGCTAAAAAGAGTTTAATTGCGGTTATCATACTTCTTTTTTCGTTCGCTTCTCTTTCGTGGTACAGCGCGGCGGGACTGAAAAAAGAGGCGTACGATGACGGTCTCGTTTCAGATATACCTGAACTTAGCGCGTCTTTCGCGGCGGAGAGGGTGAGCGTAGACGGCCTCAATATTAGAAATACGGGTAATCTTGAAACGGCTGAATCCGCCGGCGAACCCGAGAAACCGAAACGAAAGACTGACGCGGAGACTAAGGATAACAAAGAACAAAAAAAAGAAAGTACGAAGCATAGCGAGTCGAAAGAGCATAATAACGAAAATAACAAAAGGGACGATGGTAATAAAGCCGATAAGGAGAATTCAGACAATGACGGCAAGCCTGTAAAAGGCGAAAGTGAAGAAAGTGAATTCACTGATGACCCGGCGGATATCTTAGTGGAAGAAAGCGTAACCGTGAGCTCGCTTTTGGACGAGGTCGGGATAGATGACGAAAAAAAAATCATATATGTCAAGTGCGTTACCGGAGTGGGCTCGGATACGGCGGTTCAGGCGGTGAACGGCATATACAGCCTGATGCTGAGCACCACGGGGACCACCATAATACAGGTAAAATATATTGACGCCGACGGCAACTCTCAGGTCTATATTAAAAAAATAGATTATGTGAGGCCGGAGGGCTCCACCCCTAAGGGCAAGGAGCCTCTGATACATACGAATCTAAAGGATATGGGAGTGTATAACAACCCGATAATTAACTTTGACGTATGGCTTACGGATTACAGGGGGAAACCGCTCTCATATAATAATGCCGAGGTCAGGGTAAATGGCGAGCCTGCCGACTATGTCGGCGAGATGGACAGGCAGACCTACAGAACCACGCTCGGCGCGGGTGCGAACACCGTCGAAATCAAAATAAAGGATAAATATCAATATACAGTCAAAAAGACCTATACGCTGTATTACAAGTCGGGCAAGGGTAAGGCTATAATGAGCCTTGAGGGCGGCACCATAGGCAAAAAATATTTTATCGCGCCGACCGAAATAGAAATCGAGCCGGGGATACCTCTGAGCTACGCGCTGGTAGATTTCCTGGAGGCAAACGGTTATTCCTGCTCTTATGTCGGCACCCTTGACGAGGGCTTTTATCTGGCGAAAATCTCGAAAAAGAATATGATAAAGGGATACAAAATACCTGATGACCTAAAAGCTTTCATAACGGAAGACGCACTGATATTCGACGAAAATAATTATGAGAGCATAGACTGTCTCGGCGAGTTTGATTTTTGTCAGGGTTCGGGATGGATGTACAGCATAAACGGGCTGTATTCTTCCTATGGATTTAATAAAGCTTTCGTGCAGGACGGCGACGTCGTGAGGGTGAGATTTACCTTAGCCTACGGCAAGGATATATCCGGCTATGAGGTGACGGGAGGCACTTACGGCAGGCTCGGTCAATATGACGGAGACTGGTAAGATAAAATATATACGGAAACGGTAAAGGTGAGATGATGACAAAAAATAAAACCAATCTGATTTTGGATGAATTAAAAAAGGTAATAAGGGGAAAGGATGACATAATAGAGAAAGTTTTTATGGCGATGCTTGCCAAAGGTCATATCCTGATAGAGGATATCCCGGGCGTCGGCAAAACGACGCTCGCCCTCGCATTAAGCAGGGCTATGACGGGCGAGTTTAAGAGGCTTCAATTCACACCTGACGTGGTGCCCTCGGATATTGTGGGCTTTAATATGTATCGAAAAGAAAGCGGAAGCTTCGATTACATCGAGGGCGCCGTTTTCGCAAATATTTTTTTAGCTGACGAAATCAACAGAACCTCGGCAAAAACGCAATCCGCGCTGCTTGAGGTAATGGAGGAGGGACAGGCTACGGTCGACGGTAAGACTCATACTCTGAAAAAGCCGTTCACGGTAATCGCCACACAGAACCCTGCGGGCGGTGCGGGCACCCAGCTGCTGCCTCAGGCGCAAATGGACAGGTTTATTATAAGGGTGAGTATGGGATATCCGGACTTTGACAGTCAGATGGAGCTTCTCCGGGACAGGCAGACCGTAAACCCGCTGGACAATGTGACGGCAGTGGCCGGCGCAGACGATATAATAAAAATGCAGGAGGATACGGAGGCGGTATATACTTCGGACGAAATTCTGAGATATATTACCCTGCTCACCGGTGCGACGAGAAATAATCCGATGATAATGCTCGGGATAAGCCCGAGAGGCGCCATAGCGTTAAACAGGATGGCTAAGGCGAGCGCATATCTCGCCGGCAGAGATTATGTCGTGCCGGCTGACATAAGGTCTGTTTTTACAGAGGTTTGCGCTCACAGGCTGATTTTGAACGCTAAAGCGAGAATCGCCGAAACGGAAGCAAACGAAATTCTTATGGACATATTAAATTCAACTCCGGAGGAATAGATGACGGCACTTATTGTTATTTCTCTGCTTATTTCGATATCGGCGGTCTCGATATATGAAAAAAGAGCGGCTAAAAGGGCGGAGCTTGATATTAAGGCACTTGATAAGCGGCTTATTGAGGTAAGTCTCAGAGACGACGGACGTCTGTTTCCCTGCGTGCTGCAATACCGTATGAGCATAGAGAACAGGCTTACGGGGGATATCGAAACGGGGACGATATGCTTGGGAAGCGGGGTCGTTATGAAAGGTATGAATGCGGCGAAAATTAAAATCAATTCTCCTTACCCGGGTAATTACAGAATCAGGGTCGAAAACCGACTGAGAAAATTTTCGGGCGCGCTGCTGATTATGCCTGAAACATATCCTGTGGAGGTAAAGGGAGGCTTGTCGTCGCTTCTCGATTTGGACGGGAGCGTATATTCGCCGATAAAATCAGGCTTTGACATGAGCGAGGTATTCTCCGTAAGGGAATATGTGCGGGGCGACAGTTTGAAAGGAGTGCACTGGAAGCTCTCCAACAAATTGGACTCGCTTCTTGTGAGGGAGGGGAGCTTTCCTGTCAAAAACTCCGTGCTTATTTTAATGGAGACGGGCTTCGATTTAGATGGAGAAGAGCTCAAGTTAAAAGCAAAGGATACGGTTACGGCGGCGCTGTCGCTGTCCGAAGCGCTTCTGGACGAGGGGATCGGTCATCATATAGCATGGCGGGACAGTGAGAATAATACGATGACGTATTGGGAGATTTCGGGCATTTCGGAACTGAAAAACTGCCTCGGAGAGCTGCTTTCTTCAAGACCTGTTTCGTCCGGCGAGGCGTGCCTCAGGCAATATTATGAAGATACCCGAGAAAAAATGTTTTCGAGGGTGGCTTATGTGGATGGTAAAATTGAAGACTTTGAAAGACTGTTCAATAGAATATGATAAGCAAAAAAAACTTCCGGCGGATATTCTTATGCTCGTATGCGCGTTGGCAGCCGCAGGCTTCATTATTGCGGGAGCGGGTTATCTGCTGACGGGGGATATGCTTTCGCTCGGTAAAAATCTTTCCGAGCTTCTGAACAAAATTATCATAAGAAATATGCTGAAAGAGCCCGTTATACACGAATTTTTCAAAGACGACGGTAAGCCGTTCGCTCCATTTATCGCAGCGCTATTCTTGGGGTCGGCTTTGATTATATGGGCGATTGCGGCGATATTTCTTAAAAAGAGAAGCTTCGGCATTGCGGCTCTGTGCTTTATTCTGATTTTTTCGACTCTCGCGGGGGCGCTTTATCCGCTGAATGTAATCGGACGCGCGGAAGACAGGCTGAGAGAGACGGCGGCATATTTTAAGGAGGCTGTCGAAGCCGTGAGGTACGATAAGGGAGAGCCAATATGCGAGGGCAATTTTGAGGCAAAGGCGGGACTCGGTCATACGAACGAGGCGGCGCTCAATATCAGAATGCAGAAGCCGCAGCCATACTACCTTAGAGGCTTCGTAGGGGAAAGCTACAATGGCGGGGGGTGGTCCCGTTTATCTCCTGAAAAGCTCATCACATACAATGATATTTTTTTGAAATTACACGGCGCCGGTTTTGACGGGCGGCAAATACCGTCGCGCGCAGTGAAGTGCATTAAGCCCGAGGCCGAAGAAAATCTGATTAAAATCGAAAACACGGGCTGCAATAAAAAATATTTTTATCTCCCGTATGAAGCGGTGAGGCTTGACGCGAAAAGCACAGACTATATCGGAGACTCCTGCTATACGTCGGGCGAACCCGAAGAAAGCTCGGAGTACCGTTTCACTGCGACAGATTATTTCGCAGCATCCGTTACGGATATGAAAAAAAAACTGGCGGATATGCAGAGCGAGGCTTCGTGCGCGGATTTTTTGAGAAGTGAATATAATTACAGGATTTTTTGCAGGGAGAATTACACCGACTTGCCGGAAGAGACGACGGATTGTATAACGAAATTCCTCGGGAAAGAGCCTTCGCCCGATTCCGGAAAACTCCCGTCCGTTTCTGAGATTAAAAAGATAATACTTGAAAGCGTTAAGGAATTCGAATATGACGAAACGGTAATATACAGCGCGGATAACGGAGATTTTATCGCGGATTTTTTGAAAAACAAACGAGGGTACAGCATACATTTTTCGACTTTGGCGGCTGCGGTGTTCAGATATTACGGCATCCCGGCGCGTTTTGCCGAGGGATATCTTGTCACAGACAAGGACGTCGAGGGAAAAGGGGCGAACGAGGTTATCGAACTCACACAGTCGGCATACCATACGTGGGCGGAATATTACGAGGACGGAATTGGCTGGGTACCGTTTGAAGCGACTCCGAGATATATAGGCGTGATGAAAAGCGACGGCAGTATTTCATACTCCGGCGTGCGCGCCGAAAGTGAGAGGGTTGAAATGACGAAGCCGGAAAAGCGGAAGCATAATACCCTTGTCAACAAGGAGGGGGAGATAAACAGGACTGCGTCCATAATGCTCATACTGTTGATTCTTTTATTTGTGTATTTTGCATTCAGGCTGCTAAAATTGCTGAAAGGGCGTAAGCGCGCGGGTCGCACATATTCGCTTAGGGATATAAGAGCGGACGACAATAAGCGTGCCATATTGGCAATGATGTACCGCATAGATAAGGCGGGCAGAAAATACAGCCTTGACGGCGATAAGCTAAAAGCTGCGAAAAAAATATATGAGGAGGTGAAATACAGCAATCACGAGATTACCTCTGAAAAGAGAAACAAGATGAGAGCTCTGTATTATGACTTGAAAAAGCAGAGACGAAAAAAATCAAACGGCAGGTCAATATTGAAGAAAGGGAGAGAAAACTGCAATGAAAAAGAAAATTAAAAAATCAATAATGATTACGACAATGGCGGCAATTATGGTCTTATCATCGTTCGGCGCGGCTTTTGCGGCGAATCCGGGCAAGGTGATAAAGAGTGAATGGCCGAATTTTAGGGGGAACTCGTCGCATAACGCCGTAGTTTCGAGCCCTATACCGAACAGCTCGGAGACGGCGGCGCTTTTTTGGGCTAATAAGGCGGGGGAGGGCTTCGATACCGAGGCGATAGGCTCTCCTATTCTTAAGGGAGGCTATCTGTATTTTAATCAGGGCTCTAAAATTCTTAAGATGGACGCCGTAAGTGGAGAAATCGTCAAATCAGGCAAGATGGTCGGAAACTCAAACTTCAGCATTATTCCCCCGACATATGCGGAGGGTATGATATTCGTCGGTCTTTCAGAGGGCAGGATACAGGCGTTTGACGCCAAGACGCTGAAGTCAAAATGGATTTATAAGGATAAGTTAGGCGGGCAGCCTAACAGCCCTATAGCCTACAGTGACGGATATGTTTATACCGGCTTCTGGAATTCGGAAACTCGCGACGCCAATTTTGTCTGTGTGCCGATAAAGGATAAAAATCCAAAAAAAAGAACGGAAAAGCAGCAGGCGAAATGGCTCTATACCAACAAAGGCGGATTCTATTGGGCGGGGGCATATGCATCTGAAAATTTCATATTGGTGGGAACCGACGACGGAGAGTCGGGATACACTTCTAACACCTCCAAGCTTCTATGCATAGAGCCGAAAACCGGCAAGATACTCAGTATGGCTGAAAACCTGAAATGTGATATTAGAAGCAACATATCCTATGATAAGAAGACGAATCGATATTATTTCACAACCAAGGGCGGGAGCTTTTATTCGGTCAGAGTCACAGGGGCAGGTAAGATAGAAGATGTCAGGGAGCTTGAAATAGGGGGAATGAGCACATCTACGCCGGCGGTTTATAACGGAAGAGCATATATCGGCGTGTCGGGAGTTTCGCAGTTCGGTAAATACGGAGGTCATAACATCACCGTTATAGATTTGGAAAAATGGGAGATAGCATATAAGGCGCCTTGTATGGGATATCCTCAGACAAGCGGCCTGGTTACGACCGCCTATGAAAAAGAGGACGGCTATGTGTATGTATATTTCTTTGAAAATATGACTCCGGGGAAGCTGAGATATCTTAAGGATAAGCCGGGACAGAAAGAAATCATTTCGCCGTCGGTCGAGGTGATAAAAGAGGGCGCCTCAGAGAAAACCTACAGCTGCGCGCCCGTGCTTTTCACACCGTCGGGAGCGCAGGCTCAATATGCGATATGCAGCCCGATAGCCGACGAGTACGGCACAATTTATTTCAAAAATGACTCCGCTCATATGATGGCGCTCGGAAGCAAAATTAAATCAATAGAGATAAAATCAAAGCCGAAAAAATTAAGCTATAAAGCGGGAGAAAAATTTAATCCTAAGGGAATGAAAGTAGTGGCAAGGTTGTCTAACGGCAAAACCATGGATATCACCGATTACGTTAAATATAACGAATATTCTTTGGAAAAGGGAGAGCAGGATATATTCATTTATTATGCGGGACAGCTATATAACGACAGCGGGAATCTGGAAACGCTTTATGCCACATTGGACATAAAAGTAAGCTGACAAGAAAATATCCGATAAAAAACCCCTTTCATCAGAGCTTTTGTCTGACGAAAGGGGTTAGCTTCATTCCGGCGGGCGGATTTTTGGAGCGGTTCATGGGGGGAATATGGGGTTTAGAGCAGGATATTCATATCGGAGAAATCCTCGGTGCTTTCAAGCATATTCCCGAGCTGCTCGCTTATTATCTGTAGAGCGCAGAGAACCATTCTATGCTCGTTTTGTAAGGTTGAAATCTCGGAGGCGAGCTCGGCTCTTCTCCGCAGAATTTCATCGTTAGCGGTTTTAAGAAGCTCCGCTTTTTCGGCGATAGCGCTCTCTCTTATCAGTTCGCTCTCTTCTTTGGCGGAGGACAGGTATGCCTCGGCTTTTTCTTTGACTTTAGAGAGAAGATTGCCGCTGTAATCCTTAATGCTGTCGTATTTTTGTTTAATCAGCGCGTCATTATGTGAAGCGTCGGCTTGCTTCAATTCGGACGACAGCCGGGTATTGCTTGCTCTCAGACTGAGGTTTTCGGAGGTCATAAGCTCAAGCTCATGGCGAAGCTGCTCGACCTCCGACTTAAGCTGCTCGGACTCCGACCTCAGCTGCTCGAGCTCGCCTCTTTCCTGACGAAGCATAAACGCCGTATTTTCAGAATCCCGAAGCTTATCTTCAAATTGTTTTATAAGCTTCTGTCGAGCCTCTTCAGTTTCCTCTTCACGGGCTCTGTATTCCTCGATGATATCCTCATATAAAAGTATGAGCTCCTTGAAGTTGTCAAAAGTGTCGGTTCTGTCAAAACCTCCGAGCGGGTGCTTTTTTATATTGAGTTTTCTGAGAAAGGCCGCCGCCCTATCTTCTACCATATTGTTTGACCTCTGTTTTTTGAAATATCGGGTAGCTTTTTATATTATATATGCTGATATTATATACTAATTTCAATTTATCGTCAATAATCGCCCGGTCACGAAGCCTTATTGGGCTTGTCTGCCGCTGTACGCGAATTATCTTCGGTCTGCTTGTGCATTATTCTCAGCCTTGGGACGAAGCTATAAGCTCGCTCGCCGATTTAAGAGTAGTTTCGGTAACGTTGCTGCCGCCGAGCAGTCCGGCTATCTCTCTGACTTTTTCGTCTGAGCTGAGCGGTATGATTTTAGTATATGTGGAGTGTTCGTCGCTTTCTTTGCAGATTCGATAGTTGTGTCTGCCGGAAGCCGCAATCTGCGGAAGATGGGTTATGCAAATAATCTGATGCCTGTCGGATATTTCTTTTAGTTTTTTGGCGACAATGGATGCGGTGACTCCTGATATCCCGTTGTCAATCTCATCGAATATGAGAGTGGGAATCATATCGTAGGAACTGATGATTTTTTTGAACGCGAGCATTATTCTGGACATTTCGCCGCCCGAGGCAACCTTATAGAGAGGCTTAGGCGGTTCGCCCCTGTTTGCCGAAATAAGTATTTCGACCTTATCAATCCCGTTTTCGGAGGGTTGCTCTAATGGGCTGACGTCGATTTCAAGCTGTGCGTTCGGAAAGTTCAAATCCAGCAGCTCGGAAAAAATTTTTTGCTTGAGCTCCTCTGCAATGATTTTTCGTTTATTTGTCAAATCCGCACACGAAAGCAGGAGGGCGTTTTTTGCGTCGACGAGCTCTTTTTTTAGCCTCAGTTCTTCTTCGCCGCAATTCTCAATGAGGTGGAGCTTAGCCCCGAGGCTTTCTCTGTAGGACAGAATATCCTCGATGGTGCCGCCGTATTTTTTTTTAAGGTTATCTATGAGATTGAGGCGGGCTATCGCATTGTCAAGATCGACAGGCGAGAAGCTGATACCGTCCTTGAGCCTTTCGAGTTTTTGGGCAAGTTCTTCCAATCTGTAGTAAACATCGCCGTACTCCTCCGAAAGTGCGGACAGCTCTCTTGAAAAAGACGAAAGACCGTCGATTGACGGCTTAGAAGCCGACAGCAGGTCTAAAACCGCACCGTCTTCGCTGAGAGCGGCGGCGGCCTTTTGAATTCCGGAGAATATGCGCTCGCTGTTTTCGAGGATAGCGACGGTTTCGGAGAGCTCCTCATCTTCGTTTATTCTGAGGTCAGCCTTGTCGATTTCGTCGATTTCGAATCTGTAAAAGTCTTTTTTGCGGGCGTTTTCTTTAGAGTCGTTAAGCAGTTTGATCAGGGAAGACTTGAGCGAAGAAAAGACGGAGTAATCGCGTTTCACCGCGGATTTTAGAGGCTCCAGGTCGCCTGCACGGTACATATCTATGAGCTCGATGTGATAATCGGGATTAAGCAGGGTTTGATTGTCGTACTGTCCGTGTATATCGGCGAGCTTGACGGTGAATTCGTTCAGCTTGGACAGCGGCACTATTTCGCCGTTAAGCTTGCAGAGGTTTCGCCCGTTTGACGAGACCTCTCTCGAAATAACTATATCTTCGCCGTCAAGTTCGCCGGTAAGCTGAACCTTAGCCTTATCTCTGCCCGCTCTTATGCACGACAAATCAGCCCGTCTCCCGAGAGCAAGGCTGATAGCGTCTATCACGATAGATTTACCCGAGCCGGTTTCACCGGTGATGATATTAAGTCCATCCTTAAACTCAACCTCAGTATTTTCGATTGTGGCGAAATTACTGATACTGATGTGGTTAATCATCGAATTCTTCTTTCTGAATGTCTCTGATGAGGTTGTTAAACTCCTCGAGCAGCTCAGGGACGTTTTCTTTGCTGTCCACTATGATGAGAAGCGTGTTGTCTCCGGCAATGGAGCCCTTGACGTGCATCATATTGGAGGTGTCGATTGTTTCGCCCGCCGCGTTGGCACAGCCCGGAAGAGTCTTGATTATTATAAGGTTCTCCGCGGAATCGACGGAGATGACGGTTTGCTTGAATATTTTGACGAACCTCTCGGTCACGGGAAGGTCGTTTGATTTATTGACCGCGTACTTATAGTTGCCTGAGGAGGAAAGAGTCTTGACGAGCTGCAGCTCTTTAATGTCTCTTGAGATAGTGGCTTGAGTGACGTCATAGCCCTCAGACCTGAGAATGGAAGCAAGCCTTTCCTGTGTGTCGATTTCTTCACGTCCGATTATTTCTAAAATCTTATTTTGTCTCGAATAACGCATAAGTCTACTCCTATAAAAACTTTAATACATTAAATTAATTATGAAATTTTATACTTTGTACTTCCTGTACAGCCGGAATTCTAACATATTTAAGCAAAAAAATCAATGATTAAATAGTAAATATGAATAAAAATACATATAGACAAACAAATGTTCACTATGATATACTTTTTTTATGAGAATAATAGGAATTGACCCGGGATATGCGATTATGGGCTGGGGCATAGTAGAGATTGAGGGCAACCGGTTTAAGGTTGTCGCTTATGATTCCATCTTAACGGATAAGGACAGACCGATGCCTGAGCGCCTGATGAAACTGTACAGCGAGCTGTCGGACGTCATTGAGAGGTACAGACCCGACGAGGCTTCGGTTGAGGAGCTGTATTTTAACGACAACGCCAAGACGGCGATAATGGTAGGCGAGGCAAGAGGCGTCGCGCTTTTGGCGTGCGAAGCGAGCGGTATTAGCATAAGCGAGTACACGCCGCTTGAGATTAAGCAGGCGCTCGTCGGTTACGGAAGAGCCGAAAAAAAGCAGGTGCAGCACATGGTCAAGACTATCCTGAATCTCGAAAAAGTGCCTAAGCCCGACGACACGGCGGACGCGCTCGCGGCGGCAATCTGCCACGGACACACGGCAGGCTGCCATGCGAGGAGAGAGCTTAGAATAAGACGCGGGATATAGTGGGGTATGAGCCGCATCACCTATTAAAACTTGCCGAAGTATTTTTTAATCTGATGTGAATTTAATAATCTGTTAGAATTAAACAGGTTCCATTAGATTCCATTATATAATTGATATAAAACAATATATTATACTATATTAGGTTAGATTAGATTAATTAGGTTAGATTAGATTATGCCATGCTAAGTTAAGTTCTATACATACTATAGAATATATCGGAGCATAGTGTGGCGTGTTGTGTGACGATTATTTACAGAACGATTTATATCGCGAATCAGCAGCTATATTATTAGTTAAAAATATGCTTTAACTAAAATATAAATTTGAAGTTAATAAATATGGAGTTAATATGATAAGATATATTAAAGGTACATATACTATGCAGTTCGAAAACGGCATAGTCGTGGAGACGGGCTCGGGGATAGGATTCGAGATATTCATTCCACAGGGCTCGCCGTTTTATAAGCATACCGAGGGCGACGAGGTACAGGTGTATACCAGGATGATAGTCAGAGAGGATAATATGAGCCTTTACGGCTTTCATAACGGAGAGTCGCTCGAGTTCTTTAATTTACTTACGGGTGTGTCCGGAATCGGGCCAAAAGGCGCGATGGCCATAATCGGCTCGATGCCGCTCGAGCAGCTTAAGCAGGCTATCGCTTTCGGCGACATAAAGGCAGTTTCTCAGGCGCAGGGCGTAGGTAAAAAGACCGCCGAGAGACTTGTTGTGGAGCTTAAGGATAGGATAGGACGCATTGAGAGCGGTCGGGATATCCCTATGACTTTATCGGCTGCGGCGGATTCAACGGAAACGGATACAGATTCAAGGACGGAGGCCGTCTCTGCGCTCGTATCGCTCGGCTATACCAGACAGGAGGCTTTCGCGGCGGTGTCTCACATAAACGAAGAGGGACTAAGCTCGGAAGAATACATCAAAAAAGCACTTAAAAATCTGTTTTAACAGAAATAAGCAAAAGAGCTTAAAAGGCTTAGTTTTTTGAAAAAGCCTCACCCAAAAGCGCTAAACAATTGCTCGGCAGGAACCGAAAAAGTCTGTAAGATTTGTTCGAGCAGAACAGAAACAGTCTATAACAGTTTCTCAAAAAGAACTGAAATAGTCCATAACATTTGTTTAAGCAAAACCGAAAAAATGCATAACGGTTGCTCAAAAAAACGAAATAGTACATAAGTGTTTTTTGAGAAAAATAGAAGTAAGAAATAATGACCTTTTTAGGAGCAGTTTAATGCAGGAAGACAGAATTACAAGTACAACTTCATACACAGGCGAATCAAGGCAGGAGACAGGGTTAAGACCGAAGCTGCTCGACGATTATATCGGGCAGCAGCTTGTTAAAGATAACCTTAAGATATTCATCGAGGCGGCTAAACAGAGAAACGAGCCTCTTGACCACGTACTTTTTTATGGCCCTCCAGGGCTCGGCAAAACAACTCTGGCGGGCATAATCGCGAACGAGCTCGGAGTGGATATCAAGGTAACCTCAGGGCCGGCGATAGCGCGTGCGGGGGATTTAGCTGCTATACTCACCAACCTTAACGATAACGACGTGCTATTTATCGACGAGATACACAGGCTTAATCGCTCGGTTGAGGAAGTTCTCTATTCGGCTATGGAGGACTACGCACTGGATATAATAATCGGCAAAGGACCGTCCGCACGCTCCATAAGGCTTGATTTAGCCAAGTTTACCCTTATCGGGGCGACTACGAGAGCAGGTTCGCTGTCAGCGCCGCTCAGAGACAGGTTCGGCGTTATAGGCAAGTTCGAGCTATATAATCCCGACGAGCTTAAGCTGATATTAAAACGTTCTGCGAATATACTGGGCGTAGGAATCGACGAGAACTCGCTCGATGAGATGGCTAAGCGTTCCAGAGGGACGCCGAGAGTGGCTAACCGTATGCTTAAGAGAATAAGGGATTTCGCGCAGGTGAGCGGTACGGGGAATATAGATATAGCTATAACCCGTGACGGACTTGAGGCTCTCGGCGTAGATAATTTGGGACTTGAGCGACTTGACAGGGAGCTTATTATGACTATAATAGAGCGTTTTGACGGAGGACCTGTCGGGATTGACACCATAGCTGCGTCTATCGGCGAGGAACGCGTAACATTAGAGGACGTTCACGAGCCGTTCCTTATTCAGTCGGGGCTTCTTTATAGAACTCAAAAAGGCAGAATGGTCAGCCGGGACGGATATAGGCATTTCGGAATTGAATATCCTGAGAATGCGGAAAATTCAGACGCTGAATATGCGTCCGGGGAGGGTGGAGACGGCAACTCCACGGAAGAGTATTTACAGCTAAAAATATAAGCGGCATGTACCCTTGCAAAGCAATAAATTAAATCCCCTGACCTTATAAGCTGCACATATCAGATAAACATAGATTATAGGCATACATGATAGATATATATAGACATAAACATAAATATGTATAATATGACTTAAGAATATAATTGATTTCATAAGTTCAGGAATAATTTAAGCGTAAAATACTAAATCGGATAGAATTACAGATAGAATTAAAACTTAATAGCATAGAGTATTTTATAGTTTTCATAAATAATAGCGATTTTAAAAAAATATTACAATAAATTATGATAACTATGTTAATGAGAGAAACTAAAAAATATGAACATTGTTGATTTTGATTATATATTGCCGGAGGAGCTTATTGCGCAGCGTCCGTCTGAGCGTAGAGACGGATGCAGGCTGCTCGCCGTCAATATGGACGACAGAAATATAGAGCACAGACATTTTTTTGACATATTGGACTACCTCGAGGCAGGCGACTGTATGGTGCTGAATAACAGCAAGGTGCTCCCGGCGAGACTTTTCGGTGTTAAAGAGGGAACGGGCGCCAAGGTCGAGTTTTTACTCTCGAAGAGAATAGACGGCGATAAGTGGGAAACCCTTGTGAAACCCGGCAAGAGACTGAAAGTCGGCGACAGCGTTGTGTTCTCCGGCATATCGCAATGCGGCACCAAGTCGGGTTTTCCCGACGGCAAGCTGCTAAGGGCGGAGATTGTCGGCAATTCGGACGGCGGCACGAGGATAGTGAAGTTCTATTATGAGGGTGTGTTTATGGAGAGGCTCGAAGAAATAGGACAGATGCCGCTGCCGCCCTATATAGGAAGAGCGAACGAGAGCGAGGACAAAGAAAGGTACCAGACCGTATACTCGAAGATAGAAGGCTCTGTAGCCGCACCTACCGCGGGGCTTCATTTCACCGAGGAACTCCTGAAAAAAGCCGAGGAAAAAGGCGTCAGGACGGCTTATGTAACTTTGCACGTGGGAATAGGCACGTTCAGACCGGTTAAGGTCGACAAGGTTGAAGAGCATCATATGCATTTTGAGGAGTATTTTATTGATTCGGGGGCTGCGAATGCGATAAACGATACTGTTAAATCGGGCGGGAGAATTGTTTCGGTCGGGACTACCTCTACGAGAACGGTGGAGTCTGCGGCGTACTACGATGAGGAAACCTCTGCATACTTAGTTAAGTCGGGCTCGGGTAACACGAATATATTCATTTACCCCGGCTATCGGTTTAAGATAATAGATTGCCTCATAACAAACTTTCATCTTCCGAAATCCACTCTTATTATGCTTGTGAGCGCACTCTACGACAGGGAAGAGGTACTCAAGGTCTATGAGGAGGCTGTGAGAGAAAAATATCTGTTTTTCAGCTATGGAGACGCCACCGCGTTTATGGGCAGGAAAAGGGTGCACGGGGGAAAATGTTCTTCCACACTTACAGACCATTATATCTAAGTAAGGCTTCACACACTGTGTAAAATACGGACTCGGCTTGCGAAATGCGTTGCGGAATGGCGCAGGAAGAACTTGCAAAGGAATCCGGCGTGTCAGTCAACACAATTAGGGCTTATTAAAGAAAAAAAGCAAGGGCGTGTCAGCTACTCAAGCTCCGGAAATCCGAGCTGTCTGAGCGCTTCGAAGAGTATTATGTTGGCGGAGTTCGACAGGTTAAACGAGCGAAGTCTCGTGTCGCTGCTCATAGGTATTCTTATCGCATTTTCGCTGTGCTCGGCGATGAACGGACGGGGAAGCCCTGCGGTTTCCTTGCCGAAGAGAAACATATCCTCGTCTTCGTATTTGAAATCAGTGTATATATTACCGCCTTTAGTGGTAGCTAAGAAAAGCCTGTGCGGATTCGTACCGCCCGAGCCGTATTTGCTCATAAAATCATCGAGCGACTCGTGTACTTCTAATTTGACGTACTGCCAGTAGTCGAGACCGGCACGCTTAAGCGTCTTATCGTCTATTGAGAATCCGAGCGGCTTAACTAAGTGCAGCACACTGCTTGTAGCGGCGCAGCTTCTCGCGATGTTGCCGGTGTTAGGCGGGATTTCGGGTTCTACGAGCACTATGTGTAAGGACATATTTTTTCTCCTGTTCTTAATTTGGATTTTGTTGTATTTTATAGCGATTCATATCGTCTTTGAATTACAATAATTTATTTTTTGTTCTTTGTATGGATATGTACGATATAAATGTTATCATGGTTATAGTTATGATTTTTGTATTTTATCAATGTTCAGATTTCACCTGATTTGTTATTTTATCAAATTTCTCTCGATATTTCATCATAAAATAATAAAAACTGCGGAAATGATGAAAACTACGGGCTAAAACTAATAAAAAAGTAAACTAAAGTGAGCAGAATAATAAAAATAAATAACGATTGTAAATTGAAATAATAAAAAAACAAATAGAAACATTGAAAAAATGTAGGTTAATTAAAGACATTTGTATTATTTTAGTGTATAATCTTCATCTGTCGGGATAGATGACCATTTTCGAAAATAACGCCGTAGTAAGTAATCGGGCAGGATAATTGTCGAGATAGATGCCGGTTTTCACTTGTCCGATATTTTATGTTTATAATCACGATGTGATTTTTTGAATATAGAGCGATTTTGTCAATTTGGCAGGATATATGTTTTTAGCGTTTAAGTTATAACGGGAGGTTGAATAAATTGAAAAAACTGAATGTGGCGATACTTGGTTTCGGAACGGTAGGCGGCGGCACATATCGAATATTGAGGGATAACGCCGATATAATAACTGAGAGATGTGGGGCGGAGATAGAGGTTTTGAAGATTTTTTCCCGCAGCCTGAAAAGCGGTCTCCCCGAGGAACTTTACACGGACAAAATAGATGATATTTTTTCAGATGATAGCATAGACTGCGTGGTAGAGACTATGGGAGGTATTCAGCCGGCTACGGAATATATGATAGGGGCTATGGATGCCGGTAAGCATGTGGTTTCGGCTAACAAGGCGGCTATCGCGGAATCGTGGGACGAGTTGAATAAGGCTGCGAAGCGAAATAAGGTAAGCTTTCTCTATGAGGCGTCTGTCGGCGGCGGCATACCTGTTCTGACCGCCATAAAAGGGCAACTTTCGGGGAATCGTTTCACTGAGGTTATGGGAATAGTAAACGGTACTTCGAACTTCATCCTAACCAAGATGACAGAGGGGGGGCTGAGCTACAGCGAGGCTCTCAAGCAGGCTCAGGAGCTGGGCTTCGCCGAGAGCGACCCTAAGGCTGACGTGGAG
>JBHAFL010000074.1:0-7827 GCA_041856085.1 Anaerovoracaceae bacterium | reverse complement strand
ATATGCAAAGTGGACTGCTGTGGTAGTGCCGCCGGTAACCCCACCAGTAGTGCCGCCGGTAACCCCGCCGATAACGCCACCTACGCCTCCGACCCCACCGATAACTCCGCCTACTCCTCCGATAGTAACTCCGCCAACCACTCCTCCGACAGTGACGCCGCCGATCACACCTCCGGGTTCGATTATGTATTATAATGTTGTCTACGATAAGAATGCCGACGACGCTGAGGGAAAGGCGCCGGTTGACAACACAAAATATACGTCGGGACTTCTCGTGACGGTAAAAGGCAGCGAAACGTTGGAGAGAAAAGGCTATGAATTTACCGGCTGGAAGATAGACGGCAAGGGAGAGACATATCATTCAGGCGATACATTTATTATGCCTGACAGCGATGTTACTCTCAAGGCACAGTGGAGCAAAGAAGAAGAAAGAGTCGTTATTCCTGCGAAAACCGAAGAGCCCGTTACTCCTGAGAAAGATGACGGGAAATCGAAAACCAAGATAGAGAAAGCAGGTACTAAGGCTAAACCGCAGAAGAAGCCGAAAGAAAAGCCGGAGAAGGAATATGTGCCGACTTATAATAAAAGAAAGCCCGATAAAGCAATAACTCCAATCGGGTCGGCTATAGCCGGCGAAGAGTCGGTATTGTATTTTTGGTGGTGGTTATGGCTGCTGTTACTTCTTCTCATCATAATAGAGGACTATATACGCAGAAAAAGAAAAGAAATGAGAGAGCGCAGAAAGATGCTGGAACAAGCTAAGCTGTCAGCTCGGGAAGAACAGTAGGTAAATTCGCAAACTAACTCCCGCTAAAGATGATTTTAGTCTGAGAAATATTTTTGTCATTTTCGTTTAATTTCGGTGCAAAAAGCTTCTCGGACTAAAATCATTTATTTTTTACCGAGGATGAGCGGTTTACAGCTTACATTGCTTAATTATTCAAGACCTTATACTATTGAACGCTTACGGTTTAAGTATACAAAAAACATAAGAACAACACGAATAAACTTGGGAATAAGGGAATAAGGAAGAGGCATCGAAAAAATATTTGATTTGACAAAAAATCATATGAGAGGTAAAATATAGAATCGTGTTACAATATATACACAGCTTTATGAGGTATTTTGGTTTGAAAAATGTAAACGTACAAAATAAGGCGATACCGCAGGTCGCAGAGCAAGGCGGTATCCTGAAATACAGGGAGAGCTTGAGCTTTGAATCCGTATGGAACAGCCCCTACTACTTCTCGTTAATTTTTGCGTTGGCGGCTGTTTACTCAATCGTCAATGTAGAGCAGGGAATGACGGTTGTCACCGTGGTGCTCTGCCTCTTCCTTGTTTTTTGCAGCGATTTGCTGGCGTCACTTTTTCCTATACTGGTACTCAGTATGATGTCGGTCGTATTTTTTAGAAAATATGACGTTATGTTGGTACAGTACAGCTATGAGATTGCCGCGATAATCGGCTGTTTTTTGATGCACCTCGCTGTCTATGCCAAACCGTTTAAGGCGGGAGGCAACCTGATACCGCTTATTATGGTGTCGTTTGCGACGGTGCTGGGAGGGCTCGGCGCGACCACTATAATGGACGTTGCAAGCTACACCTCGCTCTATTATATTGCCGGTCTCGGGTTAGGAATGCTGTGTGTGTATATAATTGCCAAAGCCTATATAACCTGCGAAAAAAAATATGATGTCGGCGCGAGATATATGGCGATTCTGTATGCGGCGGCACTTTTTGCGGCGTTTATGACTCTGAGGTTCTATTATCTGAACCTCGAGAGATTTTTGGAAGATTTTTCCGTTATTTTTTGCAAATACAGAAATACCACGGCTACTATGATGTTGCTCGGTCTGCCGTCGACATTCTATTTTGCGGTGAAAAAAACGGGACATATTCTGAGCTCTGTAACGATATTGTTTTGCCTTATGCTTTCGGGCTCGCGCGGGGGTTCTCTTATAGGGGTGCTCATTTTCACGGCGGGCGTGATATATGTTATCTACTACGATAAGGAGCACAGAAAGAGAAACTTAAAGACCGCTGCGCTCCTTGCGATACCTGCGCTTTTCGCGGGGGTAGAGATTTTTCTTACGTTATTTTCGTCCAGATTTGAGGACGGGACATTTTTTGTTAGTGAAAATGACAGCAGACTGAGGTTTATCAGGAGAGCATTCGAAGATTACAGGTCGAATATGCTTTTCGGACTCGGGCTGGGCAGCACGCGAAACGGCGATATATATACGGGTGTGCCGGGCAGCATAGTGTTTTACCATAACTGGTTTGCTCAGATAATAGGGAGTATGGGACTTGTCGGTCTCGTCGCCTACACTACGCAGCTCATCATCAGGCTGAAGACAATAGCCGAGACCTGGTCGAAAGAGACTGTAATAATGGCTATGACATTCGCAGGGCTGTTTCTGATGTCTATGGTGAATCCGGGTGAGTTTTCGCCTTTTCCGAACGAGTTCATAATCGTAGTTCTCTTCGCGATAATGGAGGAGGGCGGCAGGCGCGGTTTGGAAGACGAGAGAGGCTTCGAGCGGTCGGTTTCATATCAGCAGATCGGAGCTTAGGAGCATACCGACTGAAAAGAATCTAAAAAATGCCTCGAGGATATGAACTTCGGGGTGCTTTTTCGTTTTACAGGAAATCCCCGTGTTTTGGCACGGGGATGATTTTTCTTTTTAATTTGGATTGACCCCACCCCAACTATTGACATAGAGCCTGATTTTTTGCGGTGCTATTCGGTTATGATGTTAAACGAATAAAATTTTAATCCTTCTCCGCCACGTAGCTTTCGAGATGCATTTTTTCGCCCTCACAGTGGAAGCTGAAACCGATATTATTGCCGGGAGAGGTAGTATATCCGCAGGCATGCCGGCTAAGTATGGTAAAGCCGGAGGCTTTCATCTGCTCAAGAAAAAACGGCAATGAGAAGTTTCTGGGAGAACTGTCGGAATACTCCTTAGCCAGCTTATTCATCGAGTTGTGTCCGTTTTCAAACCAAAAATAAGTTCCGATACATTTTGCTCTCGGAGCAAGATATGGCGAAAGGTGAGACATAAGAAAATCGTCTTTGTAGAATTGATGTTCGTTGATTGCGAAAAAATCCAAATTCAAATTCACACAATTCTTGCGAACGGGGTAGCTCTTCGAACTGTCGCATAGATATAGGATAGGAAGGTCGCAGCCGTCTCTTTCTAAAAGCTCCTTGAACATACGGAGCGTTTCGGGAAATTTGTCGACTACGATGTATTTACCGGCGGGGCTCATATATCTATGGTGATTATGAAGAAAAAACCATGCGTTTACATATGTTTCCATAACGACTTTTCCTGAGAGGTCAATATGACTCAAGGCTTCTTTCATAAAATTATATGCCCTTTGGAACAGGGAAATCATTGAATCAGGCAGGTCTTTGTATACTTTCCTGTCGATATCCGGAATATCGTTTTCACCATTGTACCCGTTAGGTGTGATAAGAATGCCGTCGTCAATGTGCGCATCGTATCCACAGTCGCAGGATAGAGAGCCGTTGTAGATGAACTCCATATCCATCGACACGTCTCTTATTTGAAGAGCGGCTCCGCAGTTAGGACAGCACAGCAGCTCAAGCATTGAAAGCGGTAAACCTGTTTTTTTCGGACATTCGGTATTATCCTTTGAGAGCTCCTCAATCTGACGGTCAAGCTTACTTACGATATGTTCGTATGCCCGAATCTTATCGACAATTTCGGTTCTCTTTGACTTATACATATTGAGCAGCTCTGTTTTGTCGGGTGTATTTTCAACGCCTGAAATCCGACGCAGTGAGAGGATTCGGTGTATTCCTTTTAGCGAATAGTCCATTTTCTTAAGAGATATAATAGTTTCTAAGTCAAAAAGCGTGTCGTCGTTAAAGACATATTGATTATTATGCTTAGGTGGAACCAACAGACCGTAGTTTATATAAAAATATATATTGTCCTTTGATATGCCGTATTTGCGGGAAACTTCTCCTATTTTCATATCCGATACCTCCTGAACGAATTATATCAAAAACATAGAGTTAACTCAATATTTTCTCAAAAAATCGTAAATTATGCTATTGACATTGAGCAATCACCGTATATTAGAATCAGATAAAACACTTTAACGAATTAGAGGAGTAAAGATGATATATATAAAAAAAGCAGTAAAAAACAGAACTGAAGATGAGCTCAGACTTAGACGGGAGGTGTCGGACATAATTGAGAATGTGCGTGAAAAAGGAGATTCCGCACTTCATTACTACAGCTTCCGGTTTGACGGCTCGGAACGTCAGTATTTCAGGGTAAAAAAAGAAGAAATAGAGTCCGCATACTCAAAGATGACGGAAGAGGAAATTGAGGATTTAAGGACTGCGAAAGCCAATATCGAGGCTTTCGCGAACGCGCAGAAAAACGCCTTGTCTCCTATCGAGGATTTCAGCCCTGCTCAGGGTATTCACTTGGGGCATCGAGTTATACCCGTATCATCTTGCTGCTGTTATGTTCCCGGGGGGAGCTATCCTCTGTTTTCGACGGCACTTATGTTAATCACACCTGCAAAGGTAGCAGGCGTTTCGAGAGTATGCGCCGCGTCGCCGGCAGTCCGCGGCAGTGACGGCATACACTACAAGACACTTGTTGCAATGGATATCGCAGGGGCTGATGAAATATATGCTATAGGAGGAGCTCAGGCTATAGCGGCGTTTTCCTACGGAACCGAAGAAATTAAGCCGGTAGATATGATAGTCGGCCCGGGGAACCGCTTCGTGACAGAGGCGAAGAGGCAATGCTACGGCCGGATAGGAATCGACTTCGTGGCAGGTCCAAGCGAAGTGCTTATTATAGCCGATGAATCTGCCGAACCCGAAATTATAGCAGCGGATATTTTAGCTCAATGTGAGCACGACCCGAATGCAAAAGGTATTTTGCTTACAACAAGCGAGAAGCTTGCTAAGCAGGTAATCATGGAAGTTGAGAATGAGCTTAAGACATTGGAGACGGCAGGAATCGCAGAGAGAGCGTGGAATGACTATGGAGAGATTGTACTGCTTTCGGATTTGAAAGAGGCGGTTGAATTCTGCAATGAACTCGCGCCCGAGCATTTGGAATTAAATATCAAAGAACCGGAGAGCATAATAAACGAGCTTATCAATTACGGTTCGCTCTTTATAGGGGGGAATACTGCGGAAGTCTTCGGCGATTATGCGTCAGGGACGAATCACACCCTGCCTACGGTAAAAGCGGCTCGGTATACAGGAGGAGTTTGGGCGGGGACATTTCTTAAAGTATGTACTTACCAGTGGATGACAAGGGAAGCGTCTCGAAAAATCGCGCCCTTAGTCGCTCGTATGGCAAAAGGCGAGGGGCTTATGGGGCATGCCAGAGCGGCAGAAAAGAGACTGTAAATAAATCAGAATAAAGCGAATGAGAAAGGAGAAACATATTGATATGAACAACAAGGACAACAAGGGATTGACTCTAAAGAGAACATTCGAAATGAGAGAAGCCGTTACGATTACCGTGGGTACGGTTATCGGCGTAGGATTGTTTACAACAGGAGCGCAGATTGTCGGGCTTATGGGGTCGCAGGTAATCATCGCAACCTTTATTGCGATGCTTATCAGCGTTTATCCTGCTAAACTTTACGGCGAAATGGGCGCTGCGCTGCCATATGCAGGAGGCACATATAAGTATGCGCACCTCGGGCTGGGAAAAGCGGCGGGCACACTCGCGGGGTGGAACTTCATCGCGTCTTTGGTGGCGGTTACGAGCGGAGAGGCCTTAGCTTTTTCGTTCTATTTTAAGACTCTTTTCAGAGCATTCGGGGTAGAACTCCCTATCGGTGATGTGGCGCTGGCGATGGTTCCGATAATTATTTTCATAATAACCAATGTGCGCGGAACAGAGATGACCGGAAAACTGCAGAACGGGTTTATGTTTTTCTTCTGGGGGGTTGCGATAATTTGGTTCTTGGCAATGATACCGCAGATACAACTTCCGAGTTATGTGGTATTACCCGAAAATATGCAAAATATGACAGCATGGGGCTTCATAGGTTGTGTAGCTATGATTTGGTGGTGCTTCGCAGGGTTTGAGACGTGCTGCGCGATGGGAGAGGAAATAAGATATCCGCAGATAAATATTCCGAGAGCGCTTGCTTTATCGCCGTTTATCGTGTTTGCAGTTAACGCTATTTTTCAGTGGTTTCTGGTTGGTATCACGCCGACAGGCAGCCTTGCGGATTTAGCGGCGGCCGACGCACCTTTCGCAGATGCGATGTACGCCGCGGGAATACTCGGTCTCCCTATGGCATTGCTTGCGCTCGGAATATCAATCGGAGGAGACTTTTCAACTCTGAATGCGAGCATAGCGGTTCCTCCGAGATATCTGTACGCGATGTCAAGAGAGGGCGCGATGCCGAAGTTATTTGCGAAGCTTCACCCAAAATATCAGACGCCGTACATCTCAATACTTTTTTTAGGAATACTATCGCTTATATTGGTGGCGTATCCGATACAATTCGTGGCATCCGTAAGTCTTTTTGCAGATTTGTTTTATTACATCATCGGAATCGCCGCGGCTTTGGGGTTGCGTAAGCGCCACCCTGAATTGGAACGGCCGTATAAGGCGCCGTTTGTCGAAATTGGTGTTCCGCTGTCGGTGGCGATATATTTCATTATGCTTACGCAGCTTGACCGGTATGCTATTATTACCGGAGTTATCTGGTGTGTAGCGGGGTTGGCAGTATTCTTTATATGTCAAAAAATATACGGCAACGGCGAGGGTGAAAAATTAGACAACTACATAATGCAGGCTGCAATCCCGTCGGAGACGGAAAGAACCAAAATGGACAAAGAATACAGGATTTGGAAAAATATTGTGGCTGTGGCGTGCATAATTGCGATACTTCTTTATGTAGTGCCGATGCTTCTGTAAAAATACGAAAAAAGATGCCCTCACGGATTCTCGCACCCTCTTTTTAACAGATAATAAAAACCGCCCGGCGAGGGCGGTTTTTCATCGTGTTTGGTGGGTCATCGGGGGCTCGAACCCCGGACACCCTGATTAAGAGTTAAGCGGTGTTTTCCCGATAACTGATTCCATGTTTCTTTTAATATATTCTTCGCTATATTCTTTTTGTGCTTTTATTCGTATCAGTTTTACGGTTGATTTTTCGAATATTCGGGTTTTGAAATTATCGCTTTCCTGATTTTTGTTGTGTGAATAATCATCTAATTCTATAGCGTATAATGGTTTTAATGCTGAATCGCAAATTATAAAATCTATATGTTTTTGTGCAATTTTTCCGAAGTATTTCATATAATCTTTTTTATCGGTTATATCAAATATGTCTTTCAGCCCTACTTTTGGGCAAATTCTCCATTGGTTTTTATCTGTTATTTTTATCAGCTCTTTCCAAAAGATATATTCGTTTTTTGTAAGTAAGTATTTTTCTTTATATGGGAATTCATCTATTCCTTGTGTCTCAGAGGCTGTTTGTTTTGCTTGTTCATTTTTCTTTATACTTTTAGTGCTTGATTTTTTTTTGTTTCCATACAAATATAACGCTACTGCTGCAATTACTAAGATTATTAATATTTCCATTCTTTATTCCTCCGGATATTTTTCAAGTAAATATTTTTCGTATTCTTCAAGTAACATTTTACCTTTTTCATTTAGTTTCTTTTTTTCTGTTTCCACACCAAACAAAAGATAATCTGCGGATACTTCTAATACTTCGCATATTTCTTTTAATAATTCAAAATTTCCTTTGTTTCTTCCATTTTCGATATTTGTTATCGTAACTCGGTTTTGTTTT
>JBHAFL010000073.1:0-5972 GCA_041856085.1 Anaerovoracaceae bacterium | reverse complement strand
CAAGGTTCTCATTTCTTCGGTTTGCGGTATGTGCGCATACATTCAAATTGTCAATAGTTCTTGAGCCATAGGTGCCAGTTACGGAGTTGATTATGTAGCTATGATACCACTCCCCCGCCGAATTTTTTATCTGTATGACATCACCTTTCTGTGCTTTCTCAGCATGACCTGGAAGATATCTTACGCCATATATGCCATCAAGTCCATCTGACTCACTGACAACATAATCTCTAAAGTTCCCGACATTAACCCAAGAATCAGATGAACTGCTATTCTTTCTTCCGAACCATTCCCTACCGTTAGTCGTAATCATTGGCTTGTAGCGTCCCTCTATGGCAGTTTGTGTATCAGTGCCGCCTAAACCGTACCAAACACACTGGGAAACAAAATTTTGACAATCATTCGGTGCAAAACTGTTAAAATTTGAATTATACGCAGCCGTAGTATTATTAGTGTGTGATGAATCACTATAGTCTAAAGCATATGTAGCGGCATTTGTTCTGTTATATGGGTGGGTCGTGCCTTTCGATGTATTCTCACGGGTTTCATCTATGATTTCAACATCAACCTTTGTTTCAATTCCATATTTGCCTTCAAATACGCCTATGACATCATCGACTGCTTCTACTAATTTTTCGAGTTCATTATTTGTGGCTATATGTACTATTTTCCATTACTGACAAAGAATGAATTTGCAACGAGATTTATTTTTTCGATATCTTTGATACCAAAGGCTTCAGCATTATCAGCGAATCCGAATGATGCAGACAAAACTAATACTAATATTGTTGTAAACATTAACAGGAATATTTTCTTTTTCATGGTATACCTCCAATTTTTAAAAAATTATCTTTTTTCTTAAACAATAACTAATAAAGCAAATTAGTTTAGCTTAATAGACCCTCATAATAACCAACACCTTTACAGATTAAGGGACAGAACCTCTTAATAAGATATACTGTTTATCTGCTCAGTTACGGTCTCGAGCAGAGTTGAGCCGTCATAGAGTTTCATCGTGACATTGCAACAGTAGCGCAAATAACACGATTAACATTATATTTCACCCCTCTAACTATAATAACCCTCAAAATCGCGAAATGGGGACAAGGTTTTTATTTTTTGCCATACTCTTTACCCTCTATACAATATAACGTTTCAGACAGCCGAATTCGGACAGCAGTTTTCAAAAAAACATTTTTTGTACAATCGGTTTTTGTTATCGTCTCGCGATTTATAGTAAAAAACCGTATGCGCTCACCTGACATACGGTTAAAAAATCGGTTATCTTTGTCACGGTGACGGTATTATTTTTCAAAATATTTTTTAGTATCACGTAAACTTCACTTGAATCGGCACGTTCTTCGAAGCTATAATGAGTATGAGCATATATGATATCAAGGAGATATTTAGGAAATGAAATTACATATTGAGGATATAAAAAAGAGCTTCGGGGATAAAGAAGTCCTTAAGGGTTGCAGCGGTGTTTTCGAGCAGGGTAGAATCTACGGTCTGCTCGGCAGAAACGGCGCCGGCAAGACCACGCTTTTTAAGGCGATATACGGGGATTTTGAAGATTTTTCGGGGAGAGCCGAGATAGAAGAGGACGACGGCTCGACTCATAAGCTTAACGGCGATGAAATCGGTATGATTTTTTCACAGCCGATGATTCCGGACTTCCTTACGGGCTATGAGTTCATCAAGTTCTACTCGGAGGCTCTTGAAGCGGAGACGGATATAGACGCGCTTTTCGGCAAGCTGAACTTCGATATGCAGGACAGAGACAGACTCATAAAGGGCTATTCCTCGGGCATGAAGAGCAAGCTCCACCTTATGACTCTTTTGATTTCGAAGCCGCCCGTGATGCTGCTCGACGAGCCGCTGACCTCACTCGACGTCGTGGTTGCCGAGGAAATAAAAAATATCCTTTTAGGGTTCAAAAAAAACCACATCATCATCTTTTCTACGCATATTATGCAGCTTGCTAAGGATATGTGCGATGAAATCGTGCTGCTGAAGGACGGAGTCCTCGAAACCATAGAAGGACTTGACAAAGCGTCGAAGGAGTACGAGAGAAAGATAATAGAGCACCTGACCGCCGGAGAAACGCCGCCTTACGAAGCCGAAGCGGGGAGTTACGGGAAACAGCATTCAGGCGAGGAGGCAGGTCAGGGAAGCTTCAGTCGTGAAAACCTCAGCCGCGAAGAAACCCGCACAAGAGGCGAGGAGGCAGAATAAAAATGTGGCAGACTTACAAGACGGTATATAAGATTGCGAGCGCTATTCGCTGTAATCACGCAATATATAATCTACAGCACATACCCTTAATAGGGAAGTTGTTTAGCGACTCGCTCTACGGCGTAGGGCGAGCGAAGCTGACAATTTCTCTTATCTTTTCGGTGCTCGGATTTTTTGCGTCAATATTTAAGCAATTCATATATTTCGCTGCATTATTTTTTGCGCCTGTATGCCTGATAAACGGAATCGGACCGGCGGAGTTTATTGAGACGAGGGAGATGCACGCCGCGGAGTTCCTGTGGATATTCATATCGCTGAATATAATCTTAGGCGCTAAATTGCAGCACCGCCTCAGCGCGAGCTATTCCAAAGTTACGGATACCTGTCTGCTCTATATGAGGCTAAATCCGAGGAACTATTTCATCTCAAGGGCTGTCTCCGCATATATTAAAAAAATCGTACTGCTTTTTCCCGCATTTATCGGCTTCGGTCTTATGCTCGGGGTTAAGCTTATGACGCTTGCGATATTTTTTACGGGTATGATGGCGTGCAGGATATTTGTTGACGGCATATACGCCTGCCCGTTTGACAGAAAAATAAGGTCAAAAAAGAGTCTAAATACGGCAATTTTCATAGTGCTTACGGCGCTATGCCTCGCAGCCGCATATATCCCCGTTAAGGCGGCGGGAACGGAGAACGCGCCTGAGCTCATAAGGGGATTAGTGGGCGGCGCTTCCGTCTTAGGCTCGCCGATTGCGGCAGGAGTCTACATAATATTGGCGGCGTTCGGTGTATTCCTGACAAAAAGATACTCCGATTACGAATACCTCAGGACAGAAGAGCTTGAAGAGGGAATCGCGGCAAAGCAGTTAATCGCGAACGCGGGAGGCGCTCAGGCGGTTCTTAAAGAAAAAGATATTAACATCGAAACTGACAGCCGCATAGCGCATAAGAAAGGCTATGACTACCTTAACGCCATATTTATGTCAAGGTACAAAAAAATGTTCGCAAAGCGTGCTGCGATAAAGGCGCTTGTTTCGTTTACCGTAATTTCGGGAATCGGAATCGCAGACCTCCTCAGGGGTACTGAGCTTACGGAGGGAATGCTAAGCAGGGTAGGCTTATGGTTTTTTGCGATATACCTTATAGCGTTCAGAGAAAGATACACGCTGGCGCTTTTTAACAATATCGATAAATATATGCTGCCTTATGCGTGGTACAGGAAGCCGGAGTCTATAATAAGGAGCTATTTCATAAGGCTGAGGTCGAGCTTCCGTATGAATGCGACTATAACCGTCCCTATGATTCTCGGCGTGCTGATATCCTCGCTGTTGCTCGGAATCAAGGCTAAAATCTTCCTGCCGGTTATAGCGGTAATCCTGCTTTTGACCTTGTTCTATTCGACGCACTACCTGACGCTTTATTACCTGATTCAGCCGTACTCGGAGGAGACGAAGGTTAAGAGCTTCGTATATAATTTTTTTAACGGGATAGTGTATATGGCGTCTTATATTTTTTTGCAGGTCGATAACGTCGGACTATGGGTGCTTGCAGCCGTAGCCGCGATAGTAGCCGCCTATCTTCTTGCCTCGCTTGTAATGCTTAAGCGCCGCGCGCCGAGGTCGTTCAGGCTGAGATAATATTGACGGCTTTCGGCTCCCGCCTGAAGCCGGCGGCTTGTCCGGCGTTAAAACAAAAAGAAAAAGCGGATTAACTTATTCGAGTACAAATGCTGAGCGAAAAATAAAAAAAGAATAGGATTTTCAGTCAAGATGATAAATGATAATCGGACGGCGCCGTCCGCAGGCGAGGGGTACGAGAAGCCCGAGTACCTGACCGAACAGATAATAACATACCTCGGCAACAAAAGAGCCCTGCTCGATTTTATCGGCAAGGTTGTTCGTGATATTCAGACGGAGCTCGGCAAGGAAAAAATAGATATAGTCGACTTGTTTTCAGGCTCGGGAATAGTTTCGAGATATATGAAAGGGTTCGCAAAAAATCTCTATTCAAACGACCTTGAGGGGTATTGCGAGACTATAAACCGATGCTACCTCGCGAACCGAAGCGAGGTTGACTGCGGCGAGCTTGACAGGTATTACCGTGAAACGAAGAAGCGACTCGATGAAGAGCCGCTGAGGGAGGGCTTCATTTCGGAACTCTACAGTCCTATGGATGATGAAAACATCAAGACGGGAGAGAGGGTATTTTTTACCTCAAGAAACGCTAAATATATAGATACGGCAAGACAGCTGCTCGAGGAGCTCCCTGAGCCGTACCGCACCTATCTGCTCGCGCCGCTTCTATATGAGGCTTCGGTTCATAATAACACGAGCGGCGTATTCAAGGGCTTCTACAAAAACTCTAAGACGGGAATAGGGCAATTCGGCGGCGACGGGAAAAACGCTCTTCACAGGATAAGGTCGGATATCGAGCTCAGGCTTCCTATATTCAGTAATTATTCCTGCGATGTTAAGGTGCTCAGAAAAGACGCAATCGACCTTGCGGCGGAGCTGCCGCCGGTGGATTTAGCCTACATGGATCCTCCGTATAATCAGCACCCGTATGGCTCTAATTACTTTATGCTGAATCTGATAAACAGCTATAAAAGACCGGAAAAGATAAGCAGAGTATCGGGAATTCCGGAGGATTGGAACAAATCGCAATTTAACAAAAAACAAAAAGCCGCGGACAGCCTCGGTGAGCTGTGCGGCAATATCAACGCTGAATATCTGTTGATATCATTCAGCGACGACGGCTTCATCTCGAGAGATGATATGAGTAGCCTGCTCTCACGTCTCGGCGACCTAAAGATTATGGAAAGAACCTACAACACGTTCAGAGGAAGCAGAAACCTGAGGGGGCGGGATATTCATATCAGGGAATACCTGTACTTGGTAAGAAAAAGGAAAAAATATTGAGTTTTAATATTTTATATCATATTCCTTAAGCTTCTTATACAGGCTTTTTTTCGAAATCTGCATCTCCTCCGCCGCTTTTGCGACTGTGCCGCCATGCTTTTTCATCACCTTAATGATGTATTCCCTTTCATAAGCTTTTGTTTGAGATGACAAGGCCGCTTCCTCTTCTTTACTGTCGCCGAAATTTCTAAGTTCCTCAGGCAGCATATTAAGACTCAGCCTGCCGTCCTCGGAGAGAACGATCATTCTCTCTACGATGTTGCTGAGCTCACGAACATTGCCCGGCCATTTGTATTTGGCAAAGGCGTTCATAATTTTATCGTCGACGCCCACGATGGACTTGTTCATTTCTCTTGAATACTGCTCGACAAACGCCCTGAAAATTACGGGAATGTCCTCGACCCTGTCCCTCAGCGGAGGTATCTCTATCGGTATAATGTTTATGCGGTAATATAAATCGGGGCGGAATCTGTTTTTTGCTATCTCTTCTTTCAAGTCTCTGTTAGTGGCGGCGATAATTCTAAAATCGCTTTTGATAGTTTCAGAGCCGCCGACTCTTTCAAAGGATTTTTCCTGCAAGACTCTAAGAAGCCTTGTTTGCATATTCAGGCTTAATTCTCCGATTTCATCAAAGAAGATTGTGCCGCCGTCTGCAAGCTCGAACCTGCCCTTGCGCTGTTTGTCGGAGCCTGTATAGGCGCCTTTTTCACTGCCGAAAAGTTCGCTTTCGATAAGATTTTCGTTCAGCGCGCCGCAATTCACACATATAAAAGGCTTGTCGGCGCGATTTCCCTCCTTATGTATCATATTGGCGAT
>JBHAFL010000072.1:0-6866 GCA_041856085.1 Anaerovoracaceae bacterium | reverse complement strand
ATTCGCTTTTTTCTCCCAGCCTCTCTTCTTCACTTCCTGCATAACGTATGACATAACGTGCTCCGCATATTTTCCCGGACCGAAGCCTGCGTCGTAGCCTAACTCCTGAGCGAGCTCGTGTGATATACGAGGACCGCCGCATGCGAGGATCATCTTATCGCGAAGTCCCTCGGCTTCCATAAGCTCTACCATCTTGGTGAGGTTCATTATGTGAATATCTTTCTGCGTTACGGTCTGAGAAACGAGGATAGCGTCCGCGTTCACTTCCTTTGCTTTAGCTATGAGCTCTTCGCAAGGAACCTGCGAGCCCATATTGTAAGGTACTACGTTCTTGAATCTTTCAAGTCCGAAATGACCGTGGAAGCCTTTCATCTGAATGATGGCGTCGATTCCTACCGTGTGTGCGTCCGATTCGATGGAGGCGCCGACTACTACGATGTCTCTTCCGATGTTTTCGCCTATCCACTCTCCGCACTCCACTCTGTCGAGCACGTTACCCTCTACCTTAGGAACCTTGATTGCGGTATAGTCGATAGTCTGCTGAGCGGCTCCATATACTACAAAAAATGTGAATCCGGGTGCGAGCTCGTGGTAGTATGTAACGCTCGGCTCTGCGAAGCCTAACTTCTTAACATACTGTTTAGCCGTTTCCTCAGCCTCTTCACCGTAAGGTACAGGGAGAGTGAATGCAAGCTCGACCTTACCGTCGTTCATGGTGTCGCCGTAAGGCTTTACCTTAGTTAAATCAACACTGCTGTTAGCTGTTTTTGTATCTGACATTACTGTAATCCTCCCTCTTCATGAACGAGCATAAGCGGAATGAACGGGTTGAAGTAGTTATCGCCCTTAGTGCATACGCCCTCAAGTCCGTGTCCACCGTCTCTCGGTCTCTTAACTCCGCCGAACTTACCTTTTTCGATAGTAGGGAATAGTCCCTCTTTTTCGATCTCCGCAAGGAGCTCATCAGCTTTTTTGAGAACATCCTGCGCTCTCTTCTGGATTATACCGTCTTTCTTAAACTCAACCTCGTCGCCGATATGCTTAGCATTGTTGAAGATGTACTGAGCATTCTCGATTGACAGATATCTGTCATGCATATGAGGCGTATGAATTGCTTCGGTGAGCATTCCGAGGAGCTGGAGCGACTGTCCCGACCAAATTGAAACGAGGTTGAATAACGCGTCCTGAATATGACCCATAAAGATGTTTCCCGTCATAAACTTCGTAGGAGGCATATATTTTAATCTCGCGTTAGGGAAGATTTCTCTTGCCATTATTGCCTGCGAAAGCTCATAGAGGAAGCCGTCTTCGGTCTTAGGGTCCATTTCGAATGCGTGCCCGAGTCCCATCTGTCTTTCAGGAATATTGGCAAGCACTGCGAACTGCTCGTTGATGAACTGAGAAGCCGTTACCGTATGCGCCGCTTCATAAGCGTCGTCAGTCGTGAGATAGTTATCCTCTCCCGAGTTGAAGATGATACCGCAGTATCCGATGATAACACGGCTCATATACTGGTCAACCAAGGTTCTCTGCATGTTGATGTCTCTGAAAAGTATGCCGTAGATAGCATCGTTTAACATTACGTCGAGTCTCTCGAGCGCTCCCATAGCTGCGATTTCAGGCATGCACATTCCCGAGGAGTAGTTGCAAAGTCTGATGTATCTTCCCACTTCTTCACCGACCTCGTCGAGAGCTTTTCTCATAATTCTGAAGTTTTCCTGTGTGGCATAGGTTCCTCCGAAGCCCTCTGTAGTGGCGCCGTAAGGAACATAGTCGAGGAGCGACTGAGCTGTAGTTCTGATTACCGCGATGATGTCCGCACCCTGACGAGCGGCTGCCTGTGCCTGGAGAACGTCCTCAAAGATGTTTCCCGTAGCAACGATAACATAGAGGTAAGGCTCAGGACCCTCTCCCAATCTCTTGAGATAGTCAAGCCTGTTCTGTGACTGAGTTCTGATTTTTTTCAGGGTATCGAGAACGATAGGCATAACCGCTTCCTCCGCCTCTTTTTGGCTGCATGTAGGAAGTTTGGTTATTTCGAGCTTTCCCGCTCCAACCTCTTCTGCGATTTCCTGAGGTGTCTTGCCCGTCTGTACCATAGCGTTTCCTAACCAGTATGCGACTCCCGTAGGAAGACCGCCTGCTTCTTTTATCTGGTCAACTAAAACGTTTGGAAGCGGGTTGTCGACATCGTCAACTCCGTCGATTCCGAGAAGTCTTACGATAGTTCTTTCGGTGGACACTGTGGTGTGTCTTGAAATGAAGTCCTGCATATCGTGAGCGATATTCGCCGCATGCTGACGCGCACTATCCACTACTTTCGGATCAAGGTTTAATTTACTTTTCATCCTGTTTCTCCTTATTTTATGTATTTTTTCGCTCCCTCTATTATCTCGGAGCTGATTCCCAGCATCTTCGCAATATTGAGAGCATCCTTTGGCACTTTTTTGTTTTCATCTACTCTATCAAGGCGGTAATCCATATATTTCGATATTATATTTATCCTTTCACGCCTGTTCGCGTACTGTATCTCGCGGTTGAGCTTTTCAAAATCGCAGTTTGCAAGCCCGATGACCTGAAGATTGATTACGTCGTCGGTCTCCGTTACAGTCTCGAAATGAGTCGTAAAAAGAGTAATATACGGTTTTGTCTTAAGATAATCCACGAGCGCTCTCGAAAGAGCGAGCCCCTCGATAGGGTTGGTTCCCGAGGCTATCTCGTCTATAAGTATTACGGAGCGTTCCACGCCGTGGTCGAGGATTTCTTTTAACTCCTCCATTTCGGAGCCGAAGCTCGAAAGCCCTCTTTCCACAGACTGCGAATCTCCGATAAGTATCTGCATATAGTTGGACAGCCCTACCCTCGCTCTCTTAGCCGGAACAAAAAATCCGTACTGCGCCAAAATAGGTATCTGACCCGAAAGCTTAAGAGATATGGTCTTTCCTCCCATATTGGCTCCCGTAATGCAGGTAACCCCGTCCTCGAGGCATATGCTTACCGGGCAATACTCCTTGCCCTTTGATTTCAGGATTCCCTCGACCTGCAGGTTTCTCCCGTCCTCAAAATCTATGATGTGCCCGTCCGTAATCTCCGGCATCACACAGTCGTTCTTAATCGCGAACATAGCCTTGGCAAGGCAGAAGTCAAACTCCCCTATCGTCTCGCAGTTTTTAGTGAGAAGCTCTTTAGCTTCCGCTATGCTCTTAGAGAGCTTTCCGCAAATAATATGCTCCTCTTCCTCTATGGCTTCGTTCAGCTTGGCTATTTCTTTTTGGAGTTCGAACACTCTCTCGTCGGGCTTAAGCACGAAAGTCGCCGACATATAGTCCTGATATGTCATCTCGAGCTCTTCCATAGTCTTCATCTTCTCGAAATCGGAATGCGACTTGGATATCACTATGTCGAACTTCGGGGTGAGCATTATACCGTGAGTTTTTCTGATTTCCTCGCGTTTTTCTTTTTGCTCTTTTCTGATGGATATCTCGATTGCTCTTTTTTCTTTTCGGATTTCGCCCAGCTTTTCGCTGAACTCATCGTAGATATAGAAAGTATTTATCCTGTCCCCTCTCGGGTCAAGCAGATTGAGAAGCTCTGTCGTGTCCTCGAGATGATATTCGCTCGGAACCACGATACCCTTGACGTCTTCCGAGTCCCTTACTCCCTCGCAGCCGCAATGGCCGTGCGTGAAGACCGAGACCTCTCCGGACTGTACGAGGCTTCTGTATTTTTCCATAAGAAGCAGGAGCGATTTTACCTCGTATATTTCGAGCACCGTCAGTACGGAGCTTTCGGCTCTGTCCGCGGCACGGCTCACGTCTTTCATCTCCATAAACACTTCACCCAGAAGCTCGAGAGCTCTCTTGTTGTCTATGCAGAGTTTCCGAAGCGTTTCAAGTCTTCCGAGTTCCTCTCTAAGCTCGTCTTCCTCTCCCGGAAAATACGGTGAGAGATTTTTTAGAACTTTTTTGCCGAAAGGAGTCTGTATATTAAGATTCTGCGTCACATAGTCAAGCCCTGTCTCACGTCTGGTCTTGACGTTTGCAAGTCTCCTGTTTTTTCCCATTCTCATAGTAAGGTCTACCTCCTCACGTCTATGACCGGAAGATGAGGAAGCACCTCCTCTATAGCTCCCGTCAGCGCTTCCGACTCGAAGCTGTAGCCCTGAGGCGCCCACGGATTCACGGTTATCGCGGCAATCTCTATATTTTTCAGGACGCTGACCCTGAATCCTTTTTTTCGCAGAACTCCCCAGTCCATTACGTTGATGAATATCTTAGTAGGGTCTTTCAGTATGAAGTCCACCTGCTTAAGATTTTTTCTCGATATATCGGCTATCACCGAATTGGTGAATGCTCCCGGAATAAATATATATTTTGTATCGCATTTTATGGCGTCATCGATGAATCTGGAAGCTCCCAGCCCCGTAATAAGGTCGAGAATCTCCGCTTTCCCGTCTTCGCCGAAGCAGATAATATGTTCGAAGTTATCCTCCTCGATGAACCTCCTTATCTTGTCCGAAGCGTTAAACTCCGGCAAGCCGTAAAGCTCAACGATGTGCGCGGTTTCCTCCACCACTTTTTTAGCCGAGCGCGAAAGCACGGCTCCCGTAGCGAGTATAATCGCGTCGGAGGTGTCGGGCGACGCTATTGACTTTCTGTCTATAGCTCCGTCTATCATAACGAGGTCGCAGCCTAAGCGAAACATATCGTCGCAGAGCTTCTTCGTCTCCGAGTTGATTACAGGCCCCGCAATCTGGACATAGCCCGCGTCGGCAACCCTGCATATCAAAAGCTCTCCTATGGCTGTGGAATACGGCGTCCGCATCATTATCTCAAGACCCGCGTCCGCGAGCTCGTAGAGCTGAGACGGCACAGATACGAGAGTCCCCTCGTCCAAGTACACCCTCGGCTTTTCGGTTCCCGTCACGAGATCCTGCGTTTCCCCGTCGCGCCCTGTGGAAGTTATGCCGAGTCTTACTCCTTCGTCCATCGCCTCCTCAATCAAAAAATTCAGAGCCGTGGTTTTGCCGGCATTTTTTGCCATACCCACGATTGACAAGGTTCTGTATTTTTTTGAAAGTTCAAGCAGTAACCCCATATCTTATTCCCTCTTTTTACGAATCTATAGGGAGACCTCTGGTCTCCCTATAGCTGTTTTTAATTTTTTGCGCCATACGCCGTCCGTGTTTACTCCGCGCCTACGTACGGCTCCAAACTTTTCAGTGTTTGTTTCTCTCGTGCCTTGCAAGATGTGCAGGCTCGATGGTCTTGATTTCAGGACCCTCGCCGAGTGCGGATACGCCCTGATACTTGTATGTCTTCTTCCCTGTGCAGTAGTCGCAGTTGCAAGGAAGCTCAGGGAGATTAGGCTCGGTGTAAGTAGTGATGATGCCCTCGTAGTTTCTGAGAATAACCTTGTTAGGCGTCTCGGAAATGATGTACTGAGGCATTACAGGAGTCTTGCCGCCGCCGCCGGGAGCGTCAACTACGAATGTAGGCACGCAGTATCCCGATGTATGTCCTCTGAGACCTTCGATGATTTCGATTCCCTTAGAAACGGAAGTTCTGAAGTGCTCGATACCCATTGAAAGGTCGCAGATGTAGATATAGTAAGGACGAACTCTGTTTCTTACCAGTATCTGAACGAGCTCTCTCATAATGTGCTTGCAGTCGTTTACTCCACGAAGAAGTACGGACTGGTTGCCGAGAGGAATACCTGCGTCAGCGAGCATCTGGCAAGCCTTAGCCGCTGTAGGCGTCATTTCCTGCGGGTGGTTAAAATGCGTGTTTAACCAAATCGGATGATATTTTCTGAGCATAGCCACGAGCTCGGGAGTAATTCTCTGAGGAAGAACTACAGGCGTTCTCGAGCCGATTCTTACGATTTCTACGTGCTCGATTTTTCTGAGCTCGGATATGATATATTCAAGAGTTTCGTCCTCTACCAAGAGAGCGTCTCCGCCTGAAAGAAGAACGTCGCGAACCTGCGGAGTCTTTCTGATATATTCGATACATGCGTCGATATCTTCTCTCGATCTTGCTCCGTCAGTTTCTCCTGCGAGTCTTCTTCTGGTGCAGTGTCTGCAATACATTGAGCACTGGTCGGTTATTAAGAAAAGAACTCTGTCGGGATATCTGTGGGTAAGTCCCGGAGCCGGGGAGTCCGCGTCTTCGTGAAGCGGGTCAAGGTCGTCGGCTGCCGATCTGTGCATTTCAAGAAGCGTAGGAACCGCCTGCATTCTTACCGGGTCTCTCGGGTCGTCCGGATCCATGAGGGAAGCATAGTAAGGCGTGATACCTACTCTGAATCCGCCCATAACCTTTTCGATGTCGGATTTTTCCTGCTCTGTGAGGTTGACAACCTGCGCGATTTCTTCAACGGTCGACAGTCTGTTTTCAACCTGCCAGTGCCAGTCGTTCCACTGCTCTTCAGTGACATCCTTAAAAAGCGGAATGTCTTTCCAATTTCTGATAGCCATTTTTTTCTCCTTAAAAAATATAATGTGAGAGTCATTAGTTTACATTCGAATCCTATAAGCCATGACGCGGAATTGCCTGCGCGGGACGCTCTCGCGTCTGCCTCGCGCGGCGCTTCTAAGCTCGCGCAGCGCCGAATCGTGCGCTTGCGGCTGCCGGCGTTCGCCGGAACCCGCCGCAGGCAATTCCGCGTCGCTCTAAGGTTTCAAATGCCTTTAATTCCGTAACGGTTTTTATTACGGATTATGCGTACATCTCCTCGAAGAGAGCCTTGAGACCAGGGTTTTCTCTTAATTCCTGAAGAGTAATCTCTGCATGGTGCTTGCAGTATCCGTTTCCTACAATCATATTAACGTCCTTGCCTACGCCCTCTGCTCCGAGTGCAGCCTT
>JBHAFL010000071.1:0-4443 GCA_041856085.1 Anaerovoracaceae bacterium | reverse complement strand
ATGTGAAGCCTGTCTTTGTAAGACCTGTTCCCGCTGCTACCGTTGCACTTGAGCCTGATGTGTAGCTTACGCTGTCTACAGGCACTGTGCCGCCGTCATTTCCGTTTCCGTCATAGCTTACGCTGTAGGCGTACTCGTTCTCAAACTTGATTTCGGACGGGTCGCTTATAGGCTGAGGCGTAATATCATTCCCCGCACTGTCTTTTAGCTTTTCAACAGTTCTCACATGGGAGATATTGCCCGCGCCGTCATTCGTTACCGAATAGCGCACTCTATATTGGCTCTTATCAAAAATGGTATGTATGTCGCTATCGATATTCTGCGATATTAAATATGTATGCGAGCCCGTCCCTTTTAACGTCACATTGCCGAAATCAAAAGTACCTGTAGACGAAGCGCTCCCTAACGGTACTGTTTGCACGGCGTTTTGAGGAAGTTCGGCAGCCGGCTCCACTTTCGTTACCTGCGCCGTAAATGTTTTAGTATAGTCTGCCGGCACGCTTCCCTGTAAGCTTACCCGTGCTGTCGGGAAGCCCTCCGTTATATTCTTAAAGGCAAATTGCGCTAAATAGGTACTGTTCGTGTAACCGAAAGGCTGATTCCCCGTAGGGGGCTCAATCATCTGACCTGTAGGTTCCCCACCCGAATTCGCCTTTTTCCAGCCGCTAAAGTTATATCCGCTCCCTGCCGTTACCGTAGGCCAAGGGAAGCCGTCAGGCGCCGCCCCCTTGTAACGGAAATGATAATTGTTATCGTCGCTTAAATCCGCCTGATCCCCCGCACCGAACCATATATGCACGCTCGGGTTCACATTATCAGTCATTGTGCCGTATATTTTAGGAGTTTTGAACTCAAGCTGTGTCTTATGCTCGAGGAAAACCCCGAGATTATATACTCCGCCCTGCGCGATATCCCAGTTAAAGTCGTCCGCCTCCACGCCGCACTTAGGGAATGCGATTGCAACTCCGTCATTATGATGAACAAATGCGTTTTTTAGAGATTTACCGTCTGTATTCTTTTTCGGTCCTACGATGAATTCTTTGTCGGTGATAGGATTCGTGTTCGGTATTCTGAAGCTGTATCCTTTAGAATTATCTATGCTTATCTCTATGCCATAGTAATCCTCGAACATTCCGTCCGTAGAGATATTGTTAAACTGATATTCTCCGTTGGCATTTATAGGGAATGTCTTAATAGGCTCTCTAAGAGAATTTTCTCTGTTATAGAGCTTCGCCGTAAGCACACCGTATGGACCTGCTCCCGTTCCGTCAATCGCCGACTCTCCGCTATCCCAGATTCCATTATGATTATCATCAAGGAAAATCTGACCCCTGATTTTACCGTTTACAATGGACATCGCCGTCGGTTCGCCCTCTCTAACCCCCTTAAAGACCATCTGGCCTCCGGTCGTGTTTACCGTTACGTCCCGGTAAATCATCGGTTTCAAGACGAGGAGCTTGTCTTTTTCATCGCTGTCCGCACTCGAAACTCGCACGGAAGAAAGAATATCCGTGCTGTCGCCCGCGTTCATAGGGTTAATGCTGGTTATCCTGATGCAGTTTACCTGCGACAGCTGCGCGTCGCTGATTTCACTATCTTCAAACCACTTGGGAGCATTCGCAGGTGTTTCGTCCCAGCCGTTGGCATAATCGGTCGGCGGCGTAATCCCTATGCCGTATTCCAGCTTCCAGATATCGGTTCTTCCTGCAAGCGAGGGTCTCCCCGTCAGTTCCAAGCCAAAAGGAACTACCGATGAGAGCCCGCCCGGTAATTTCAGATTCCTGCACCCCCACGTCAGGTCTCCCCAGTCTTCATTTTTTTTAGGTATAGGCTGCCATATTACAGTTCCTGCCGGAGCAGAAACTCCGGTTCTGTTTTCAATTTCGGTCTTAAGATTAACGGCGTCAACATCTCCGGCTCCCGTAAGCAAAATCGTATTAGGGTCGGCGCTGTCATATGTGATGTATTGGCTTTGACCCGAGAAATTCATCTTTGAACCCGTCACAATATCCAAGCTTCCTGAATACGGCGTAATCGTTATTGTCCTTAAAGGTGATCTGTATTTTCTCAATGCGGAACCTTTTTTCTCAGGGAACGGATATTCCGAATCGACGGCGCTCGCCGCTTTAGCATTGTCGTTTACGAAATCCAATAATATAGTATGCTCATACTGCCCCGGCGGAGTATATTTAGTAGTCCTGAGGTCATAACTGATGACCAGAGTCGAATGATCATATATGTATGTGCTCGGGAAATATCTTGCCCTGTTTCCGACGCCGCTCAGTGCCGGCGGCACATTCTCAAGTGAAATCGCATAGTATTCTATGCCGCTTGCCAATGATTTTTTTTCGAGAGGAGCAAGATAGCCTGTGACGTTCGTCCCTCCTATCGAAATCGAAAGATCGTCTATATCGCTTCCTGTCGGCACGGGTATGAATACTTGGATACCGTCGGCATAAGCATATGATGTGCTCCCTCTGTGAAATTCCCATTTGCTCACTTTAACCTTTGAGCCGGCAGACATAGTAATGCTATTCGGAATATTGCAGGGGAGATTGTAAACCTCATTGGTAGCCTTCATCTTAAAGGTTGCTCTCGGAGCCTCATCATTTAGCGGCAGGCTATTAATATTATCTTCGTCATATATCTTAGCGTAAGCCCACGTCGAATATGAATTGCTTAAGACGCGCGGTTTCATTTTAATGTTTAACACCGAACTCATTTGGGCTTTTAGGAACGCTTCATATCTCAGCCCGATGACCTCCTCACCGTCAGGCAGGCTCAAGTCCTCTATGTTCAAATATGACTTTGTGTAGTCAGTTCTCTTATTAATTTGTCGCTCCTGCCAGCTCGGATTAGCTGTGGTCTTTATCCACACCCTGCTGAATTCATCGGTAGCCACTGCGGGCTTTATTAAGCCTAACGGTACGGATATGAGCTTCGCCATACTCGGGTCAAATTCCATAGATACAATTTTAACACCGGAATCTACCTGCCCTCCGTTTCCTATAACCCCTGCACTAAAAAACGGGTAATTCTCCGCCGCTCCAAATACCTGAGAGTTACGGTTAAAATATTTTATTGCCGGATTTTTTAAGTATTCGGCAAGATTACCATGCCCGATATACGGAAGGGCGCCGCTAAGGTCAATCTCATCCGGAAGCAGTTTAAATTCTCTCTTGACGTTTTGTGATGAGGCTTCTCCTGATAAAAAGGTTGTGGTTCTTACGGTGTTTACCGTTACAACTTGATCCGGGGTAGGATTTTCAATATTTATCAAATATTCTACAGGCTCGACAAAACTGCCTCTGTACACAGAATACACAGGATATAATGTTTGTAATGTGTATTTTTTGCCGTCTGCCGTATCCTCTTCCTGTAAGCTGAACTTATCCTCGATATCGGCAACACCGGTGCGGAGTCTCATGGTTACTCCCGACGGACAGAAATACTCGACTTTTCTGTTAAATATAAACTTACTGCTACTGGATAAAGTCTGGTTTAACCCGGCATAGCTGTCAGCCGCGCCGTTCAGGAAAACAACCGAATTATTATTGACGAATTTACTCAAATTATGTATCTGAAACGCATCGCTCGCAGCTTGAACATTTAATTTCAGTTCACATTTTTTCTCCCCGTCCGCATAATATGCCGCCGTCACGGCGTCCTGAATATCCTGATAGCGAAGCGCCTCGTCCAGCTTAAGCTTGAATACCCACGAAATGGAGCTGACGCCGGCTTTTAGGGTCACCTCAGCCGACTTAATCCTCGGCGGCGCATCATAGTACACCCATGGCAGGTCATACTTAATGCAGCGCGTCGACTCTCCGGCTTCCTTGATTACCCCTCCCTCTATATTATTCGAGAGCAGATCATATGCCTCTCCATAATCTTCGAAGATGACGCCCTCTGCAAGCGATATTTTTATTTTTTTTAGGGCGGCGGGCGGCGTGTCTCTTATCGTCAAATTAAAAGTATAGACCTTCGACGTGCCTACGTCGGTACCGGAATAACCGAAAGCAGCGGTATCAAATGGGGCATCGATTTTTCCCTCCACCGCTCCGTTATCGTCGGAGCCTATAAGCGTCATCGTGCCGCCGCCCGCTACATCGGCTCCATAAGCGATGTAGCTGCCTCCGCTCATTCCTATAGCGCTAAAAAGAGTCACGCACATTGTGAGCATAAGGATTACGGAGAATATTTTTTGATTTTTAGCCTTTCGATTAGTCTTCATACGCGTTTTACCTCGCATCGGTTTCATTATTTTTAACTTAGCTTAATTATTTCATCATTATTTAATTTATCATTATCAGGCGCTGACATTATCCCGTCTTTGACAGTTAGTTTAGCAAAAAAGTCCCTGAAACCCTTGAGTATCAATGGCTGATGGGACTTTTATGTTATCGATTTTTTTTGCGTCATGCGTTATGTTTTTTGCTTTTT
>JBHAFL010000070.1:0-3484 GCA_041856085.1 Anaerovoracaceae bacterium | reverse complement strand
GGTAACTGTTATGGCTACGGTTTGATTCCTATGGCAAAGCTTTACGAAGAAAAATGCGGGGCGGAGCTCATTGCCACGTCCGCGTTATGGGAGGCGGTTGAGCTCAGACAGTCGGGTATTAACGCGCAGATTCTCATACTCGGCGGAATACCGAGACATCATCTGGAGGGCGTAGTAAAATATAACCTTCAGGCGAACCTGTTTGAAATGGAAACCGCGCGTATACTGAACGAACTTGCGGCGAAAGCGGGCAAAAAAATAAAAGTTCATATTAAAATCGAAACCGGTATAAACAGGCTGGGCGTGAGGCAGGGAGCCGAGCTGGAGAAACTGATTACAGAGACGCGCGGCTTGGAGAATATTGAGATTGTCGGCGTATTCACGCATTTTGCAACCGCAGGCGCCGACTACTATGATTCGTTTGCCATAAGGCAGTTTGAAATATTCAAAAATGCCTTGAGCCAGATGAAAACACTCGGAGTTTATCCCGAATATGTTCACTGCTGTAATACCGCGGCGACCGCATGGTTTACCGAGGCATATTGCACTCACGTAAGGCCTTGCTCTTCAATCTTGGGACATGAAGGAATGGAGGACGGCAGGGAGCCGATAGGCGTTGTCGACCCGATAGAAATCGGAGCCTTTATAAGCAACGTACACTCCATAGAAAAAGGTGAAAGCGTAGGTTACGGGAGAGCGTTTATCGCGGACAGGCCTATGAGGGTCGCTACGTTGACGCTCGGCTTCGCCGACGGATTTTATCCTCAGTGGATGAGGGGACGCGGGCCTGTGCTGATAAACGGCAAGCGCGCCGAGTTCATAGGCTGCTGTATGGATCAGTCCTTTGCGGACGTGACGGATATAGAGTGCAATATAGGCGACAGGGCGATACTTGTCGGAAGAGACGGCGAAGAGAGGATAAGCACTTTGGACGCAGAGAGGTTTTGCGGCAACACCTTTGAATTTCTTTACGGAACGATAGGCCCGAGGGTAGAAAGGATATACGAAAACTTTCATTTATGACAAAAAAACTCTCAAAAAGTTGACAGGGGCTTTTTTTATTGATAAGCTGAATAAGGTCGCTTGTCGTGACTTAAGACGGACAGACCCTTATGCTGCGGCATGGATTTGATTTTTTATATTTTGCGACCTGAAGGGAAGGGGAGAAATGGGATTTGAGTATTTTATAAGAACCGTACCGGACTCGTTTCCGCCGAGAATACCGGAGACATTTATCTTGGTCTTCATTGCGGCGCTTGTGTTGACGGCAAGATATGTGAAGACGCCGCGTCTGTTCGCGGTATTAGGAATTTGTTTGCAGCTTGCGGTTTTGACGTGGTTCGCATATGCGGGGACATTAGTTACTGACGGACTGCCTCTTTATCATTGCAGGATATCGCTGTGGGTGATAAGCATAGGCATATTATTCGGAATTCGCAGTAAATTCATAGTATGGATAAGTATGCTCGGAATAACGAGTTCGCTGCTCGTGCTTCTGATGAGGGATATGGATCCGTTCGCTTATCCGCATATTACCAATTTTTATTATTTTCTCGGCCATGGCATCATATTCCTGATAGCGGTAAGCTATCTCGATTTTTATTATGTTCGCCTGAAAATTGCCGAAATAGGGCTGTATACGCTCGGACTGCACATATTAATCTATTTTGCGGACGCCGTTCTGGGAGCAAATTATGCTTATCTTATGAAGCTGCCGCTTATAAACGTATATGTGTTTAACAGGTTCAGTTTTTTGATAGTTACTCTGCTCATAATCGCCATAGTTTCGACGACGAAAACCGTACTTGAGACTACGGCTGTCGCGGATATCCTCCGCATAAACAGCCGTGTTAATAGGCTGAGGAGAATAAACAAGCGCAAAAAACTCAGAAAAAACTCGGGCAGCTCGCAGTAAGAAACAAAACGTAAACGAAAAATCCGTAAACAAATACATACTTAAGGAAATAAACTGATAAACGCGGATTATAATATTTAATACAGACGCAGTTAATAATACTGCGCAGCATACTTATAAATGCTTATTCGTATATAATTAAAAAGTAAATACACAGAAAAAATACTAAAAAAGGAGTTAATTAAATTATGAAGTTCTCAGAGATGAAATATGAGCGTCCATGTAAGGACGAGATAACGGCTAAGCTTACGGAGCTCAGCGACAACCTGAGGGAAGCTTCCTCATATGAGGAGGCTAAGGCTGTTTTTTTGGACTATGAAAAGGTTCATAGTCATGTAGACACCTTGTATAACTTGGTTCTTATCCGCCACAGCATAGACACGAGGAACGAGTTTTATTCTTCCGAGACGGATTATTGGAATGAGCTTATGCCGGAGATTGAGGAGTATGAGCAGAAGTGGAAGCTTGCGATGGCGGAGAACAGGTTCAGACCGGATTTTGAGAAGGAATACGGGGAGCTTATGTTTATCAACACCGAGATCAGGCTTAAAACTTTCAGCCCCGAGATAATTCCTCTTATGCAGCAGGAAAACGACGAGGTAAAAAAGTATGATAAGCTGATTGCGAGCGCGGAGATTCCTTTTGAGGGAAAAACCTACACGCTTTCGCAGATGTCGCCGTTTCAAAACGACGCGGACGACGAGAGAAGACTCGCCGCGTGGAAAGCGGTCGGCGGCTGGTACAAGGCGAATCAGCCTGCTCTTGACGAGTGCTACGACAAGCTCACCAAATTAAGAGACGAGATGGGAAAAAAACTCGGATATGACGGCTATACTCAGCTCGGCTATTACCGTATGGAGAGAAACTGCTATACGAACGAGGACGTAAACAGGTTCAGAGAGGCGGTCGTGAAATATCTCGTGCCGATTGCGGACGAAACTTACAGAGAGCAGGCTAAGCGTCTGGGTAAGGAATACCCGATGAGCTATGCCGATAACGTGCTCGCATTCAGAAGCGGCAACCCTAAGCCTGTAGGAACTCCTGACGATATTCTTCGGCACGGTCTTAAATTTTATTCGGAGCTCAGCCCCGAAACAGGGGAGTTCTTCACATATATGATGGATAACGAACTTCTTGACGTCTTATCCACAGAGGGAAAGGAGAGCGGCGGATACTGCACGTCGCTCGTCGACTACAGATGTCCGTTCATATTCGCAAATTTTAACGGTACTCAGCACGACGTTGAGGTGGTGACTCACGAAGCGGGTCACGCGTTTGAAGCATGGGTTAACAGAGACAGGGTGCCGTCGGAATATCAGTGGCCGACTATGGAAGCTTGCGAGGTTCACTCTATGTCAATGGAATTTTTTGCATGGCCGTGGGCGGAGGGCTTCTTCGGCAGGGACGCTGACAAGTTCTGCTACAATCATCTTGCGGGCGCGATACAGTTCATACCTTACGGAACGTTAGTGGATCATTTCCAGCACGAGGTTTATGCTCATCCGGAGATGTCGCCGAAGGAACGTCACGCTGCGTGGAAGCGGCTTCAGGGGATATATATGCCGTGGG
>JBHAFL010000069.1:0-5470 GCA_041856085.1 Anaerovoracaceae bacterium | reverse complement strand
TGACAACCTGCGCGATTTCTTCAACGGTCGACAGTCTGTTCTCAACCTGCCAATGCCAGTCGTTCCACTGCTCTTCTGTGACATCCTTAAAAAGCGGAATGTCTTTCCAATTTCTGATAGCCATTTTTTTCTCCTTAAAAAATATAATGTGAGAGTCATTAGTTCGCATTCAAAGCTTATACCATGAGGCGTCATTGCCTGCGCGGGGCGCTCTCGCTTCTCCCTCACGCGGCGGTCCCAAGGCTCGCGCAGCGCTGAATCGCGCGCTTGCCGAGTACCGGCGTCAGAACCCGCCGCAGGCAACTCCGCGCCTCTCTAAAGTTTCAAATGCCTTTAATTCCGTAACAGCGTTTTTTATTACGAATTATGCGTACATCTCCTCGAAGAGAGCCTTGAGGCCCGGGTTTTCTCTCAATTCCTGAAGCGTGATCTCCGCATGGTGCTTGCAGTATCCGTTTCCTACAATCATATTAACGTCCTTGCCTACGCCCTCTGCTCCGAGTGCAGCCTTAGTGAAGGAAGTAGCCATGGAGAAGAAGTAAACAACTCCGTCGTCTCTGCAGGATAAAATGGAAGCCATCTCGGTGTTTTCGATGGATACTACGTTGATAACTACGTCGAAAAGCTCTCCGTTAGTTAATTCCATAGCCTTGTTATACATTCCGACAGCGTCTGTAGCGTCCATGTGGAAGTATTCGTCGGCAAGGTTGAGACTTCTCGCTCTGTCTTCGGACTTCTGTGAGCCTGCTGCGCAAACTACGAGTCCTGCAACTCCCGCTCTCTTCTTTGCTTCGTATAAGCAGAGCATACCCGACTTGCCGCCGCCTCCGATTACGAGAACCTTGTCGTTCGACTTAACAAGCTTAGCTGCCTGAGCCGCCGCTCCGGCAACGTCAAGTGCGGAAAGAGCCGTACCTGCAGGCATATCATCAGGAATGATTCCGTAGATGCCCGACTGGAAGAGGATAGCCTTGCCTGTGATGTCAACCTGGTCGATAGCCGGTCTCATCTCGTGGATTTCGTCGATTCTGAGCGGAGTAAGCGAAAGAGAAACCAATGTGGCAATCTTGTCGCCAACCTTGAGGTCTCCCTTATAGGCAGGCCCAATCTCTTCAACTGTTCCGAGAAGCATTCCGCCGGATCCTGTCCATGGGTTTTTGTGCTTTCCTGCTTTAGCAACGATTTCGAGCATTGTCTTCTTAACTTTTTCCTGATCCTCAGGTGAGTTTTCGATATCGGCAGGCTTCTTTCCGTCGCAGGATCTTCTTACGATTTCGGTGAAAGAAGCGGAGTCGATGTTAAGAGTCTGAACGTCGATGAGAACTTCATTGTCCCAAATCTCCATATCGTTGTCGATTACGTCCGCCGGCTGTGGTAATACTCCCTTTGGTGAAATAACTCTGTGTGTGCCGTAAGGGCATCCGCCTGTTTTCATTTTAGTTTCCTCCTGAAAATAAATAATTTTATTGAATACTGTTCATCAATTATACGACCTGTCGTCCCCAAGGCTTGACGGCGCTCTCTCGCGAGCGCTCTCATTCGTCGGCGCTGACAGACCGTACATCAGCATGAAATATAGTTGCAAATAATATGCCAAGCCTGATGAAAAAATAACAATCTGCGTCCCGGGCTTTCGCACGCTCAGCGGGAAACACGGCGTTAAAAAGAGGGCTCGCAGCGCCTTACTTTCTCAGCCCCGGTGATGCAAAAAAAAATCAAATCGGGCTGACATCAGCTATGCGGGCGTTCGTTACCGCTGAGTTAAAACTCATATTCGAACCGTTATCGGTTCATACGCAATTTCTGTGAACCGATAACGAATCCGACGTCTTTTTCATAATTTTTCTCCGCCGCCTTGTCGAGCCTGTGTTTCAATGCTTCGGCGCTTCCTGCCCGACTATCTGATATCGTACTTTTTCTTTTTTCTCACAAGCTGAGTCTGAGATATTCCTATGGCTTTAGCCACTTTTCTCGTGGAGCCGTACTTTTCGCAGGCATATCTTATAAGGCTCTTCTCATATTCGTCAACCGTCGCCTGCAAGTTGATTTCGGGCGCGCCGCTCTCCTCGTTTTCTCCTATTTCAGCCATTCTTCCCAATGCAAGCTCGCCTCCGATCTCGTTCATTACGTCCGAAAGCTTTATCTCCCTTCCCTTTGCCGAAATTATAAGTCTCTGAACCACGTTTTCAAGCTCCCTTATGTTCCCCTCCCACGGGAGCTCCATAAGGTAGTCCATAGCCCACGGGCTTATCGTCCTGCTTTCGCCGAATTTGGCGCCGTATTTATCTAAAAAAAGATCCACCAAGCCCGGCATATCTTCCTTTCTCTCGGACAATCTCGGTATGATTATAGGAACCACGTTTAGTCTGTAATAGAGGTCTCTTCTGAATTCGCCCTCTTCAACCATCTTTTCGAGGTTTCGGTTGGTGGCGGAAATTATCCTGACGTTCGTCTTTATCGGGTTGGTTCCACCCACTCTGAAAAATTCGCCGTCCTGTATTACTCTAAGCAGCTTCGCCTGCATTTCAAGCGGCAGCTCGCCGATTTCGTCCAAGAACAGCACACCGTTATTCGCTATCTCGAAATATCCTTTTTTGCCGTTTGCGCTCGCTCCCGTAAACGAGCCTTTTTCATATCCGAAAAACTCCGACTCTATGAGGTTCGGCGAAATCGCTCCGCAGTTTATCTTGAGAAACGGCTGCATCTTTCTGTCGGAATTTCTCTGAATCAGGTTGGCCGCTTTTTCTTTGCCTACACCGGTATCGCCGAAGATTATGACATTGCAGTCATACTTGCTGACCTTGATTATCTCTTCGAGAACCTTTCTCATCTTAGAGGAATTGCAGACGAAATCCTCGAACATAGACTTCTCGACTATCGAGCGGTCAAGCTCCCCCTCGGCTTCCTCATACGGCTCGTCAGCGCCCTCGTCAATCTTAGCGTCACCGAAATCCTCGGCTATCTCCTTTATCATTTCGATATCAAAATCCGCATATCCCTCTGAATATCCGTCTGCACCGAGGACGTCGAGCTCTTTCGAAACAGACTCGGTTATATAGAGGGCGATATTAAGGTTGTTTATCAAATTGGCGAAAAGGACCGTACCGCCTCTCCTCGTCGCCATAATATTGATGGTTTCCGCACCCGGAACCTCCGCGCAGTTAACCGAAAGGTCGAATGTAGACTCTCCCAATATATCGACGCTCTCTATCGGCCTCAGGATATCCAGCAGGTGTATCTCGTCGAACACCTCCGCGCACAGTCTGTCAATGCCCTCTCCCTTAACCATAACCCCCGTTCTCTTGTCGAGCACGCAGACTATCTCGCATTCAGCACCGAGGGTCTTTTTGATAACATAACCGTAAAGTATATTGGTAAGCAATTTATTGCCTACTATCAGGAATCTGGTTTTGCCGGCAAGCAGCTTGCTGAGCTTAAAAAGCGTACCCGACTCGTCAAGCGCGAACAGAAGCTCCTTGACGGGCGTGTCTTCCGCCACCTTTATCACGGGTATCCCCGAGTGAATAACGGCATAGCCCGCAGCGAGGACCTGATTATATGCGCGGTCTATCTCGCTTATTTTTTCTATATGCATAGGAAAGGACGTTATGGACGCGTTTACTATAACCTCGTCCCCGACCTTAACTCCCGCCTTGTTGTCAAACCCGTCGCCTATAGCCTCGATTACACCGTAAAGCAGTCCTCCGGTGTCCGTTATCGGGTTATGCAGTTTGCCTCGCCTGATTACGATATCCACGATTGCCTGCTTAATTCTGTCCGTATTATAGTTGGCCTCTGAGCATATCTGTTTGAAGTTGGCGCCCTCAAGGTGAACTCTCCTGAGCGAAACCCTCATCTCGTCCGCTCTTATAGTTCTGGAATTGTCAAGCTTCCACGCCGAAGTGCTGAGCACCGATTTCGGCTCAAGCACCCTCGAAAGTCCATATGTTACCGACATTGTAACGCCCCCTCTCTGCACAAATCGGTTCACGCTGAAGTTTCTCGAACCGTAATCGGTTCGATTATCGTCCAAAACCTATGATAACCCATTGGCACAGGTTTTGCAATATTTATATCCGATAAAAGTCGATAAAAAATTTACAATTTTTTATATCATAAAGATTATAAGGAGAAACTAAAATGGCTGAAAAAATCACATCAACACTCAGACTCAGAATGTCCGCAAAAGACGCTCATTACGGTGGAGAATTAGTAGACGGAGCACATATGGTTCACCTCTTCGGCGACGTAGCTACAGAGCTTCTTATCAAGCTTGACGGAGACGAGGGTTTATTCTGCGCTTATGACAACGTTGAATTCTTAGCTCCTACTTATGCCGGCGACTATATCGAAGCTTACGGCGAAATCGACAAGATAGGCAACACCTCCAGACATATGACCTTCGAAGCTCGTAAGGTTATCGTTTCGAGAAAAGATATCAACGCTTCCGCAGCCGACTTCCTCGAGGAGCCGATCGTAGTTGCAAGAGCTTCCGGAACTTGCGTTACCCCTAAGGAATTCAAGAGAAAATAGCTTTCTCTCAAGCTTTAGAAGCAAAAAGCACACTTTAGTTGCCTTTAGTGTGCTTTTTGTTTATTCCGGCGTCATATTTGCTGCCGTTCACTCAAAATTATCTTCGCTCAGGATATTCACCGCATCAGCTTGTCTTACCTATCCTGTGCTATCTGCCAAGGCTAAACCGGATCGCCTACCATGTGCACTTTCATCATATTAGTCGTACCGGAGACTCCCATAGGGATTCCCGCCGTGATTACCACATAGTCCCCGTCACTTACGAGTCCCGAGGCTCTTGCCGCCTCGATGGAATTCTCTATGGCCTCGTCGGTATTGCCGCTCCGCTTAACGACTACGGGATAAACGCCGTAAAGAAGAGCTAACCTGCGCATAACCTTGTGGTCGTAGACGGTCGCTATTACCGGCATATCGGGTCTGAATCTCGAAACCATTCTTGCGGTGGTTCCCGAATTCGTAGGAACCACAATAGCCTTAACGCCTAAGTCGTATGCCGTCGTGCAGGTAGCGAGACTGATGGCATTAGCCACGCTGTCAAGCTTCGGAACCTCGCCTATGCCGATTAACTTCTTCATATCGAGAGTGGATTCGGTTCTTTTGGCGATGGAAGCCATTATGCTCACCGCCTCTTCGGGATATTCTCCGATTGCGGTCTCCCCCGAGAGCATTACCGCGTCGGTTCCGTCAAGTATGGCATTCGCGATATCCGTAACCTCCGCCCTTGTCGGTCGAGGGTTTTTTATCATAGATTCGAGCATCTGAGTCGCCGTGATTACCGGCTTGCCGGCATCGTTGGCACGCCTTATCAGCTCTTTCTGCACGAGAGGCATCTCTTCCGTAGGAATCTCTACGCCGAGGTCTCCCCTCGCCACCATTATTCCGTCGCTTACCTCTAAGATTTCATCGATGTTATCTACTCCCTCGCGGTTCTCTATCT
>JBHAFL010000068.1:0-5562 GCA_041856085.1 Anaerovoracaceae bacterium | reverse complement strand
AGACGGATATTACGGCAAGTTGTATTGGGCACAAAAATAGTTTTTAGCGACAGAAATGCTACGAGAGGAAACGATGAGGCGATACTTGTATGATATAAGGGAAATAACAGACAGCAAAGAAATATATATGTCCCGTCCCGGTATAATTTACAGTCTTTTTATTTATATAATTTTCTTAATTTTGTTAGTAGGAGTCATATATATATCTGTCGGGACGATTGACAACGTTGTGAGAGCAAACGGTGTTGTAAGACCAAATGAAGATATAAGCACAGTTTCAAGTATGATTGGAGGTAGGGTTGATGAAATATATTATTACGATGGTCAGGCAGTAAAAAAAGGCGATAAATTGCTCTCCGTTGATATGTCAGAGTCAAAAATTGTACTGGATGGACTTAGGAGAGATAAAAAAGATCTAAAAGAGGAAATAAAATTATTAAAAAAATATATAATTGGAGTTAATGAAGGAAAGAATCCGTTTTCTGCCGATATAAAAGGGGAAGAATATAGGTATTATGTGATGTTCAGAGAATATATTCTTAACCTGAAAAAGATATCAATTGCGAGCGAATATAGCAACATAAAAAATACAAACATATTAAAAAAATTAGTAAAAGAAAAAAAGTCAAAACGATATGATTTGCACGGATATAGGGCATATAGGGACAGCATTGTAAATGATGAAAATTTGGCAAAGCAATATCCTGAGTATTCAAGACTATATGAATTATATGTACGCAGTGTTAAAGCGCTTGACAACAATTACAGAACTCAAAAGAGAGAAATAGAGAAAGGGACGCTACAAGAAAGCAACGATAAGTATATTGAATATTACCGAAAGGAACTATCAAAATATGAAACTCTGATTGGAGCAATAAGAGATGGTGTGTTAAAGTTTGATATTGGAGATAACTCATACCAAAAGTACCTATTTGATGAATATCAGGCAAATTTTGCTGAATACCAGAGAATGTATGATAATGCTTTAGCTACAGAAAAATATTATCTCGAAAAATCAAAGGAAGATGATGAAACCAAAAAGTTATTTGAACTTGAATTAATACGAGCGGGTTCGCAAGTATTATCGGCAAGAAACAATATTGACATATATCGAGCAAGTAAGATTGCTGAATACAAGGAAAGACTAAATAATCTGATAGAAAAATATGAAGAACTTAAGATTGCCGAAAATGGTACCACAGAAAAGGCAGAACTGCTTGACGAACTTAATGAAACATATAATAACACAAGAGAACAGCAAAAACTAAAAACGCTCTCGGATATAGATGCGGCAATAAAACAAAATGAAAGTGAAATTAAACAAATTGAAATAGCATTGTCTGAAAGAAAAATATTACAGAGTGAACATAAGCGAAACATTATAGAGGGCGGTAATTTACTTGAAACCGAGCTTATAAAGGCGGGAGAAATAAAATCTATAGAAGATAAAATTGAGGCTGCTCGTGATAGTATTGCACAATTAAATACGAATATTAAGAGTGCCGGCGAACAAATTAACGAGGGAAGTATAGTTGCGGAGCAGGATGGTACCGTGAATTTAATAAAGAAAGTCGGCAAGGGGGATATTGTAGATTCGGGCGCCGAACTTGCAACGATTATCCCGACAGGTGAAAATAAATATAAAGTAATTTTGTATATACACAATTCAGATATTGCAGGAATAAAAATAGGGAATACGATAAAATATAATTTGCTGGCACTACCGGCTTCAAAGTATGGCAGTGTTTCAGGTAAAATTGAGAAAATATCTAAAGACACTATAGTCAGAGAGGGGACATACTCCGGCTATTATGCGGTAGAGGGAACAATAGAGAGTTTAAGGTTGAAAGACAGGCAAGGCAACATAGGTGAAGTCACAATAGGAATGGAAATAGAAGCTAAGATTGTAACAGAAAAAAAGACTATCTTGAGGCACATACTCGAAAAAATTGATTTGTGGTGAAAAAATGGGTGCAGCCCACAGCCCATATGACTGCAAAAAATCCTTGCTTTTTGAATTTTTTGTTGTATAATATTAGGGCACGAGTCTAACCGTGCGAATCTCTGCGACGAGGGAATCGTCGCCATTAAGTCCACAGAGAAAGGAGAAGAAATATGACAAATTATGAAGTAATGTTCATTATCAATCCTACTTTAGAAGATGAAAAGAAAGATGCGACAGTCGAAATGGTCAAAGAAATCATTGCTGCTGATGGTGTAGTCGGAGAAGTAGACGTTTGGGGAATGAGAAGACTTGCATATCCTATCGAAAAGCTAAATGACGGTTACTATGTTGTCGTTAATTTCGAGGGCAACCCGACATTACCTAAGGAACTCGACAGAAGACTGAAGATTTCCGACAGCGTTATGAGACACATCATCGTCAACAAGGATGAACAGTAAAGAGAGGATAATATGAACAGCGTTGTACTTATAGGTAGATTGACAAGAGATCCTGAGGTCAGATACACAGCCGGAAGCCAGATGGCGGTTTGTACTTTTACTATTGCAATCGACAGAATTGCTCGTCAGGGCGAAGAGAAGAAGACGGATTTTCCGAGAATTACGGTATTCGGCAAGCAGGCTGAGAACTGTGAAAGATTTCTAAAAAAAGGAAGACTCGTCGGAGTCCAGGGAAGACTTCAGACAGGAAGTTATACTAATAAGGACGGTGCAACCGTTTATACTACCGATGTCGTAGCTGACAGAGTAGAATTCTTAGAATGGGGAGACAGGAACCAGTCCGTGCAGGGCGGTTTTGCTCCGCAGTCGTCCGACGGCGACCTCGCAGCGTTCGAAGAACCCGTACCCGGCGAATTTACAGCGATTGAGGAGGATATCCCGTTCTAAGCCAGAAAGGAGATAAGAAACATGATCGAAAAGAAACCTAATCGTGGCGGCATCAGAAGAAAAAAAGTGTGCCAGTTCTGCGCAGATAAGGCAGAGGTCATCGATTATAAGGATGTAGAAAAATTAAAAAGATACATTACCGAGAGAGGCAAGATCCTGCCGAAGAGAATCACAGGCACTTGCGCTATGCACCAGAGAGCGGTTACAACTGCCGTTAAGCGTGCAAGGGTAGTAGCGCTTCTTCCTTACGTGGCCGACTGATTCCGGCTTAGGAAAGCGTTTAATAACCGAATTAATATATCAAAAAACACTGATAGAGCCCTTAGAATCTTAAGGGCTCTGTTTTTTCACTATGTCGAACACATGAATGCCTACTAAGCCCTGTGCTCCTGTGCTCGGTTCGTGCCTATCCGCTAAAAATGCGGTGAGAAAAGCGTAAAATCACATGGACAATATTCAGTCTATGTATTATAATGTTGCCAGTTGAATATGAAAAACAGGTGCCGCATATATTTTTTGCATCGAAGCCTGAGTTCTCGGTGAGAGAGGGTGACTCGCGCGGGCATGGCGAGGCATAAGCGAGCTTCATTGTCGATATGCAAGCATAAGCTATCGATGCGTAATATATGGCGGTTAAAAGGGAATCGGGTTAAAATCCCGAGCGAACTCGTCACTGTGATTGGCTGCGAACGTCATTTTGCCACTGGGCGACCGGGAAGGCGACGGAAGCCATAGCCATAAGTCAGGAAACCTGCCTGTAAGGTATAAGGGAAGCTGTTCCCGGCCACGAGCAACTGGCTGAATTCATTTAACATTATTATGTTCAAGCCGTGGCTCGTTGCTTAATGCATCGGGCTTTTTATATTCGACAATATACTACGGTTTTTCAAAAAAGGAGAAGGACATGAAAAAAAATCAAAGAAGACTACTTGTAGTCATGTCTGCGCTGGCGCTCGCTTTCGGGGTCGTACCTACGGCGAATGCTATGCACATTATGGAGGGCTATCTTCCCGCGGCGCACTGCGTTATCTGGGGAGTAATCTGTCTTCCTATACTTGTCTGGGGATTTTTATCAATCAGGAAAACCCTCGATAAGGATAAAAAAACGATTACCGTGCTCGCTATGGCGGGTGCATTCATCTTCGTTATTTCTTCACTTAAGATTCCGTCGGTAACCGGAAGCTGTTCGCATATGACCGGAACAGGGCTCGGCGCTCTGCTCTTCGGACCCGCGGCTGTAAGCATTCTCGGCATTATCGTACTGCTCTTTCAGGCTATATTGCTCGCGCACGGCGGACTGACCTCACTCGGAGCGAACACTTTCTCAATGGCGGTTGCAGGACCTTTCATCACTTTCGGCGTATATGTTCTCCTTAAAAAATTAAAGGTGAACAAGCTGGTATCGGTATTCCTCGCGGCATTCCTCGGCGACCTGCTCACATATTGCGTTACGAGCCTTCAGCTCGCGCTCGCATATCCGTCGGAGGTTGGCGGAGTTATGGCGTCCATAGGTAAGTTCCTCGGCATCTTCGCGGCAACTCAGCTTCCGCTTGCTGTCGTGGAGGGACTCCTCACTGTAGTTGTAATTATCGGACTTGAGACTTATGCTAAGCCTGAGCTCAGATCACTCGGTTTCATAGGGGAGGGCAAATAAAATGAACAAAGAAAAAAGCAGAAAAGGACTTGTAATAGTTCTGCTGGCACTCGCGGTTCTCATCTCAATCGTTCCGTTCTTCGCGCTTAAGGGCGCCGAGTTCGGCGGCAGCGACGACGCGGGCAGCGAAATGGTATCAAGTATTCAGGGAAGCGAATACGAACCGTGGTTCGAGCCGATTCTCGAAACCTATATAGGCGGAGAGCTTCCGGGAGAAATCGAAAGCCTCATCTTCTGCGTCCAGACGGGCATAGGAGTCGGAGTTCTCTTTTTCTTCATAGGTATGTTCTACGAGAGACATAAGTGGACTAAAGAATAAGCTGTGAGGGAACAATGATAGTTATCGACAAGCTGTGCTACTCATCAAAACTGAGATATGTCAATCCTTTTGAGAAATTCGCTTTTTCGATTTTGACCCTTGTTTTTGTCGTGCTCAGCAGGTCGATAATTATAGGCTTTATAGCGCTTTTGATAAACGGGTATTTGACGCTGCGTCTCGGGGGAATTCCCCCGAGACGCTATATTAAACTGATGCTTGTGCCGCTTTCTTTTATTGTTCTCAGCACGGTTGCAATTTTAATAAATTTTTCGTATACTCCTCTTGAGGCGCTTGCGTTTAAGATAGGGAGTATTTATATTACGTCGAGCAAGGAAGCCGTAATGAATTGCCTGAGACTTGCGGTTACCGCTTTTTCGGCAGTTTCCTGTCTGTATTTTCTGACCTTGAATACGACTATGACCGATATACTCGTCGTGCTGAGGAAGCTGCGCACGCCTAAGCTGATGTGCGAGCTTATGCTCCTCATATACAGGTTCATCTTCGTGCTCCTTGACACGGCATATTATTTAAGGACGGCGCAGTGCGCGAGGCTCGGCTACAGTTCCTTTCGTTCGTCGCTAAATGATTTCGCCCTGCTCGTGCAGGCAATATTCATACGGTCGATGAAGAGAAGCCGCTCGCTATATGACGCTATGGAGTCGAGGCTCTACGACGGAGAAATAAGAGTGCTTGAGGAGAGCTATCCGATATCTAAGCGAAACCTGATTATCATAACCGT
>JBHAFL010000067.1:0-3396 GCA_041856085.1 Anaerovoracaceae bacterium | reverse complement strand
CGTGAACAGCCGCCTGTAGGGTCTTCTATCGTATAGGGTTTTGCCGATATTTTCCGCGATAAGCACGTCGTTTCCCGACTTGAATTTCTCCCTGAATCTGAACTTCATCTTCGGGCCCTCAGACTCCGGCCTGTCGAGCCTTTCAACCATCTTGAGGCGCTTTTCTCTCGACTGCGCCCTTTTGACGAGTTTCTCGGTGTTATGCTCTTTCATAATGCGTATCATATCTTCCTGCCGCCTGATTTCACGCTGCTGATTTCGATACGCTCTCAGCTCCGATTCTCTTCTTATTCTTTTCTGCTCAGCATAGGCTGTGTAAGTCCCCGTATATGTATAGAGCTTTTTATTTTCAAGCTCGAATATCCTGTTTACAACCTTGTCCAAAAAATATCTGTCGTGGGATACGATTATAATCGTGCCCTTATAAGCGGCGAGATACTGCTCGAGCCACCTGAGAGTCTCGATGTCGAGATGGTTTGTAGGCTCGTCGAGCAAAAGTATATCGGGCTTTTCGAGCAGCAGCGCGGCGAGCGCAAGCCTCGTCTTCTCCCCTCCCGAAAGCTCCGCAATCCTCTTATCGTAATCAGCCGCCGTGAATGCCATCGAGCTGAGCACTCCCGTCGTTTCCGACTTATGTGTGAATCCGCCTTTTTTCTCATACTCATTATGAAGCTCGTCGAGCTTCGCAATCAGTTTTTCGTCAGGTATTCCGCCGTCTCCTCCTATCCTCTCGATCTCGTCCGTGAGCCTGAGAGTCTCGCTCTCTATGGCGTGCAGCTCGGTAAAAATCGAATCTATCGCCCCGATTAACGTATCTCCCCTAAAAAAGTTGTCCCTCTGCTTAAGGTAGCCTATTCTCGCTCCCTGAGACACGAAAAACTCTCCCTCGGATTGCTCCCATTCTCCCGACAGAATGTTAAGCAGGGTCGTCTTGCCCGTGCCGTTTTTGCCGATTATTCCTATCCTCTCCCCCGCGTTTACCGCGAATGAAGCGTCTTCAAGCACCACATCGGTTCCGTAGGCTTTTTTTAACTTGTTTGCAGAAATTACAATCATAGGCTCACGTTACAAATCGAGCGACGGATAGGCGTCGAGCCCGAGTCCGTCCTCTCCCGAGTTCATATATTTATAGTAGGCGGCGGAAGCAATCATAGCCGCGTTATCCGTGCAAAAAACAGGACGCGGACAATAGAGCTCTATCCCCCGTTTGCCGCATTCCTCACAAAGCATTTCCCGTAGCTTGGAGTTCGCGGCGACGCCCCCTGCGAGCACGAGCCTCTTTTCTCCCCTCTCTGCGCATGCTTCCATCGTCTTAGCCACTATTACGTCCTGTGCCGCCTGCTGGAAAGAGGCCGCCACGTCCGCCCTTTTAATCTCTCTTCCCGCCTGCTTCTCCGAGTTGAGATAGTTCAGCACGGCGGTCTTAAGCCCCGAAAAGCTGAAGTCATAGCTGCCTTTTTCTAAGAATACACGCTTGAAAGCTATTGCCTCGGGGTTACCCTCTTTTGCCAAACCGTCTATCTTAGGGCCGCCCGGATAGCCGAGTCCGAGAACTCTTGCGACCTTATCGTAGGCTTCGCCTATAGCGTCATCCCTCGTGCCGCCTATAACCCTGCATTCCGTATAGCTTAAGACCTCGGCTATCTCCGTATGCCCGCCCGATACTATGAGGGCGAGAAAAGGCGGCTTGAGCTCCTTGTCCTCGAGAAAATTGGCGCTTATATGACCCATAAGGTGGTGCACGCCTACAAGCGGCTTGTCTGCCGCGAAAGCGAGCGCCTTGGCCGTGGATATCCCCATCAGGAGCGCTCCTACGAGGCCGGGCCCCATTGTCACGCCGATCAGGTCTATGTCTTCAAGTCTCAGGCTCCCGCCTAATCCAAGTTTTTCCCCCGCCTCGGCGAGGGCGCTCTCGAGCACGCCGTTTATGTTCTCAAGATGATGTCTCGAGGCGATTTCAGGAACTACGCCGCCGTATTTTTTGAATATATCTATCTGTGAAGAAATGACGTTCGACAGAACCTCTCTGCCGCAGGCTACGACCGAAGCCGCCGTCTCATCGCAGGACGTCTCTATCCCGAGCGTCAAAAATTTTTCGTTTTTCATACTTATCTCTGAGCTTTTTAATATTGAGGCGCATCAGTATTGCGTCCATACCGTCATAGGCATAATATCCTTTTCGGCTTCCCTCTGTTTCGAAGCCGAGCTTCTCATAGAGACCGATTGCGGGCTCGTTATCTGCTCTGACCTCTAAGGTCAGACTGACTGTTTCCTCCTCTTTCGCAATATCCAGCGCATAGGAGAGCATAGCCTCCGCAATATGTTTCCGTCTGCACTCCGGCGCAACCGCGACGTTTATGATATCCGCCTCGTCCAAGATTCTCATCATTCCGAGATATCCGGCAATTTCACCCCCCGTCTCGGCTACTATGAACTGTACGTTCGGGTTTTTAGTTATGTCGCTGTATAGCATATCATAAGACCATGGGTCGTGCGGAAAACATATCTTTTCCATCTCCGCTATTCTTGAAACGTCCGACTCCCCGGCATATCTTATCACGAAGTCACTCATATCAGCCTACTCCTGCTCAGGAAGCTTGCATATAGGAAGCTCTCCCGCCTTAAGCTTCTGCTCCGCTTCCGCCTCTCTCATATATTCGGGGAGAAGCTCCGAATAATCCGAAAACATTCCGAGCTCGGCTTTTTTTAAGGCGAGTCTCGCCACCTCCCTCGCGTTCTGATATCTTAACTCGCGCGGGGCGAAGTCGTAGCTGAGACCGAGCCTGTCTAAGCCGTCTCTCAGCCTGTCCTCGTAGGCGTCTATGCCGTCGCCGTAAAAAATATATTTTTTCAGCCTGTATTCGACGGGCGCTGCGTCTATTTTCTTAAAGATGTCTTCGAGAAGCCAGGCGCCTGCCTCCATTATGCCCTCCATATAGCCGTATATCTGGCCTCTTCTGGCATTAAAAACGGTGCATACGAGGCTATCGCCGCCGAGTCCCTCGCGCATGGAGAAAGACTCGAGGCTCGAGCAGGGAATCGTCTTAATTCCCCATGCCTGAGCCAGCGCCCTCGCGGTTGACACGCCTATCCTTATGCCCGTGAAAGAGCCCGGCCCGACAGAGCAGGCTACGGCTGTAAGCTCTTCGCCCTTTATTCCGCAGCCCGCGAGCAATCTCTTTATCATAGGTATAAGGTCTTTCATATGATTCATCGTATCGTTCGATACCTCGCAGCCCAATATTCTGTTATTCGAATCAATCAGTGCAGCGGAGCCGAGCGGCCCCGTCGTTTCGATTGCTAAAATGTGCATTTAATTATCCTCTGTCCCTCTTCCTCTGCATAGTCTATGAATATATATTTTGTACGCTCAGGCAACGCTTCCTCGATAAGGTT
>JBHAFL010000066.1:0-3037 GCA_041856085.1 Anaerovoracaceae bacterium | reverse complement strand
GCTGATATTAGCCATGTTTCTGAGATATGCCTCGCCCGCCTTGACGGTCGCCAGCTTTTCATCGGCTAAAATCACCGTTTTGATTTTTTTTGACGGCGCTACGTTCTTCTCCGCCTTGATGTTTCGGATTGCCTTGATTGCTTCCATAGAGGTCTCAACCACCCTTACAGCCTCAGGGAAGATATAGCTGAGACTCGTCTCGGGCCACTTAGCGCCTATCAGGAAATTACCCGCCTCTTCGTGCGGCAGGAAGCTCCATATTTCTTCCGTAATAAACGGCATAAACGGGTGCAGCAGCTTAAGCATATTCTTAAGACACATTACGAGAACGAATCTGACAACCTTTTTGTCCTCTTCGTCGTCTCCCCAAAGCCTCGGTTTAACAAGCTCAATATACCAATCGCAATATTCGTTCCATATAAGGTCGTAGACTTTCTGTCCCGCGAGCGCTAAATCATATCTGTCCATAGCCTGGTTAACGTATGCGGTCGCGTCGTTGACCCTGTTTAATATCCATTTATCCTCGTCTCTCAGCGCGATGTTCGAGAAATCGGTCGTATTCGAGCATGCGCAGCCGCAGCAATCAGCACAGCATTTGGCAAGCTCCTTGAAGCCGCCGTCCTCCTCTATAAGATTCATTATGACGAATCTTGAGGCATTCCACAGCTTGTTTGCAAAATTACGTGCGGACTCGATTTTTTCAGTCTGGAATCTCATATCGTTACCCGGCGAAATTCCTGTAGAAAGCATAAACCTCAAGGCGTCCGCTCCGTAAGAATCGATTATTTCGAGAGGGTCGACGCCGTTGCCGAGGGATTTGCTCATTTTTCTTCCCTCTGCGTCTCTGACAAGTCCGTGAATATATACGTCATAAAACGGAACCTCGCCCATATATTCGAGTCCCGAGAACATCATTCTCACTACCCAGAAAAAGATAATGTCATAGCCCGTTATCATAGAAGTCGTAGGATAGAAGTAGTCAAGATCCGGCGTTTTTTCAGGCCAGCCCATAGTTGAGAACGGCCAAAGCGCGCTCGAAAACCATGTATCGAGAACATCCTCGTCCTGATGAAAGTGGACGCTCCCGCATTTAGGGCATTTTTTCGGCATTTCATAAGCTACGATAAGCTCTCGGCACTCATCGCAGTAGTACGCCGGAATCCTGTGCCCCCACCAGAGCTGACGCGAAATGCACCAGTCTTTGATTCCCTCGAGCCAGTGAAAGTACGTCTTGTCGAACCTTTCGGGTACGAACCTCGTCGTGCCGTTCTTAACCGCTTCAATTGCAGGCTCAGCCAGCTCTTCCATCGCGACGAACCATTGGTCGCTGAGCATAGGCTCTATAGCTGTGCCGCATCTGTAGCACTCGCCCTGCGGTATTATGACATTTTCGATTTTAACGAGGTATCCCGCCTCCTCCAAGTCCTTAACCCATGCCTTTCGGCATTCATACCTGTCCATCCCCTCATATTTTCCCGCCATATCCGTCATCTTCGCGTCCTGACCTATGCAGGAGCCGTACTTGAGGCTGTGTCTCTGACCGACTTCAAAGTCGTTAAAATCATGTGCAGGCGTGATTTTAACGGCACCCGTGCCTTTCTCAGGGTCAGGATAGCTGTCGGCTATAATAGGGATTTCTCTGTCCGTAAGCGGGAGAATAACTTTTTTGCCGACAATGGCGCTGTATCTCTCATCATCACCGCGAACCGCTATCGCCGCGTCGGCGAACATAGTCTCAGGTCTCGAGGTGGCAACCGTGATGCCTTCAAACGAACCGTCTGCCGACGGATACCTGAAATACCAGTATTTGCCATCCTTATCATTATGCTCCACCTCCGCGTCCGAAAGAGAGGTTCCGCAGTCCGGACACCAGTTTATAAGCCTGTTCCCCCTGTATATGAGTCCTTTTTCATAAAGTTTGATAAACGCCGCCTTTACCGCCTCGGAGCAGCCCTCGTCCATCGTGAATCTCTCTCTCGACCAGTCGCATGAATCGCCTAATTTACGGCATTGACGTGTAATCCTGCCGCCGTACTCTTCTTTCCACTTCCATGCGCGCCTTAAGAACTCCTCTCTGCCGAGAGCTTCTTTATCAAGCCCCTCTTCCTTTCTTATCTTCTCGAGCACCTTAACCTCCGTAGCAATCGACGCGTGGTCGGAGCCCGGAATCCAGAGTGCCGAATACCCCTGCATTCTCTTATATCTGATAAGCACGTCCTGAAGAGTATGGTCAAGCGCATGTCCCATATGAAGCTGACCCGTAATATTCGGAGGAGGCATCACTATGGTATAGGGCTTCCTGTTCTCGTCTATGTGCGCGACGAAGCAGCCTTCGTTTTCCCATCTCTCGTAGATTCTCTCCTCGAAGTCCTTAGGATTATATGTCTTTGACAGATTGTTTTGCATTGCTATCTCCTTAATGTGGTTTTTTATTTACTATAAAAAATATTACGGGCGCTTATTACTTACTGCTCATTTTATTATTTTGAGCAGATTATCGCATAATGAAATGCACAAAGCAGCATTTTAGCCTTAAGAACCGCTCGCTTCCCTAAAATCCGATAATGTTTGATTATACCATACTTCGGCGCAAAAGTACAAAATTTATTTATAAATGCATATTCATTTACGTTCATTTACGATTTCCTATTTCCCTCATTCATAATTCAACTATTAAAAAACCACCTCACAAAAAGGTGGCGAAAAATGCTTTTCATTGACCGGTAAAACTCTTAATGCATCCGCAGACTGATAATTTTTACGGTTTTTTCTTCTTAAAATGCTTCATAAACAAGCCCGTGTTTCACGCTAAGGCTCTTCCGAGCGCTCTGCACTCTTCTATGCCGTCGTCGTTCGGAGTTTCATTGCATATTACGAAGTCGCATACTAAATCGGCTCCGTCTTTTTCGCACTGAGACTCCCACTCCCTCATCCACTCGCCGTCTCCCCAGCCGTAAGAGCCGAAGAGAGCAATTCTTTTGCCGCTCAGCTTAGGTCTGACGCTCTCGAACATCGGCAGGAATTCAGTTTCCTCAAG
>JBHAFL010000065.1:0-15504 GCA_041856085.1 Anaerovoracaceae bacterium | reverse complement strand
GACCGTGAGTTCGCTTTTTTCGGTTTCTCTCCTCAGCTTATATTCCACGACGCCTTCGCCCGCGAGCTTGCCGACTGTAATTCTGATTGGAATCCCGATGAGGTCTGCGTCCTTAAACTTAACTCCCGCTCTTTCGTCTCTGTCGTCCCAGACAACCTCTACAGAAGCTGCCTTAAGCTCTTCATAGATTCGTTCGGAAACTCTGTCCTGAGCCTCGTCTCCTGGCTTAACCTCGGTGATGATTACGTGGTAAGGCGCTACGCTCATCGGCCAGATTATGCCGTTTTCGTCGTGGTTTTCGGGCATATCTATTATGGCTTGAAAAGTACGGGAGATTCCTATGCCGTAGCAGCCCATCTCCATAACCCTGTCCTGCTGGTTTTCATCCTTATAGTATGCGTGCATAGCCTCGGAATACTTCCTGCCGAGCTTGAATATCTGACCGACTTCGACTCCCTTGGCATGCTTCACGGGGCTGCCGCACTTAGGGCAGGCGTCGCCCTCTCTGAGGGTCTTGATGTCGATGACTATATCTCCCTCGTAGTCCCTGCCGTAGTTGACGTTCTTAATGTGATAATCCTCCTCGTTAGCTCCCGCTACGAGATTCCTAAGCCCTGTGAGCTCGGAGTCCACGACAATCTTACAGTTATGAAGCCCGATAGGTCCTGTGAAGCCGCCTACGCAGCCCGTAACGCTTCCCATCTTAGCTTCGTCGGCAAATGCGATATCGAACTCCCTAAGACCGAGGGCGTTGACGAGCTTCGTCATATTAAGCTCCCTGTCTCCTCTTATGAACGCCGCCACATATTCTTTTTCCTTGCCCTCTTCATCATAGGTTATGAAGAGAAGAGCCTTGATTGTCCTTGTCCGGTCGATTCCGAGCCATTCGGCAACTTCATCAATCGTCTTAGTTCCCGGAGTGTTAACCTTTTCGAGGGCGAGCATATCCGAAGTTTCCCTCGGTGCGTCTGAGCACTCGGCTTTTTCGACCGTGGCTGCGAGGTCGCAGTTGTCGCAGTATGCAATCTCGGATTCTCCGAATTCGCAGAGAGCCGTAAACTCATGAGAGCCTGTACCGCCTATAGCGCCGTTGTCGGCTTCTACAGGTCTGAAATTGAGCCCGCATCGTGTGAAAACTCTCGAATAAGCGTCGTACATCTTCATATAGCTTTCGTGCATTCCCTCGGCGTCTTTATCGAAAGAATAGTTGTCTTTCATTATGAAGTTTCTCGACCTCATCATTCCGAAGCGCGGACGCGCCTCGTCTCTGAACTTGTCCGTTATCTGATATAGCATAAGCGGAAGCTGTCTGTACGAACTTACGTCGTTTCTCACTATCTCGGTAAATACCTCTTCGGCTGTAGGTCCGAGGCAAAACGGTCTGCCGCTTCTGTCGGTGAGTCTCCACATTTCCGGACCGTATGCTCCCCATCTGCCGGATTCTTCCCAGAGCTCTGACGGTTGAAGCACCGAGGTGGTTATCTCCTGCGCGCCTTTAGCGTCCATCTCTTCTCTGACGATTTCTTCTATCTTTCTGACCGTTCTCCAGCCCATAGGCATATATGAATATATGCCCGCCGCGGTCTTTTTTATCATTCCGGCTCTTAAAAGCAGTATATGGCTCGGGATCTCCGCTTCATTCGGAACTTCCCTTAAGGTTTTGAAAAAGCATTTTGATAATTTCACTTTTAGTTTTCTCCTAATCTTACCTTATAGTTAAATTAAATATTGATGGTATGCATAGTATAACGCCGATTGATATATTGAAAAAACATATACCGTTATATCGCTGATTGGCATTGCAATACTGTCATATCGATTATTTTCACTGCGACGCGCGAGTTATACGCAAATACCTCTGTTCTGTATTTTTATCTCTGCCTAAGGTTTCATTTTTTCTTTAGCGACTCTTTATCGGAGCAAAGCTAAGACGCATTCTCAGGCTCTCACCTTTTTAGGGTGCAGACCGCAGACGCGGCTATACCCTCTTCTCTTCCCGTGAATCCTAAATGCTCGCTCGTAGTCGCCTTGATGTTTATCCTGCCGATATCGATTTCGAGTGCCGCCGCGAGCGTCTCCCTCATCATCTCTATGTACGGTGCGAGCTTAGGCCTCTGGCATATTACGGTCAAGTCTACATTCCCTATGGAATAACCCTCATCGCATATTAGCGATTTAACCTTTTCGAGCAGGATTATTGAGGATATGCCCTCAAACTCCTTACTCGTATCAGGGAAGCGTCTGCCGATGTCTCCCATAGCCGCCGCTCCCAGCATTGCGTCCATAAGAGCGTGAGTCGCGACGTCCGCGTCGCTGTGACCTAAGAGTCCCGTTTCGTGAGGTATCTTAACCCCGCAAATAATACACTCCCTTTCGGGGACGAGTCTATGCACGTCATAGCCCGCTCCCGTTCTTATTTCATTCAATGATATGTCCTCCGGGGTGGTGATTTTTTTGTTTTTGTAGTCGCCCTCTACGAGGCTGATTTCATAACCCGCCCTCTCGGCAACGCTCGCTTCGTCGGTTCCGGCGAAGCCGTCAGCGTAGGCTTTTTCATAAGCCGCCGCCAGGATGTCGAGCTTGAAGCCCTGCGGCGTTTGAACCGAAAAAAGGCTGTTTCTGTCGAGGGTTTTTTCGGCTGTCCTAACGGTGTCCTTAGGTCTCACGACCGGCACAGCCGCACCGCTTTCATATGCCGCCGCCGCGACTTTCTCTATGAGCTCTCCTGTAAGATAGGGCCTTGCCGCATCGTGGACTAAGACTATCTCGTTTTTTTTCACGACGGAGGATTTTTTGCATAATGCACGGAGTCCCGCTCTTACGGAGTCCTGTCTCTCCGCGCCGCCGAGAACCGCCGCTCTAAGCTTAGATATATCCGACAAAAGCGACCCGACGTAATCGAGGTATTCTTCGCTGCATACGACCACGATATCGTCAATGACGTCGCTTTTTTCGAATGCTGCGCAGCTTGCCTCAAGCACGGTTCTGCCGCCTATCTTCGTGAACTGTTTAGGTATGTCGCCGCCGAAACGGCTTCCTGTGCCCGCGGCGACTATCAACGCAATTATCCTGCTGTCCTTATACATTGTCTATTACCTATCTATAGCTTAACCTTGCCGAATATCATTCTGCCGGCAGCCGTCTGAAGCACCGAGGTCACATTTATCTCGGTAGTCTGACCGAGATATTTTCGTCCGTCTTCAACCACTATCATCGTGCCGTCGTCAAGGTATGCAACCGCCTGCTCCCTGTCCTTGCCCTGTTTAATCAGGGTTACGGTCATTTTCTCTCCCGGGATTACCATAGGCTTAACCGCATTAGCGAGTTCGTTTATATTAAGAACCGGCACTCCCTTGATAGCCGCAACCTTATTAAGATTGAAGTCGTTGGTTACGACCTTGCCTTTCATTATCTGGGCAAGCTTAAGCAGCTTGACGTCGACTTCGGGTATCTCCTTAAGGGCTTTTTCGGAATCCGTGTTATAAATCTGAATCTCATACTCGGTCTGAATCTTGTTAAGAATGTCAAGCCCTCTCCGCCCTCTGACGCGCTTCAGGCTGTCAGAAGAGTCGGCTATGTGTCTCAGCTCCACAAGCACAAACTCGGGTATGACTATCGGTCCCTCTAAGAAACCCGTTTTCATTATCTCAAGAATTCGCCCGTCGATGATTACGCTCGTGTCGAGTATCTTCGGCATTCGCTGATTTTTTTTATCCTTGACGGTATAGTCGTACTCGTTCGTTTCTTTCTGTTTCTTTTGATTGGCTAAAACAAGGTTAAGCGTCTCAGGTCCGATTCTCGAGCCTACAACCCCGCCGATAAAGGTGAGCAGGGCATATATGCTTATAGAAAGCGTCAGATAAAGCGTCCTCTGTATTCGCATATCCTCAAGCAGTCTCGTCAGCAGATATGCGATAACCAATCCCAGCACTACTCCTATAGCTCCGCCGATAATCTCCATCGGAGACGAGCCCTGCATCTCGCTGCCGATGTTATATGCCATCTTCTGGCTTCCACGGCTGACGCTCGGCGCTATTTTATAAAAAATAATTCCGAAAATAATAACAAAAAATGACGCTATGAGCATCTGTTCCGACATCTTGAGCGGTTCTAAGCTCTTATAGGTTTCCGAATTGTTAATAAGATATCTGAGCAGATCGAAAAATTCATAGCCGAGCAATGCCCCGAGCAGCGTGAAAAAGCCTCTGAAAAATCTTCTTATCACTTTAGTTTCCTCCTCTCATTTAGATTTTTAAGATATTTTCGCCTATTATAGCTAATATATAAGTATAACCGCTTTTGTCAAATTTTTCAAGGAAAACATAGGGATAAATAGACGGCACTGTTAAATGCCATCTGATTTGCATTGCATACCGTTGATTTTTACTTCAGGGCTTATCGGGTATTGTCATTTTTATCAGCAATTTTTAGCTATATTTCACGCATAGTTCACACAGATATTGTATAGTTGGTAAAAAACCGTAAGTATGGTATAATGACTGCATGCGCAGTCATTATACGGAGATTATATCGCCGTGCGATTATTTTGCCTGCGTAAACTTCGGCAAAATCGCACATGGCTGAATTATGCCATGTAAACATGGTATAATGACTAAAAAGCGCGGCGGAACTTATCGCTTGAAACAGTATATTTAATAATAAAATTTTAGAAATATATTTTTTGCACGAAAAAAAGGAGGGCTCCATATGAGCAAAATTCTCATCGTAGATGATGAACCGAAAATCCGCGAGATAATACGCGAATATGCCGAATTCAGCGGCCACGAGGTGAGCGAGGCAGAGGACGGTATGGTTGCTATCGGGCTTTGTAAGCTAAACGACTACGATCTCATCATAATGGATATAATGATGCCTAAGCTCGACGGCTTCTCAGCCTGCAAGGAAATTAAAAAGATTAAAAATATCCCTGTTATAATGCTTAGCGCAAGGGGCGAGGAGTACGACAAGCTACACGGCTTCGATCTCGGTATCGACGACTATGTGGTTAAGCCGTTCAGCCCTAAGGAGCTTATGGCGAGGGTCAGCGCGGTGCTCGCCAGAAGAAGCGAGAACGTTAAGGCTCAGCCGAGCGTGCTTAGGTTCGACGGCCTCGAGATAAATATTCCGGCAAGAACCGTTTCGGTCGACGGCGAAAAGGTCGACCTCACGCCTAAGGAATACGACCTTTTGTTCTATTTAGTCGAAAATATGAATATCGCCCTTTCACGTGACAAGCTGCTTTCGGATATCTGGGGCTATGATTTCTTCGGTGACGACAGGACGATTGACACTCACATCAAAAATCTCAGAAACAACTTAGGCGATTACAGGAGATTCATAGTAACATTGAGAGGAGTGGGCTATAAATTTGAATTCGAGGCTTAGATTTGATTTCAAGAGCATACGTTTCCGGCTTTGGGTGTATTTTCTGATGATTTCGGTCGCCATACTTGCGCTTATCTGGTTTCTTCAGATTTTTTTCCTTAACAACTATTACGACCAGATGAAAGAAAAAGAGGTCTCGATTCTCGGGCAGGAGATAAAAAACGCATATCTCACGAACGATAAGTCTCTGACCGAAAAGATCCAGCAGTATTCGATTCTTAACGATTACTACTTCAGTATGGAATATAACGGCAAACCGCTTCTGTTTCTTCCCGACAACGAGACGGTAAGACCGGTGTATACCTATCAGCGTCAGATTCCGAAGCTTAAGGAGATAATCGAAGCAGACCCCGAAAAGGACTCCGCCTCGTTCAAGTTCTCGGCAGGGCGCGAAAATTATAACACACTCGCATACGCGACCATTATCAAAAAAACCGACTCGGGAAACCTCTATCTCTACATTTTCACCCCGCTTTATCCGGTTGACTCTACCTTAGCGATATTAAAGAGTCAGTTTTTCTATGTCACAATGGGCGCTATGTTCCTCGCTTTTATAATGGCTCTGCTGTTTTCACGAAGGATATCGCGTCCGGTTAGAGAAATGACCGAGAGCGCTAAGAGGCTCGGTATGGGACAGTACAAGATAAGATTCGACGTCGATTCTTATTCGGAGATAAACAGGCTCGCCGATACTCTGAATACGGCAGCCTATGAAATGGAGCAGGCGGATAACAGGCAAAAGGACTTGGTCGCCAATGTGTCGCACGACCTCAAGACGCCGCTGACCTTGATTAGGTCTTATGCCGAGATGATAAGAGATATGTCGGGAGACAACCCCGAAAAGCGAAATGCTCATCTCAAGGTTATAATCGACGAGACCGAGAATATGACGAATCTCGTCAGCGATATGGCGACGGTATGCGCTATGTCGATGCACAGGATTGATCTTGATAAGGAGGTTTTCGATTTAACCTCGCTCACCGCCGGCGTGCTCTCTTCCTATGAAATCTACGTGGAGCAGCAAGGCTATAACTTCCAGCTGAACGCGCCTAAAGATGCACAGGTCTTCGCGGATAAGGACAAGATATCGCAAGCGATTCATAACCTGACCTCAAACGCTATCAAGTATTGCGGCGAGGACAAGGCAATAAACGTAACGATAAAAAAATCAGGTAAAAAATATCGTTTCGAGATATCCGACCACGGTCCGGGAATCAAGCAGGAAGAAATCCCCCACGTATGGGACAGGTATTACAAGACTTCCTCCAACTATGTCAGGGCTACGACCGGCTCGGGGCTCGGTCTCAGCATAGTCAAGGAGATATTCACCCTGCATCATACGGGCTTCGGCGTGCTGTCTAAGGAGGGGCAAGGAAGTACTTTCTGGTTCGAGCTCGATATGGTTAAGAAATAAACGCTTTTATCGCCGATTTAATGTCTTTAGCGCCGATTACGATGAGGCTGCCGATTTTTTCTTTTAGTTTAGCGGCGTTCGACTGCGGCAGAATTACCTGCTCGTAGCCGAGCCGCGCGGCTTCCTTGACGATTTTTTCGGCGTTTCTTATTGCCCTGAGGTCGCCCGTTAGCCCCACCTCTCCCATCGCGAGCGTCCTCTTCGTCGGTACGGCTCTCTTAAACGATGAGTATATGGCGAGGGCGACCGCTATATCGGTTCCCGTACCGTCGGGCTTAATGCCGCCTACTACATTGACATATATATCCTGCATTCCGAGCGGAAGTCCGGCTTTTTTCTCCATTACGGCGATTATCATACTGAGACGGGCGCTGTCGATGCCGACGGCGGTTCTTCGCGCGAATCCCATTCCCGACGCCGGAGTCACAAGTCCCTGAACCTCGAACATAACCGGACGGCTGCCCTCGTATATTGCCGTAGCGACCGAGCCCTCCGTCCTCTCGTCCTTATTCTCAAGAAAAGTCGCGCTTATATCCTGAACCTCTATCAGTCCCTCGGATTCCATAGTGAATGCGCCGATTTCAGACGTAGTTCCGTATCGGTTCTTATATGCTCTTAAGATTCTTAATTCCTGATCTCTCTCCCCTGTGAAGTTTAATACGCAGTCAACCAGATGCTCTACTGTCTTAGGTCCGGCGAGCTCGCCCGATTTAGTAACGTGAGCCACTATGAATACCGGAATATTCTCGGTCTTGCCTATTCTCATCAGGAGATTTCCCACCTGCCTGACCTGCGATACCGAGCCCGGCGCCGAGTCGAGCGTATCCGAATACATAGTCTGTATAGAGTCGATAATCAAAAAATCCGGTTTCAGCTTCTCGCATACCGCATCTACTGTCTCCATATTGGTTTCGGACAGCACGAACAGACTCTCGGGTATTCTCCTGCATATCCTGTCCGCCCGCATTTTTATCTGCTCCTCTGACTCTTCACCCGAAATATATAGAACCGTCCTGCCATCTTCGGCGATATTAGCCGCCGTCTGCATTATTATGGTGGACTTGCCTATGCCCGGCTCGCCTGAAATTAGAGTAAGCGAGCCCCTGACGACGCCTCCGCCGAGCACCCTGTTAAGCTCGTCTATACCCGTATCCAGTCTGATATAATCCTTAGTTCCTACTGAATTAAGCGCTGCCGGAGCCTCGGCGATTTTACCGACCGCATAGTTTTTCGCTCTTCTCCTGCCGTCGTCCGCCGCGTCGGGGAGCACTTTTTCTTCTACGAAAGAGTTCCACGCGCCGCATATGCATTGCCCCAGCCATTTATCCGATTCATAACCGCATTCGCTGCACATAAACACGGTTCTCGCCTTTTTAGCCATATTATCTCTCCTCACAGGTAATGTGTTTAATTATAAAAATCCTATTTCAGAACCCGATTTTCAGGTTAATTTTTTAAGTTGTTCCTTAGCTGTTTCTTTTTAGTTGATACAGGCTAATTCTACTATTTAGATGTTTTTTTTGCAAATGTATTTTGAGGCTAAAATATCGTTTCGTTTTTTGTTGTTTCTGTGTGGGTTTGCCGTTTTTTGTTGACGGGTTAAGCGAAGTAGGATAAAATGAGCCTATGACTAAATTAAAACAGAAAGCATTCAGCGATATCAGGAAACACGGTGAAGAGATACTCGGCTCGAGCGAATTCACGAGGGCGTTCTCGCAGATACACCATAAGAAAAACACGGTCGCCTCTCATTCGCTTGAGGTTGCCGTAATAAGCCTTGTCTTAGCCCGTGCACTCTCGAAGCTTAATATTAAGACCGATACAAGCGATATCGTCAAGGGCTCTCTGGCGCACGACCTCGGTATGCTCGGCAGAGTCCACAAGTATTCCTGTAATAAGGATTGCTATAGAAGCCACCCCGAGGAATCCGTGCTGATTACCGAGGTTATTCTGTCAGACTGCGATTTTAGCGCTAAGGCTAAAGATATAATAAGGCATCATATGTGGCCGGTTACGAGGGTTCGCCCTAATTCCATAGAGGGCACCATCGTTTCTTTAGCCGACAAGTGCGCATCGGTTAAGGACTTTTTCGCGAGACCTTTCAGAAAGGCTATGTAGGCTTTGCCTCTTTGGCTACCTCAACTCGGTGGAATTGTTAGAAGCAGACGAACACGGTCTATCATTTTTTTGACGGAAGCTCTCCTTTCTTAATTACAATAAGTCTTGAACAACTTTTATTGTATCGGAACCGGGGAGTTTTTTGGTATAACTATCGACGCGCACCCGCAATTTTGTCCATTAGAAGTATTATCGATATGCGCAGTTTTATTACGCTTTAATGTTTTTTGTTGCAAAACATATATGGCTTTTGCGACAAGACGGAGCGACCCGAACGCCGCTGCCGTTTCCGCAAATAATTCTATTATAGGGCTTATTGCCTCATAAAAAGCACCCTGTGTCAGGTGCTCTATGCAGATATATTCAGTTTCGGTACAAATTACACTGCGGTAAGATTTTCTGTAATCTGTTTGAAGAACTCCGGATTCCAGACATCCATTGCGGAGGAATCGCGAACAAACGGTTCAACGTCCTGCCTCGCCTGCGCATAGTCGATGCTGTCAAAACGTTCTGAAAGCATCCTTTTAATCTCCTTCATCGAACAGTCTGCATCTGAGGAAATATACCCGGAATCTATCAACCTCTCCCGGAGGTGTCTTTGATTTACCACTGCCCCTCTTGAAAGATAGAAAACATAATCGTAAAGGTCTCTGCCCTTTATACGGCTCTGCCATGCACGGCAGATAACGGCATGAATCTTTCCGGCGAACAAGGAGGGCATATCATACAGCCTTACCTCATAAGGCACAGGAAGCAATCGGTATTTATGCTCAAAGGTGGCGAATGCGGGAGGCTTGATATCTACCTCAAACTTGATTTTTACTGCATCATTCTTGGCAACGTTTCCCGATAGAGTCTCATCGGCATAGAAAATCAAAAGATGCTCCTTTGTGTTCCCCTTCAAAAATGCGGAACGTACCGTGCTCTCTTTTGTTTTCTCCTTTTCCCGGATTTCCACGTTCAGACCGAAAGCTTTCACTTCCTTTTCCAAAACGGGGAAGTAAGAGGTCAAATCAAAATCCAAATCTTCACTTTCCAGTGAAAAATCCAAATCCTCAGAAAATCGGTCAAGACCGTAGAAGATTCTCAGAGCTGTACCTCCATAGAATGCCGCTTTCTTGAAAAAACCCGAGCGGGATAAACCGCACAGTACGATCTCCTGCATGATTTCCTTCATAGCGTTTTTTCTGTCGTAGATGCTATATACACGATAACTTTTCAACATTTGTTCGATGGCTACGCTCATATCAAATCCTCCTTAAAAGCGAGCAGAGCTTATTGATGTTCGTTGACCTATACGTTTCACTGTACTCGCAACACCTGTCAACATTCAATTTTTTAAGTTCCGCTCCATCAATCCGCAGATCTTCTGTCAGAAGCCGCAGAAGCTCCTTCGTGTTTCGAACAGGAGACAGCGTATACAGTTTATCACACAACGCTTTTTCCGGTTCAGCGATCCGGTAAAAATATTCTCCCTCCTGCAAAAGACGAATGCCAAGCGGAAAAGCCTTAGGCGGCACATCGCGATAAGTAAATGTTCCAAAAGCAGTTTCATATTTCTTTTTCTTTTTCTTTTCAAATGTTGCGCTGGTAACGGCATATACCGCTTCAGGAATCATGCCATAATATCCCATTGCATATTCAAAGGAGATGTACGAAGGCCCGTAGATACTGCCTGCCAGCAGATATCCCGGAACATTCGGGTCGGTTTCATAGAGCCCCCTTGTAATGGGAAAGCATTCTCCGCTCTCCGCCATACGTGCAAGTTTTGACTTCGGTGAGCCATATTCTTTTAACTCCTCCAAGAGCATCGATGTTGTTTTTATCATATTTTCACCTCATAGTATTACTATATGCGACTACGAGGTGAAAATCAAGCATTTTTCAAAAATAATTCCGTATGTTGTTTTTTTATGATATACTTCCCGGAGATAATTGCCGCACACTCCTTTCGCGGTGCGTTCATTCCTAAGCTCACCATTACAAAATCGGTTAAGTCAATTGAAGCAGGCGCTTTTTGCGATTCGCTTATTGGAAAACTGATTTTCTCAGAGGGCGTAACGGAAATCCCCGAAAACTCATTTAGAGACTGTAGCATTGGAAGCATAGTCCTCCCTATGTCCCTAAAAAAAAATCGGCGACTATGCATTCAGCGGAGTTTCCGGTTTAGTTAGCATGACTTGCGAAAGTAATGAATTGGCATTGGGAAAAGCTATTTTCAGCCGCGGAATCTTCCATGATATCAATTGGTGGCCGCTTGATATTATCCCGAAAGCTGCATTCATAAACTCCGAAATTGCAAGTATTGAAGTACCTGAGGGTGTTTCGTCAATTGCCGACTATGCGTTTGCGGGCTGCTGCACTGCGAAAGAAATTAAACTCCCCGAATCTCTAAACGAATTTGCTCCAAAAAGCTCTGATGAAGGGGATTCATTCAATTCAAAGATAACCGTTCCGGAGCATCTCTATAAGTACATTTATCGTTTACCTATAATGTCAAAGATAAACGGGAAGTCTAAAAGTATTCTTGCAACGGGAATGCTATAGGAGTCACCCCGAGGAATCCGTGCTGATTACCGAGGTTATCCTGTCCGACTGCGATTTCAGCGCTAAGGCAAAGGATATAATAAGGCATCATATGTGGCCGGTTACGAGGGTTCGTCCTAATTCCATAGAGGGTACCATCGTTTCTTTAGCCGACAAGTGCGCATCGGTTAAGGACTTTTTCGCGAGACCGTTCAGAAAGGCTATGTAGGCTTTACCTTTTTGGCTACCTCAACTCGGTGGAATTGTTAGAAGCAGACGAACACGGTCTATCATTTTTTGACGGAAGCTCTCCTTTCTTAATTACAATAAGTCTTGAACAACTTTTATTGTATCGGAACCGGGGAGTTTTTTGGTACAACTCTCGACGCGCACCCGCATAGCGGGTGGTTTATTTGTCTCGTGCGCTAACGCACTCGACGTGGCTTATAGCCCCATAAAAAAAAGATGCCCGTCGGGTATCCTTTTTTCGTTAATAATAAACGGCTCTATGCCAAAAATCCGTTTATTATCTGCTCTTCCGCTTCCTCGGGCGTCAGACCGAGAGACATCAGCTTAATCAGCTGCTCGCCCGCAATCTTCCCTATCGCGGCCTCATGTATCAGCGCTGCGTCAAGGCAAGCCGCGTCAAGCTCGGGTATGGCGACTACCCTCGCTTCGTCCATAAGAATAGCGTCACACTCCGTGTGTCCCGAGCACTCGGCGTTTCCCGTTATCTTGGATATGTATTTTTGGTAGGATCTGTCCTTAGCCACCGACCTCGAAACCACGTCGGCAGACGAGCCGTCACCGTTAAGCTCTGTTAAATATATCGACTCGGCGTATTGGCTGCCGTGCGTCATAAGTCTTTCTCTAACGAGCAGCTTGGCGCCCTTGGCAAGCTCCGATTTAGTAGTTCTGATTGTGGAATCGACGCCCTTTATCTGCACCATTTCCATCTCGACTACCGCATTCTCCTCTTCATAGACCTCGGTAACAGGGTTTAATATCCTCTTGCCGTTGCCGTCGCCTGCGCCGTAGTGGTTCTCGATATATTTTATCTTAGCGCCCTTTCCTACAAAAAATCTATGCACGCCGTCGTGCTGCGAATCCTCGCCGCCGCAGTTATGAATGCCGCAGCCCGCGATTATAGTCACATCAGCGCCGTCTTCGATAAAAAAGTCGTTATACACGACGTCTTTCATACCCGATTCGTCCATAACGACAGGTATATACACGGTTTCACCCTGACACTCGGAGGAAATACGGATGTCAATTCCGGGCTTATCTTCCTTAGACGTTATTTTAATATTATCGGTAACCTGTCTCTCCGCGAGTCCGCCGTTAACGCGAATGTTAAACGCGCCGCCCGGCATACAGGATAAACCGGCGATCTCTTCCAAAAGCTCTTTTTGAACAGCATTCAATTCACTCATCAGCACGCGCTCCCCTCTAAACTTTCAAGCATTCTGCCGCAGACTCCGCCCTCAAGCGACGCTCCTAAGATTTCTACCAGCATATCTTGTTTTTTGCCTATCTTTTTTATCTTACCGTCCGCGATAAGTATTATCTCATCAGCGATGTTAAGTATTCTCTCCTGATGCGAGATTATGAGTATAGTTCCCTTGATTTTTTCTCTCATAGAGCCGAACACCGAAATCAGGTTCTGGAAGCTCCAAAGGTCTATGCCCGCCTCCGGTTCGTCGAACACCGAGAGCTTAGTTCCCCTCGCGAGCACGGTTGCAATCTCTATCCTCTTCAGTTCTCCGCCGGAAAGCGACGCGTTAACTTCTCTGTCGATATAGTCTCTTGCGCAGAGTCCTACCGCACTTAAGTAGTCGCATGCTTCAATGGTCGATATTTCTTTTTTCGCGGCGAGGCGTATCAGGTCAAACACCTTGATTCCCTTAAACCTGACCGGCTGCTGGAGCGCGAAGCTGATTCCCGCTTTCGCTCGGTCAGTTATGCTCATCCCGGTTACATCCGCTCCGTCCAAAAAAATCTTACCCGAGGTAGGTCTCTCGATACCCATAATTATCTTTGCCAGCGTCGACTTGCCCCCGCCGTTCGGTCCGGTTACGACATAGAACCTGTTTTCGTCAAGCTTGAGGCTCACATTGTCGAGTATTCTTCTCGTTTTCCCGTCTTCTTCGATGACATCGAAGCAAATATCCTTTAATTCAAGCATTTTTTCTCCCTTTCGGATTTAACTTCACCAACTTATCTTAATTATACCTCTTTAAGCAAAAAATAAACGAGGCGAAGCATCTGCTTCTCAGCATTTTTTTCGCCCCGCTTGTCTTTTTTTTTATTTTGACGCGATTACCTCTATTTCGACGAGTCCGCCCTTAGGAAGCGCCGCTACCTCTACGGCCGACCTTGCGGGGTAGTTTCCCTCGGTGAAATATTCCGCATAGACAGCGTTTACCTTAGCGAAATCCTCCATATTTTTCATAAATACGGTAGTCTTTACCACATTGTCCATAGTAAGACCTGCGGCTCCTATTACAGCCTTGACGTTTTCGAGCGACTGTCTCGCCTGTCCCTCAACTCCGCCCTCCGCGAATTCGCCCGTCTCAGGCACGAGTCCGAGCTGTCCCGATGTAATAATTAAATCTCCGAAGCAGATTGCCTGAGAATAAGGGCCGATAGCCGACGGAGCGTTTGTTGTCGCTATGATTTTTTTCATTGTTATAATCTCCTTGAATTTTCATATATTTTTATTGCCGAGCTTATGCCGAAATTATTTCTTTCGCTTATCGTCCTGTCCGGCATTTTATTTTTTGCTTATATAAGGGCTTGCTGTTTTTCCCTAAAAATCCGAAAGGCCCGCTTACGCGAGCCCCTGAAATTATGTTTTTATGCGTCAGCTTCCTCTGCCTTGTGAGCGTCTATAATCTTCTGTGCGTTTGCCTGAGGTACGGCCTCGTATCTCGCGAATTCCATCGTGAACGAGCCTCTTGCCTGAGTCATAGAGCGGAGCGCGATAGCGTAGTCGAACAGCTCTGCCTGAGGAGCTTCCGCGTGTAGGAGCTGTCCGCCGCCAAGCTGAGGGTCCATACCCATTACGGCGCCGCGTCTGTTAGGAAGATCTCCCATTACCGCTCCTACGAAATCGTCCGGAACTAAGATATCAAGCTTCATTATAGGCTCGAGAAGGCACGGCTTAGCTTCGACGATACCTTTTTTGAATGCGAGCGAAGCCGCTATCTTAAACGCTGTTTCGTTAGAGTCAACCGCGTGGAATGAACCGTCATAAAGCACCGCCTTGATGTTTTGGCACTTGCAGCCGGCAAGAGGGCCTTTTTCCATACATTCTAAGAGACCTTTTTCTACGGCAGGTACATACTGCTTAGGAACTGAGCCGCCGAAGAGCTCTTCGGAGAACTCGAACTCCTGCTCGGACGGCGAGAACCTGATATGAACGTCTCCGTACTGACCGGAACCGCCGGACTGCTTCTTATGCTTGCCCTGAACGTCCGAACTTCCCTTGATTGTCTCGCGGTATGCGATCTTCTGAGGAACTACGTTTACGGACACGCCGTACTTGTCCTTTAGCTTGGAAAGTGCTATGTTAATCTGGATTTCTCCCTGTCCGCCTATCAGAGTCTGACGGGTTTCAATATTTCTCTGGAGAATAATCGTCGGGTCTTCCTCGCTGATTTTAGCGAAGCCTGATGAAAGCTTATCGTCAGCGCCCTTGTCAGCCGCCTCGATTGCCTGGAATAATGTAGGCTGCGGGAAGTCGATAGGCGCGAGCTCCACCTCGTTTGTCTTTTCGGAGAGAACGTCGCCCGTCTTAGTGTACTGTAATTTACCGAGCGCTACAATGTCGCCGCAAGGCGCAGCAGGACACTCTCCCTGAGTCTTGCCTCTTAAGTAAAACATTGAGCCTAATTTTTCGTCTTTTTCGAACTTATGGTTATAGAGGGTCATTCCCGGGGTCAGCTTGCCCGAGATAACCTTAGCAAGTGAAATCTTGCCGAGGAAAGCGTCCGCAAGCGTCTTAAATATGAATGCCACCGGCTTGCCGTTATCCTCACCCTCATACTTAGGAACTATGT
>JBHAFL010000064.1:0-29841 GCA_041856085.1 Anaerovoracaceae bacterium | reverse complement strand
GCAGCTTATCCTGCCCGTGGCGGTTACCGTCTGCTGAAAATGACAATGAACCCTGCCGTCGTCCGCTACGAGATGCTTCATACCGCTGATATAAGTGGATTCCAGCTTCGTCAGGTTCCTGTATTCCAAAATTAAGCCGATTATAGGATTATAGTCTTTTAATTTTTCGAGAACCTCGATTCCTGTCGAATATCCGGTCTTGTTCTTTTTGCCGTGAGGGAGCTTAAGCTTATCGAAAAGCACTTCTCCGAGCTGCTTGGGCGACTTGATATTAAACTCGAATCCGGCGAGCTCATATATGGATTTTTCTAACGAGGCCGTCTCAACGTTTAATCTTTTGCCGAATTCGTCCAAATATGCCGTATCTACATTGATTCCCTCAAGCTCCATCGAAGCTAATACCTCTATCAGAGGAAGCTCGCAGTCGTAATAAACTTTCCCGAGCTCTTCCTCTTCGATTATTGCCTCCTGAATATGCCTCAGGCTGTCTATCGCCTGAAAAAGAGCTATCCCGTAATTCAAATAATTCTCCGACGTGTCCGTAAACATATTCATCTGATCCGCCTCAGTGAAGTCCTCAGTTTTCGGCAGAGGATAGCCCAATCTTTCGATGCAGATGTCGGCAAGATTATAGCGGCTCTTCGTTACGTCCATGCAGTATTCGGCTATCGCCGTGTCAAACGAAATTTCGAAATCGACAAGCCCCGCATGCAGCAGATAATAAATCTCGTCCTTTATATCGTGCCCGTAAATTTTCGGTTTAATTGAATTAAGAAGCCCTATAACGGCTTTCTCGCCGAGAGCGGCGACGTCAAAATAGTATGCGTCGCGCGATATAAGCAGTATCCCCTCGGCGGTCGGCTTGCCCGTATGCGTGAAATCTCCAAATATCCTGATAAAATATTCAGTCTCCCCGTCCACGTCTCCAAGCCCCGCTGACTCGAGGGACTCAGGACTGTTGATTATGTATTTTTTGCCGGTAAACTCGCCTGCCGGGGCGCGGCGACTCTTCTTGGAGACGCCTGCGCCTATATTATCGAGCTTTTTTAGGAAGCTCCTGAATTCGAGTTTTTTGTAAAGCTCAACAAGTTTACCGTAATCAGGTTCTGTAAGTCTCATTCCGTCCATATCGATATCGAGCGGTACATCCCTGATTATAGTTGCCAGAGTCCTTGACAGCTTCGCCGACTCCGCGCCCGCCTCGACCTTTTTTTTAGTAGCGGGCTTTTTGATTTCGTCCGTACGTCTCAGGAGATTATCCAGAGAGCCGAATTCGGTGAGCAGGTCTATACCGCCCTTTTCGCCTATACCCGAAATCCCGGGAATATTGTCGGAGGAGTCCCCCATTATCGCCTTAAGGTCAATGAACTGCTCGGGCGTGAGCGAATATCTGTCAAGCATTTTTTGCCTGTCATAGAGTTCGAAGTCCGTAACGCCTTTTTTAGTGAATATGACCTTTGTCTTATCCGAGCAGAGCTGCAGGGCGTCCTTGTCGCCGGTGAAAAGCAGAGCTTCTATTCCATTTTTTTCGGCGTATGCAGATATGGTGCCGAGGATATCGTCGGCTTCATAACCCTCTTTTTCTATGACTCTGATATTCATTGCATTCAGTATATCTTTCAGAAGAGGAAGCTGCATAGCAAGCTCAGGCGGCATAGGCTTCCGCCCCGCCTTATAGCCTCCGTACATATTATGCCTGAAAGTCGGAGCCTTAAGATCGAAAGCTACCGCCGCATATTCGGGGCTGTAGTCGTCTCTTATCTTGCTCAGCATATTAAGGAAGCCGTAGATTCCGTGGGTATAGATGCCGTCCTTGGTAATCATCGGGCGCTGCATGGCATAAAATGCGCGGTTTATTAAGCTGTTACCGTCAATTATTACAATTCTCTTCATTTTTATTTTGTTATAATCTGTACCGCCGCAACTATAGCGATTACAACTCCGACGATGGATTCTCCGCCTAAAAGACCCGAGGCTATTATCGTGCCGGTGTTTTTCTTCTCAAGCGCAGGAAACGCCTTGTCGGCTATGAATCTTATGAGTCCGCCTGCGAATGCCGTAGCCGAGATATAAAACGGCAGATATACTCCGAGCCCAAGAGTGATTACAGGGAAGTTAACGCAGTACAGTATGACCGCGGCGACAAGCCCTATTACGAACGCAGGCATATTGCTTATGCCTCCGACCATAGCCTTTACCGCAGCAGCCTGCGCAGCCGGAAACATCTCGGAGCCGAAGGAAGCCCCCCCGTATGCCTTTAGAATTATTACCAGAACCGCCACGGATACAAGCCCGCCTATGAGTCCGCCTATCATTTCGGCAATCCACTGCGCCTTAGGGTCGGACTTAAGTATATATCCCGCCTTAAAATCGTTCATTACGTCGCCTGCAAGTCCGCAGGCTATCGCTACTACGGCGGCTACATAAAAGGCTTCCGACTCTCCCATTGCGGAGACGGTTTTTGCCGCGAGCAGGACTATGATTCCGAATATCTCCATAGGGTTGATTCCCGACTGACCTACGCATTGCGCGGACATCGAGGTCGCGAGCCACGTACCGAGTATTGTGACGATGGACGCAGCTACGCCCATCTCAGCCCAAAACGTGAATACGAATGCGATTACTATCATTACAAACGGCGCCCATCTCATATCTATGAATCCGTCGCCGAGCTGAGTTTTTGAAAACATAGAGCCGAATATGTCCTTAGCCTTAGGAATGATTCCTTTAATGAGAATCCCGAAGCCGGTGCCTACCATCAGGCCTATTCCGAGCGAAGACTTGACGGTTGCCGCTGCCTCAGATGACCAAAGTCCGAGCTCCACTCCTCCAAGCAGAACCCCGAAATCCCCGATAAGAGCACCCAAAAACCACACGCCTATTACGACGGGGCCTATTATATAGCCTATCGAAATGAGCATCGGTGAATACCAAAGACCGCACATAGAGCCGAAGTTCATCATCTTAGGAGACAGAATCACCTGTGAAAATAATTGCTTCGCGTCCCTCAGATATGTGAATATACCGGCAATCGCAAGCGAGCCGAACAGTATTCCAACCTGTTTATTATCCTTATCTCCCACCTTAAGAGTTACGGCTGCCGCTTCTCCCATCGCATACGGAAGTTTTTTAGTCTCGACGAAATATTTTCTGAATAATGCGGTAAATATCAGACCGAGCATTACGCCGCCTAAGGTTATGAGGAGAAGTGTCGTCACCGACACCTCGGCTTCGGGATTAAGCATCCAAATCCCCGGTATCGTGAACGCTAATCCTCCGGCTACCATAGCTCCCGCCGACATAGCCGTCTGAGTGACGTTAATCTCCTGCAGGTTGGTATTGCCTAAAAGCTTCAGCGCTACCATCGAGACAAGCACCACGAAGATAATCGGCCACGGCAGGGCGCTGATTTTTAATGCGACGAACATCGAGCTGCACGTGAGGATTGCAGAGCCTATAGCTCCGATTATCATTCCTCTGACTGTAAGTTGTTTTTCTTTCATTTTCCTGTTCCCTTCTTTTTAGGATATTATCGAACTGTAAGTTATTCTCGCCCACAGCAACAGGAATATTTAATGATTCTAAAAAAATCCCGGAATACCGTCAGTGATATAAAAGACGCCCTATCGATGATAGGTGGGTGCCCCGCAAGGATATTTCTGTCTTCCACTCGGTGGAGGCCTGACATAATATACCCCTGACTCGGATTCCCAAAGCGTAAATGTAGGTTCTTTTATGAATCACCAACGAATAATCCAGGATATAAGTCTAAGCTTATTATGTTATTTATGACATAAGCCGAACCGAAAATATTAAATCGGCTTATGCTCTATACATATTATACTACAAACCAGATTATTATTCAACAAGTTCTACAGCACAATTATGATGTACTTTCTGGACGTCTTCGTTCTCTTCGAGTATATTTATCATCTTGGCTAATTTTTTGATGTCGTCTTCCTTAGGGATCTGCTCCATCGACGGAACCCTCTCGATATCCGCCTCCACGAACTCGTAGCCCGCGTCCTGTAGATTCTTAAGTACATCTGCGAACGCATCGGGTTCGGTATAGATTGTGAAAGAATCTCCCTCGTTCGAAATATCCTCCGCTCCCGCTTCGAGAGCCGCTTCCATAATATCGTCCTCGTTCAGTTCTCCGTCTTCATTGTCGAGGATAAGGACTCCTTTTCGGCTGAACATATAGGAGACGCACCCCGGTGTTCCCAAGTTCCCCCCGTACTTGTCGAAGGTCGCGCGAACCGATGACGTGGTCCTGTTAGTATTATCCGTGAGAGCTTCGACTATTACGGCAACTCCGCCGAGACCGTAGCCCTCGAAAACCAATTCTTCATAATTGACGGAGCCGCCCTCTCCCGTTCCTTTTTTTATCGCTCTCTGAATATTATCATTCGGCATCGAAATCGCCTTAGCCTTTTCGATAGCCAAGCGCAGTGCAGAGTTATAATCAGGATCTCCGCCGTCTTTAGCCGCTACCGTTATGGCTTTGGCATATTTAGTGAACATCGTCGCTCTCTTTGAGTCCTGAGCGGCTTTTCTGCCTGCAATCGTACCGTGTCTTCCCATGAGACACCTCCTGTATCTTAAAATTCGATTTCAGTATACTCCTAAAATCTGTGATTTACAAGGGTTTTACGTCAAAAAAACGTATGCCCGCGTCTGAGGATTTTTTTCCCTATTTTTATTCCCCCGGCAGAACAGAGGGATTATTGCGCTTAAGCTATATAAAAAAAGTAACCGCGGCTTTTGCGGCTACTTTTCATTTAGCTGAAATTTGGCGTTCGCCATCATCAGTTTTATCCTGTTAAGCTGGTTAACGTTCGAAGCTCCGGGGTCGTAATCGATTGCTACGATATTAGCCTTAGGAAACTTCTCTCTTATCGCTTTCATAACGCCTTTTCCCGTCACGTGATTAGGAAGACAGGCGAACGGCTGCAGGCAGGCGATATTATGAGCTCCGCTTTTTATCAGTTCTATCATCTCGCCCGTGAGGAGCCAGCCCTCTCCGCATTGATTGCCGGTAGAAGCTATATTATAAGCCTCGCTCGCCGTATGATTGATTTTTGACATCTCGTCGAATCTCTTGGATTTTCTGAGCGCTTTCCTTATCGGTATTCTCACTGTCTCTACGGCATAGATACCCGCCTTGCTTATAAGACTTTTTCTGAAACTCCCCGACAGATGGCTGTAATTATAGCGGTCGCTGTACATACCGTAGAGGAAGAAATCTATAAGATCAGGTACGACGGCTTCTCCCCCCTCGTCCTCGATTATCTTGACTATCTGATTATTAGCCTCGGGGTGATATTTAACAAGTATCTCTCCTACTACTCCCACCTTCGGCTTAAGCTCGTCCCTAAGAGGCATATTGTCATAGTCTTTTATTATGTCCGCTATATTCTTCCACAAAGTGAAAATATTACCGTTTCGGCAATTCGCATATATTTTCTCTCTGTACCTGTCTCTTATAGCTTCGGCGTCTCCCTTATGCTGCTCATAAGGTCTCGTCGAATAAAGGCATCTCTGAAAAATATCGCCGTATATTGCAGCAACGAGCAGCTTAAGAGCCATTTTCGGAGTTATCCTGAAGCCGGGATTACTCTCAAGTCCCGCGGTGTTAAAGCTTATTACGGGAACCTGCTCCATTTTAAGGTCTTTCAGGGCTTTTCTTATTATTGCAACATAGTTTGAAGCCCTGCAGCCGCCGCCCGTCTGCGACATAAAAAGCGCTGTTCTGTCAAGGTCATATTTGCCTGATTTCAGCTCGGCGATGAGCTTGCCTACCGTCACAAGCGTAGGATAGCATGCGTCGTTATTGACATACTTGAGCCCCTCCTGCACGGCAGCTTCGCCCGCCTCATCCGAAACGAGCACGGCGTTATAGCCGCAGGATTTTATCGCCTGCTCGAGGTAGTCGAAGTGAAGAGGACTCATCTGAGGAATCAGTATCGTGTATTCTTCTCTCATTTTTTCTGTAAATATTACCCTTTCAAAAGCTTTTCTGTCGGGCTTCGGGCTTATGCTATGCTTGGCTCTCTCGTCCATAGCCGCCTTGAGAGACCTCAATCTTATTTTGATTGCGCCCAAGTTGTTTCCCTCGTCTATTTTTATTACGGTATAAAGCTTATTCGAGTTTTCGAGAATCTCCATAACCTCGTCCGTAGTCACCGCATCCACTCCGCAGCCGAAAGAGTTTAGCTGCACCATCTCCACGTTATTCAAGTCGAGTATGGAATTGGCCGCCCTGTACATTCTCGAGTGATATACCCACTGGTCGAGAACTCTTAAAGGTCTCGGAAGCTCTTTTAGGTCGCATATGGAATCCTCCGAAAGCACTACCATGTTGAATGAGGCAATGAGCTTGTCGATTCCGTGGTTTATCTCCGTGTCGAGATGATAAGGCCTCCCCGAAAGCACGATGGATTCCAGTTTGTAATCCTCGGCATATTTTAGAGCTCTTTTCCCCTCTTCCCTTACGTCTTCCTTAAACCTCAGCTGCTCCCGCCTTGCCAGTTTAACGGCATGCTTTATCTCCCGCCCGCTTATCCCTTTTTCGGACAGCTCTTTTGTCAGCGCCGCTATCAGCCTGTCGTCCCTGTCATACGGAAGATAAGGATGCGAGAATTTTACTCCTGCTTTTTTTAACTCGTCGCCCATATTGTTGGCGATTACTTCCGGATAGCCTGAAACTACGGGGCAGTTATAGTGATTAGGGGCGGTTTTGTCCTCTTCCCATTCATAGTTGAGGCAAGGATAGAATATCCATTTTTCACCCATTTCAATGAGTTTTTTGATATGACCGTGAACTATCTTCGCAGGGTAGCAAGCGGTATCGGAGCTGATGTATTCCATTCCCGACCGGTAGATTTCCTTTGTCGTCATCGGGCTTAATACGACTCTGAATCCGAGCGAATCAAAAAACGTAAACCAGAAAGGATAATTTTCGTACATATTGAGAACCCTCGGAAGAGCTACACTGCCTCTCCTCGCTTCTTTTTCGCTCAGCGGAACATAGCTGAACAGCCTGCGCAGCTTATAGTCGTAGAGGTTAGGTATGTCGCGCCCGCTGATGTCGATTCCCTCGCCCTTTTCACAGCGGTTGCCCGTTATATATTTTTTGCCGTCACCGAAGCCGGTGACAGTCAGCATACAATTATTTTCACAGCCCTTACAGCGCGCATTCGAAGACTTGCAGCTGAATGCGAGCAGCTCTTCTTTCGACAGAACGGTCGAGCGATGTCCCTCCTCGGCATTTTCAAGAGAATTGAGCGCGCAGCCGTATGCTCCCATTATTCCGGCAATATCCGGTCTTACGACTTCTCTTCCGAGAACCTTTTCTATTGCCCTGAGGCAGGACTCGTTAAGGAATGTGCCGCCTTGAACCACAACCCTATTTCCTGCCTCTTCAGGGTTTCTCAGCTTGATTACCTTATAGAGAGCATTTTTTATCACGGAATATGAAAGTCCCGCGGCGATATCCGAAACCGTAGCCCCCTCTTTCTGCGCCTGCTTGACCATAGAGTTCATAAACACCGTGCATCTCGTGCCGAGGTCGACGGGATTTTTTGCAAGAAGACCCGCGTCGGCAAACGTCTCGACGGGCAGATTCACGGATTTTGCGTAGGTCTCTATGAAAGAACCGCAGCCCGATGAGCACGCCTCGTTCAGCATTATGCTCAGTATCGCGCCGTTTTTTATCTTCATACACTTCATATCCTGACCGCCTATATCGAGTATGAAGTCAACGCCGGGCTGAAACTCGTCCGCCCCCTTGTAATGCGCTATCGTCTCTATGATTCCGCAGTCCGCATTGAAGCCCGCCTTGATAAGTCCCTCGCCGTATCCCGTAACCGTGGTGTTCGCAATATATGCCTTCTCCGGCATTCTCTCATAGAGCTTGAGAAGATAGGCTCTGACCGCTTCAATAGGATTACCCTCATTGCTCTTATAAAAGCTGCAAACAAGATTCTTGTCCTTATCGATGAGAGCCGCCTTAGTCGTGGTGGAGCCGGCGTCGATTCCCAGATAAAGTGGCCCCGTCGCCTCGGCAAGCTCTTTTCTTATTATTGACGCTTCTGCATGCCTCTTCCTGAACTCCTCAAGTTCATGTTCATCATTGAAAAGAGGTTCAAGTTTTTTCGTGGAGATATTTTCACAGCCCTCTGCTTTTTCTAAACGCTTAAGTATGTCTCCGACAGATTTCATGTCTCTTGCCTCTGCCATTCGTGCGGCGCCGAGAGCCACGAAAATCTCGGAGTTTTCAGGGAAGATTACCTCTTCTTCCTTTAATTCGAGAGTCTCAACGAATCTCTTACGAAGCTCGGAAAGGTATGAAAGCGGCCCGCCCAAAAATGCGGTGCGTCCCTTTATCTTGCGTCCGCATGCGAGTCCTGATATAGTCTGATTAACCACAGCCTGAAATATAGAGGCAGCCAAATTGCTCGTCGACGCTCCCTCGTTTATGAGCGGCTGAATGTCCGTCTTGGCGAAAACTCCGCACCTGGCTGCGATAGGATAAATCGTGTCGTAGTTTTTTGCAGCTTCATTAAGACCTGCTCCGTCGGTATTGAGGAGTATAGCCATTTGGTCTATAAACGCTCCCGTACCTCCCGCGCAGGTGCCGTTCATTCTCTGCTCTATAGACGCGCCGAAATATGTAATCTTCGCGTCTTCGCCGCCAAGCTCGATAACCACGTCCGTCTGCGGAAGCATTTTTTTCACTGCGAGCGAGCAGCACACAACCTCCTGCTCGAATCTCACCGCCAGCTTCTCTGAAAGCGAAAGTCCCCCCGAACCCGTTATTACGGTTTCTGCAAAAATATCGCCGAATTCATTATAAATCTGAACCAACAATTCCCTGACTTTAGGGAACACGTCGGACATATGTCTCTCGTATCTTTTAAAAAGGATATTTCCCGTTTCATCTGTAAGGACGGTTTTAACTGTCGTCGAGCCTATATCAATTCCTAATTTCATAAAAAAACCTCCGAGACTATTTTAATCTCAAAGGTCGTAAAAACGGCGTCAAGATAGCTCTTAAGCTGCTAACTCTTCGCTAAAATCGGATATAATTTACGGTTTTTCGGGTATAATTTACGATTTTCGGGAAGTTTTCGGGCATTCGCCCGAAAACTTCGTAAGCTGCGGCAATATCCCGCAGTCGCGGCTTGTAGTTATTATGCGCAGTTATTCCGCTTGTTTATTCCGTTCTTTTCTGTATGTTTAGGTTTACAACGGGGAAATTTTCGTGTATCATATTTTAGCGGGTTCAGCGGACAGTCGCGCGGGCTTACAGCCTGTGAGGAAAGTCCGGGCTCCATAGAGCAAGGGTGCCGGATAACGTCCGGCGTAGGTAACTATAGGGAAAGTGCAACAGAAAACACTCCGCCGAAACAGTTAGGCTGTGGTAAGGTTGAAATGGCGAGGTAAGAGCTCACCGGTGCCGTAGAGATACGGCAGCCTTGTAAACCCCACCCGGAGCAAGACCGAATAGGAACAAGGATGGCTGCTCGTCATCCCCGGTAGGTAGGTCGCTGGAGCTGCATAGCAATATGCAGTCGAGATAGATGATTGTCGAAACAGAACCCGGCTTACGGCTGAACCCGCATTTTTTTCAAAATATACTTAATCCGCATACCCGCATTAATCCGCATTATTTTTCGCGGTTTTTTTCTTCTGTATGTTCGTTCGAAAATAACACGATTTTTTCGAAAATATCGGAACGAGTCAATACTTGTTTATAACCTCAAGCGCTTCTATGAGTTTAATTTCAGGGTGCTTTTCGCTGAAATAGCTCAGAGTAAACTGATTCGCAAAAAGCAGAAGCGGCCGCTTAAAATGGTCGAACAGGAGCATCTGCCTCGAGTCAATAGCGTCCTTTACCTTTTCCGAGTCCGTCCCGTCGCCGAGCCATCTTATCACGCTCATATCAAGCCTTTCCAGTTTTATTTCGGCGTTATATTCGTTCTTCAGCCTATATTCGAACACCTCAAACTGAAGCTGTCCGACAGCCCCGAGTACAACCTCATTATACTGATTCCTATATACCTGTATGGCTCCCTCCTGCGCAAGCTGATCCACTCCCTTCTGGAACTGTTTCGCTTTCATAGTGTCCTTAGGAAAGACGAGACAAAAAAGCTCCGCCGGAAAAGTAGGAAGAGGCTCAAAAAACAGTTCCCCTCTATACGTTGACAGACTGTCTCCGATCCGGTAATTGCCCGTATCATATATTCCTATGATTTCTCCCGCTATAGCCCTCTCGACATTTTCTCTCTCATTAGCCATAAGCATGGTCGACTGCGCGAGCTTGACGGACTTCCCCGTTCTGCTCAGCTTAACCTCCATACCTCGCTCGAAAGTCCCCGAGCATATTCTGAAAAAGGCAAGCCTGTCTCTGTGAGCAGGATTCATATTCGCCTGAATCTTAAATATGAAGCCCGAAAATTCGTTATCATTCGGCATAATATCGACGTCCTCGCCGTTCAGCTTAGCCTTTCTCCTGCCCGGAGCCGGACTCATTTCGAGAAAATGCTCCAAAAACTGCGTCGTTCCGAAATCCGCAAGCGCCGAGCCGAAGAAGACCGGACTGAGCTTGCCGCTGTCAACCGCTTTCCTGTTAAATTCATTCCCCGCGCCTAAGATTAACTCTATCTCGTCCCTAAGCGCTTTTAAGTTATAACCTGCTATCTTATTCTCAAGCTCGGAGCCGAAAACACCGTCTTCGCCGAGCTGCAATGTTTCATTAGCCTTATACAGCACGACCTCGTTTTTAAGAATGTCATATATTCCCTCGAAGTTCATCCCGTTTCCTATCGGCCATGTTACCGCAGTCGCGGGAAGTCCGAGCACGTCCTCAAGCTCCTGAACAAGCTCGAAAGGGTCTCTCGTTTCTCTGTCTAACTTATTGATGAAAGTAAAAATGGGTATTCCCCTCATCGAGCATACCTTGAACAATTTCTTGGTCTGGGTTTCAATACCCTTAGCTCCGTCGATAACCATCACTGCCGAATCAACGGAGGTCAGTATTCTATATGTATCCTCGCCGAAGTCGTTATGCCCCGGAGTGTCCATAATCGAAACGCCCTTGTCTTTATAGTTGAACTGCATTACGGACGACGTAACCGATATCCCTCTCTGCTTTTCTATCTCCATCCAGTCGGATGTCGCGAACTTGGAATTTCGCTTCGCTTTGACTGTTCCCGCTTCCCTGATTGCTCCCCCGTGAAGCAGCAGCTTCTCCGTCAGCGTGGTTTTACCCGCGTCGGGATGCGAAATAATCCCGAAAATACGACGTTTCTCTATTTCTTTTAGCCTGTCGGACATAATTACCTCTCTAAATTTCAAGCCTTATCGGCAATATATTTTTTGATATTATAATATTATTTTGCCTTGCGTATCTGTAAATCACTCTTTTTCTCTATAGGACTCATACCGCCCCGCAAAAAATCAGCCATATTATTTTATCCTAAATCTCGGTAAAAGTCCAATGAAATATATCTTAACAGAAAGATATCAATACCAATTTGCCAATTTAATTAAACTATTGAAACATAGTTGTTTAGTCGGTATAATACCGAGTATGAATAAACTTACAGACAGACTGCAACTCATATACGATGAAATAAACTACGGTGAAACCGTCGCCGACATTGGCACGGATCACGGTTATCTTCCCCTCGCACTCATTAAATCGAGAAAATCGCCTCACGTCATTATGTCTGATATTTCGGCGGACTCCCTTGCTAAATGCCGTGAAAACTGCGAGGCTTTTTTGGCATATTCCAAAAAAAAGGAGTCCTGCGACTTAAGGCTCGGCTCAGGGCTCGAGGTGCTCTCCCCGAGCGAGGTTGATACCGTGGTAATCGCCGGTATGGGAGGAATGCTCATTATCGAGATTTTGAGTAAGAATCTTTCGCTTTCCCACAGCTTCAAAAAATTCATTATCCAGCCGCGCCGCCATATAGGCAGGCTCAGATATTGGCTATTAGAAAATAATTTCAGAATCATAAATGAAAGCCTCGTCCGTGAGAGCCGTTTTATATGGCCCGTACTGACGGTAGAATCGGGAAACCGAGCGCTTATGGCTAATTCAGACCCCGCCGACATAGAATACGAATACCCTCTTACTCTTATTGATTTCAGGAGTGAACTCACCGAGGAATACCTCAGAAACGCCCTTAAAATCGAAAATGAAAAGCTTGCCTCGAAAAATTCCGCAGGCAGCCCGAATCCCCTTGAGATAAGGCACCAAGTCCACCGCGTGAAGAGGCTCGAATATCTGCTTGATTTGCTATAAAAAAGATATTAAAGTTGCGTTTATTTAACAGGTTCTTTTCTCTTGCCGCTTATCTCCTCGACAATCAGCTTATATACGGTTGTGCGCGGTATAGCGGCGGGGTTAAAGTATGCATTTTCTCCGTGATGATAGTGGTTCATGAGAAGCTGTAAAGCCTCCGCTTTTTCTTCATCGGGAACGATTTCAATTCTTCCCTTGCCTGCTACGCTCTCGTATGAAAAAGTGCAGTAGCCCTTATCTTCGAAATATTGCAAGCTATGCTCGCCGTCCATCTCGAAACCCGCACGGTTATCCCTCTCAATAAGCTCGAGCTTATGCCCTCTCAGTGCGCTGTGAAAGAAAAGCTCTATTTTTTCTCCGCTCGCTTTCATTCCGAAATTAAGCGGGATTATATAGGGATAACCGTTATCGTTAAGAGCTATTCTGCACACGGCGGAGCGGCGCATTACATCTAAAATATCGTTTATATCCTTTATCTCTCTGTCTTTTCTAATCACAACTTTCCTCCATTTAATCCTAAATACTCTTTCTTTATCCTGTGCTCCTGAACGTTGACAGTTTATTACGCTGATTAAAACAGTTGAGTTTTCAAACTGCTTGGGAGCGTTTCAATACGTTAAGTTTCATAATAAATCAGTGAATATCTTTTGTCGTATATTTTATATAAGCTGCAGCTATTCCTGCAATTCCGAGCAGACACCCTATCGCGACAAGTACGCCGTCTAAACTGCCGTTTGTTATTATATCCGCACCGTCACTATATCCGAACGGCGTGATATATTTCAAAAAATCGGCAGATTTCGTGATATTTGATATCAGGTTCAAAAAATACATGGCCGCCGCTATCCCGATGCCTATACCTGCGCTTCCCTTTCTGATAAATGACGAAATTCCGAAAGATATACCGGCTAACTCCATCTGCAATATAAAATATGCAGAATGAATAAGATTGAACTCTTTCCACGGGATATTCTCCCCGATCAAGATAATTGAACCCGCCGAAACAGCATATACCGTCAGATTCAAAGCTATAATCTGAATCGAAACAGCGACAAGTTTTTCGGTGATTACACGGAATCGGCTTACAGGCTGAGTTAGCAAAAACTCCGCGGTTTTATCCTTTTCTTCTTTACTTATAATTCCTCCGGCTGTGAGCGCTGCAAAAAACGCTCCTCCAAGCCCTAACGTATTACCGCATTCCATCGAATAATATCCGATGAGTGTTCCGAAGTTCAATCTGTCCATACCGAATGCTGCTGTAAATGAGCCCATTGACGAAAACATTTCGTTTACGCCGCTCATCTCATCTTTCATTTCAGGAAAAATAAAAACGCTTATTGCAATAAGGAGAGCTGTCACGCCCGTCCATATAAAAAAAGATATCCTGCTCTGCCTTAGCTCATTTCTTATTATCGTCACAGTTTTTCACCACCCTTTTTATAGTAGTGCAGGAATATTTCCTCCAAATTCGGCTCGGAAATGCTCAAATCAGATATACTTCCCTCGGAAAATCGTTTTACCAAAAAATTCATATCTCCGCCATAAAGAAAACTCGTCGTATCTCCGGCACTGCTCAGGTCTTTAATGCCTTTCGCTCCGTCAAGATTAACATTGCCGCGAAAAGTTACCCGCTTAGCGCTTGTTTTGCCCAGAGCCTCCACACTTTCACAGGCGATAATCTCGCCCTCTCTCACGACAGCCGCCCTTTTGCAGTTCCGCTGAACTTCTGAAAGTATGTGGCTCGATAAAAAAACAGTCGCCCCCTCACGGTTTCTCTCCCTTATAATTTCAAAAAACTCATACTGCATCAGCGGATCAAGCCCTCCCGTCGGTTCATCAAGTACCAGCAGATCCGGTTTGCTTTGAAGAGCGCAGACAATGGCTACTTTTTTTCTGTTTCCGAATGAAAGCTCATCTATCTTTATATTCGTATCGAGATCCAATCGCTCACAAAGATTTTTTGCTTCTCGCTCACAGTCTGTTTTTCTCAAATCCGCAGAGAATTTGAGCGCGTCTTTAACTTTCATACCCGAATAAAAAAATGCTTCGGAAGGCAGATAGCCGGTGTCTTTCAGTATCGACTCTTTTTCTTTCGAAATATCTCTTCCCAACACAAACGCAGTACCCGAAGTCGGCGAAATCAGTCCGAGTAAAGTTCTGATCGTCGTGGATTTTCCCGCGCCGTTAGGACCGATGAATCCGAAAAACTCTCCACGTTCTACAGACAGGTTGAGACCGATTATCCCTCTCGATTTACCGTAATATTTTGTCAAGTTGACCGTTTTGATCGCTTCCATAATTGCAAACTACCTCTTGATTAAATCTTTTATTACCTCGCCCGCTATAATAAGTCCTGCTACGGACGGCACGAAAGCGACTGAGCCCGGCGATAAACCTCTCTCTCCACCCTGACATACAGGCATTTTGACCACTTTTTCGGTCGAATACACCACCTTAAGCGAGTCGATCCCCCTCTTTGAGCATTCCTTTCTCACCACTTTTGCAAGCGGACATACCGATGTTTCATATATATCAGCTACCCTGAACTTGGCAGGGTCAAGTTTATTGCCCGCTCCCATCGAGGAAATAATCGGTACTCCTGCTTTTTTTGCTTTTTCGATCAAACTTAGTTTCCCCGTCACATTGTCTATAGCGTCCACGACATAATCGTATTCCGTGAAATCAAAGAGAGCTGCCGTTTCGGGAAGAAAAAAGACCTTATATGTCCTGACATTGCAATCAGGGTTTATATCCCTGACTCTGTCGGCAGCCACGCTCACCTTATCTCTGCCGATGGTGCTCCTTAGAGCAACTATCTGACGATTGAGGTTAGTTACGTCAACTGTGTCTTTATCTATAAGGTCGAGCGAACCTACCCCCGAGCGCGCAAGCGCCTCGACGGTAAATCCGCCTACTCCGCCTATTCCGAATACGGCAACTCTGGAATTATTCAGTTTTTTAATCGCCTCTTTACCTAAAAGAGACTCCGTTCTTGAAAATATTTCACTGCCCATACTTTTTCGTCCTTAAAGGCTGAACGGGTTTATATCTGTCTCCGAAATCAGGAGTTTCACATCGGATATTTCGCCGCTTTTTTCTAAAATAGAAATCAGATTTTCGCTGAATATTCGCTCTGTAGCGAAATGACCGAAGTCAAGCACATTGATTCCGATAGCTCTCGCAAGCTGCGCGTCATGATATTTCAAATCCCCCGTGATAAAAAGGTCGCAGGACTCATCTGCGGCAGTCTTTATCAGGAAAGCACCCGCTCCGGTGCACCAGCCGATTTTTTTAACGGGTGCGTTAACATCCCCGCTTAGTCGAACAAATCTGCTGTTTATGCCGAGTTTATCCGAGGCATATTCGATAAAATCCGAAACCTTAAGCTCTTTTTCGTCAGGAGGATATCCCGTCCTGAGATAACCGCTCTCATCGGACTGAACCGCGGATATATCTCTCAAGCCCAGCTTCAATCCGAGATAATCATTGTTGCCGCCGCTAAGCCTGTCAAACGAGGTGTGCATTGAATATACGCTTATTCTTAAATTTATCAGGGATATGATTAGTCTTGAAATAACATCGTTATTGTCAATAGATTTAAGCGGATTGAAAATAAGCGGGTGATGCGTAATTATCAAATCCGCCCCATTGGAAACAGCTTCTTCTATAACTAAATCCGTAATTTCAAGAGCGACAATGACGCGCCTGATCTCGTTTCCGAGTTTAAGCTGCCAGCCGCAGTTATCCCACTCTTCACTAAGTGAGGGCGGTACTTTTTTTTCGATTATTTCGGTAAAATTATTGATATCCATTATTCAAGATAGTCCTTTAATTTCTTTGAGCGCGAAGGATGCCTCAGTTTGCGTAGCGCCTTTGCTTCAATCTGTCTGATTCTTTCTCTTGTAACGTCGAACTCCTTGCCTACCTCTTCAAGCGTCCTCGCTCTGCCGTCATCAAGACCGAATCTGAGCTTAAGGACTTTTTGTTCTCTCTCCGTGAGGGTGTCAAGAACCTCTATAAGCTGCTCCTTTAACATTGAGAATGCGGCGGCTTCCACAGGTGCGGGAACGTCTTCATCAGGTATGAAATCGCCGAGGTGCGAATCCTCCTCTTCGCCGATAGGCGTTTCAAGAGAAACCGGTTCCTGCGCCACTTTCTGAATTTCTCTTACCTTATCCACTGAAAGCCCCATTTCTTCCGCAATCTCCTCCGGGCTCGGCTCTCTGCCGAGCTCCTGCAGAAGCTGTCTCGAAACCCTGATGAGCTTATTTATGGTTTCAACCATATGAACCGGTATTCTAATCGTCCTCGCCTGATCCGCGATAGACCTCGTAATCGCCTGCCTTATCCACCACGTCGCATAAGTAGAGAATTTATAGCCCTTAGTATAGTCGAACTTATCAACCGCCTTAATAAGACCGAGGTTTCCCTCTTGAATGAGGTCGAGAAAAAGCATGCCTCTCCCTACATATCTTTTAGCTATAGATACCACAAGCCTGAGATTCGCTTCGCAGAGTCTTTTCTTAGCCTCTTCGTCGCCCTGCTCCATACGCTTGGCAAGGTCAATTTCTTCATCGGCCGACAACAGCGGTACCTTGCCGATTTCTTTGAGATACATTCTCACAGGGTCGTCTACCGCTATTCCTTTTGCGGCTGTCGCCTCAAAATCCCCCTCAAGCTCCGCTTCGATTGAGTCGTCAATCGTAATTTCACCGTCTTCGACCAAATCCACCCCGTCCGAAATTAGTGAAAGCTCATCTTCGGGAACGGAAACCTCGTCGGGTATAATCTCTATCCCCTTAGTCCATATCTCATCATATATGGAGGGAAGATCCACGTTTTCCAAGTTGAAGGAGTCCAGGATTTTGTTGACTTCTTTCTCGGGTATCCTGTTGTTGAGTTTTTTTGCTTGGTTCATAAGCAGGTTGAGAAGCTCGTTTTTTTTCTGCTCCGATTCCTCTTTCAGCTTTTCCTGCTCGACAAGCTCAGGGTCTTTGATCTGCATTTCGGCTTCGTTAATTATGGATTCTTTTATCATTCCTATATCCCCCTCAAGGTTTTTATTTTATTTTGTATGTCGATTAATTCTTCCGTGAGCTTCTCCGTTAATTCCGTTCCCAACTCGCTCTCGTCGGCAAGATTCATTTTTTCGACTATGCGCTTCTGTCGAATATCGAGCTCCGTGAGCTTCCATTTTTTGATACAGTCACGTAGGACTTCCTCTTCCCTGCCCGCGATGAGAACCTTTTCAAGAGCGGCGTCAAAATAGCTGCTTTCCTCCGGCTCCAGCCTGTCGCAAATATCCTCTTTCGTGAACGTGCCGTCACTGCCGTAAAGCTCGAATATTATCGCGGCGAGCTTAAGCGCGAAATCCGAGCAAAAAATCCTCGAGTTTTCGTACATAAGCTCCGTCAGGTCGGGATTCGTAATCAAAGCTTTGAGCACATTCATCTCCGCTGTAGAAAGCAACCGATTGTCCGCAATTTTTTCGAGCTTATTACTCACGGGACTCTGCGCAGCAGGCGTGCTCAGTCCCTCGAGCTCTCTTCTCACTGCGCTTTCGGATACCTTGAGGCTCTTTGACAGATTCGATATATATATATCCGCTTCTACGGGACTTAAACCCTTTAATATTGCGGTCGCTTTTTTTATGTACTCAAGCTTGCCCTCATCAGAGCCGAGATCTAAGCCTGCCGAAGCCGCATCAAGCTTATATTGCGTGGCGGTCTTCGCCCCGTCGACAAGCTCCATAAAGGCTTTTCTGCCGTGGGATTTGGCATAGTCGTCGGGATCTTTGCCGTCGGTTACGTGAAATACCCTAACGTTAAGACCTGATGGCTCCAAAATATCGACGCCTCTCAGTGCGGCGTTTTTACCTGCTTCGTCCGAATCATAGCACAGGTTGACATTTTTTGTGTACCTCTTAAGCAGCTTCGCCTGATTAGCCGTAAGCGCCGTGCCGAGGCTCGCCGTCACATTACATATGCCGTATTGAAACAGGCTTATCACGTCCATATAGCCCTCGACAATTATCGCATTGCCCTCTCTTCCAATGAATTGCTTGGTCGTATTAAGTCCGTATAAATTATTTTTTTTCGAAAAGACTGCAGTCTCGGGCGAATTCAGATATTTCGGGTTGTCGACTTCATCTATTCTCCTGCCTCCGAAGCCGATAACCTTGCCTGAGGTGTTAATAATCGGGAATATAACGCGATTCCTGAACTTGTCGCAGTATTTGCCGGTGCTGCCCGAAATAAGTCCCAATTCATAGAGCTTGCTGTCCTCTATCCCTTTTTCGTGCATATATCTGTATAGACTGTCCCAACCGGCGTCGGCATAGCCTATCCCGAATTTTTTGAGTATGGCGTCGTCGAAGCCCCGAGACTTCATATAGGTGTAGCCCGCGTTGGCAGACTCCGAAAAAGCCTTGTAGAAGAATTTCGCCGCCATGCGGTTTATCTCATAATATTCTTCTTTTTTTCGGTTTTCACGGCTATCTCCGAAATTGACCTCGAAGCCGTATTCTCTGCCTAATTTTTCACAGGCTTCGCGAAAATCGAGATTATAATATCTCTTCGTAAACTCGATGACGTCTCCGCTCGCGCCGCAGCCGAAGCAGGTAAAAATCTGTTTAGACTCGGATACAACAAAGGAAGGAGTCTTTTCGCTGTGAAACGGACAAACTCCCTTATAATTGGAGCCCGCCCTCTTAAGCGGTACGACCCTTCCTATTACATCTACGATATTAAGACGGGATTTTATATCTTCGATTGTCGCGCCTGTAAACTGAGTAAACATTTTTTCCTGTTCCGATAAGTATATTTATATTTTTAATTTACTCCAAAAAATCGCTTTTCCTTTTTTTATTTTTTCATTTCCCAGCCTTTCGGCACGAAATGCTCCGTGTATGCGGCGAGGGCGAATCTGTCCGTCATTCCCGCTACATAGTCCTTGACGGCTTCCGCCGTTCCGTCGGTTTTCGCTATCTGTCTGAGCTCTTCGGGAAGCTCCTCGGGCGCGTCAAGATAATATCTGTAGAGCGAGCTGATAACGACCTCCACCTTTGACAGGTCTTCATTCTTTTTAACGCTTGAGTTCTTATACACATTGGCAAACATATATTTCCTGAGCTTGTTCAACTCTTCCGCAAAGTCCTCGCTCTGGAGAATTTCGGGTTGTCCCTCGCTGGCTTTAACCACGTCTATCACCATTGAATTGATTCTGCTTCTGTGAGATTTGCCGAACAGCCTAATCGAAGACTTGGGTATGTCGTCAAAAGCTATCACGCCGGACCGCAGCGCGTCATCTATATCGTGGTTAATGTAGGCGATTCTGTCAGCTAAGTGAACTATCTGACCCTCAAGGGTCTTCGGTGATACAGACCCCGAATGATGCCTTATGCCGTCCCTTACCTCAAAGGTAAGATTCATACCCCTGCCGTCTCTGTGGCTGTTTCCCTCAAGCACGTCCACAACTCTCAGACTCTGCTCGTTATGTCTGAATCCGCCCTTATGAACGGAATCCAATACTTCCTCGCCGTTATGTCCAAACGGTGTATGCCCGAGGTCATGACCGAGCGCAATCGCCTCGGTCAAATCTTCGTTATAATTAAGAGCTCTCGCAATCGTCCTCGCAATCTGCGAAACTTCAAGCGTATGCGTCAGTCTCGTCCTGAAATGATCCCCCTCAGGCGCTAAGAACACCTGAGTCTTATGCATAAGTCGTCTGAACGCCTTAGAATGAATTATCCTGTCCCTGTCGCGCTGAAATTCGGTTCTAAGCTCGTCCTTGTACTCGGGATATTGACGTCCGGCTGTTTCAGCGGATTTCGCAGCCCTTTTATCCAAAAAATCCGCTTCCCTTTTTTCGATGTCTTCTCTAAAAAGCATTTTATCTGCCGGTGGAACCGAAGCCACCGCTGCCCCTTTCAGTTTCATTTACAATCAACGCAGGCTCAAAATCAACCCTCTCAAACCTGCAAAAAACAGCCTGCGCTATTCTGTCTCCGTCATATATGGTGTACGGCTCGCTTCCTAAATTAACGAGAGGAACATTCCACTCCCCTCTGTAATCAGGGTCGACCGTGCCGATGCCGTTTACCATTGTAACGCCGTGTTTAATCGAAAGTCCCGAACGCGCCCTTATCTGCGCTTCAATCCCGTCGGGAAGCTCGACCTTCATGCCTGTAGGTACGAGCTTCCGCTCGCCCGGATTTAACGTGAGCGGTTCCTCAAGGCACGCTCTGATATCCGCTCCCGCCGACCCGTCCGTTTCATATGACGGTAAATTACCGCTTTTTGAGATTATCCTGATTACAATTTTTTTTGTTTTCATATTCTGATTTTCCTGTCGGTTACAATAGATATCGTATAACTGTCAAAATCTGAAATAATGTCCTTAGCCTCGTCTATGTCTTCCATTCCGACGCTTTCAAGTTTATCGATTATTTCCTGCGCCTCGAAAACTCTGCCCTTGAGAAGCAGGTTTCTCGCATTGGCGAACATATGAGAGACTACGTTTTCGAGGCTGAATATGAAGCTCGCCTTAGCCTGAACTCTCGCCATCTCCAGCTCCTCGCCCGAAATACCGTTTTTCTTAAGCCCGGCAAGCTCCTCCGCTATTCCCTCAAGAGCCGTTTCTATCCTGTCGTGCGCCACGCCCGCATATATCTCGAAATATCCCGCGTTTCTAAAAGAGCTCGCAGCCGAATATACGGTATATGCCAGTCCCTTTTGCTCCCTGATATTCTGAAAAAGCCGTGAGCTCATACTCCCGCCCATAACCGAGTTCAAGAGAGACATCGCATAGAACAGTCTGTGATTATATTCAAGCCCCGGAGTCAGCATATCTATGTGACTCTGCTGTATATCCCTCACTATAACTTTTTTTGATTTTTTATATTCAAAAAAATCGGGTTCAGCGTCGTTTTTTGTTGCCATAAACGAATCGAAGGCGGACTCAAGCACAGGCATAAGCTCTCTCTCGTCAAAATTACCTGCAACCGACACGATGATGGCGTCCCTCGTATACTGCTTCAAGCGGTAGTCCATAAGCACGGAACGGCTTATCCTGTCGAGAGACGAAGACTTGCCGATTATGCTCATTCCCAAGGGGCTGTTTTTCAGAAGCTCGTATGCGGCTCTTTCGTGCGCCAATTCATCAGGCATATCATGGCTCATCTTCATCTCTTCTTTTATTACGCTGCGCTCCCTCGTCATCTCTCTTGCGTCGAATACCGAGTCCTGAAACATATCAAGTATAAGCTCCGCGCTTTTTATAAGATTTTCGGAGGTGGTCTTAACATAGTAGCATGTCGTCTCCTTAGAGGTAAATGCATTCATCTGTGAGCCTAATCTGTCCATCTCGGCGCACAGCTCCTTAGCGCTCAGCCTGTCTGTCCCCTTGAACATCATATGCTCGATAAAATGCGAAACTCCGTTATTAAACGGGGTTTCGTCACAGGAGCCTGCTCTTACCGTAATGCCGAATGCGGCGGATTTCACATATTCAATTTTTTCGGTTACGACTCTGACGCCGTTTTTTAGTTCGGTTATTTTAATCATGGTTATATATTAACACAACTTCACCTAAAAAAACACCCGATTTTTTTATCGGGCGTTAAATATTTTATTTACAATAATCTAATTATGGCATTCGTTATTTCAGAGGTCGGCGTTTTCCCCGTCCCCCGCTTTTTCTCCGCCTCAGCCATTGCATTTCCAAGCGTCGACGCTTTTTCGGGATAGCCGATATGTGATAGCATCATAGCCGCCGCTTTTAGAATACTCGTCGGGTCGGCATAGTCTTTCAGCCCCTCTTCAATCAGCCTCGGCGCCGTTCCGTGTATCGCCTCGAACATCGAATACCTCTCTCCTATGTTCGCACTTCCTGCCGTAGCCACACCCCCCTGAAGCTCCGCCGCCTCGTCTGTCAGTATGTCTCCGTAGAGATTCGGCAGGACAAACACCTCAAACTGCTTCCTGATTTTCGGATTGACGAGATTCGCGGCCATAATGTCGACATACCAGTCGCTTGCTTCAATCTCGGGATAATCCGCAGCAACTCTGTTACATATTTCTGAAAATTTGCCGTCGGTCTTTTTCATTATATTTGCCTTTGTGACTATCGCGACTTTTTTCTTCCCGTTATTTTTTGCAAAATCAAAGGCTGCCTTGGCTATCCTCTCCGTGCCCGCGTCCGTTATTATCTTGAAGTCTACCGCGATTCCGGGCAGATCTGCGCCTTTAGAACCGAGCACATATTCCCCCTCCGTATTTTCCCTAAAAAAAGTCCAGTCGACTCCCTCCTCCTCTATCCTTATAGGTCTTACATTGGCGAAAAGGTCAAGCTCGCGTCTCAAGGTCACGTTCGCGCTTTCAAGTCCGCCCCCTTTCGGCGTTTCTGTCGGGCCTTTCAGAATGACGTCGCAGGTCTTTATCTCTCTCAGACTTTCTTCGGGTACCGCCTGACCGAGACGCGTTCTGTTTTCGATGGTGAGCCCGCCTATCTCTTTTATTTTGACGTTTCCGTCCGACATCTCGTTTTCAAGCAGCTTAAACAGCACGGCTCTGGCGGAATCCATTATTACCGGACCTATACCGTCGCCGTCTATGAGGCCGATTACAGTACATTCGTTTTTATTTTTTTCAATGCCGTCTTTCATTCCGTCTACTCGCTCGAGCTGCTCCCTGATGAGTTTCTCGAAGCTTTCGCAGCATTCAGCTATATGCTTTTCTCTGTTCGTCATTTGCTTCCCTCCGCTATATATCTTAGTAAGCCGCCCGCTCTGAGAATATCCGCGTTTCTGTCCGTAAGCTCGCAGCTGAGCATAATAGAGTCTCCCGACTTTATGTCCGTCGCTCTTATCTCGCCTCTCGCAAGGCCGTCCGATATATTTTCAAAAAGAAGCTCCGAATACAGCCCGAGTCTGTCGTAATCCGCCTTGTCTCTAAAGGTGAGAGGAATTATTCCCGCGTTTATCAGGTTCGAGGTATGTATCCTCGCAAAGCTCTTAGCGATTACTACCTTTACTCCGAGATAGAGCGGCACAAGTGCGGCGTGTTCCCTTGACGACCCTTGACCATAGTTTTCGCCGCCGATTATAACCGAGCTTCCGAGTGCCTCGGCTCTTTTATGGAACTCTCTGTCCACTACTTCGAAGCAATACTCCGACATACGCGGAATATTGGATCTGTACGGCAGAATCTTGGCACCTGCCGGCATTATATGGTCGGTGGTTATATTGTCGCCGACTTTCAGCCCTACCTTGAGGCTTAAGCTGTCAGGCAGCTTATCCGAAACAGGAATCGGCTTAATGTTAGGACCCATTATTATCTCCGCCGCCTTCGCCTCGCCGGCGCTAAGCGGTTCTATTATCGAGCTGTCGTCTATTACAAGCTTATCCGGCATTTTTATATCAAGAGCATAACCTATTTCCTCAGGGTCGGTTATGACGCCGCGAATCGCCGATATCGCTGCCGTTTCGGGCGATACCAGATACACTCCCGCGTCCGCCGTACCGCTTCTTCCCTCGAAGTTTCTGTTAAAGGTTCTCAGAGAGATTCCGCTGCTGTTCGGCGAGAATCCCATACCTATGCACGGGCCGCAGGCACATTCAAGCACCCTCGCTCCCGAAGCAATGATGTCCGATAGAGCTCCGCTGTCGGCTAACGCCCTAAGCACCTGTTTAGAGCCCGGTGAAATCGACAGGCTCACGCGTTCATCGATCCTGTTCCCCTTAAGTATAGCGGCTACCTTCAGCATATCACTCAGAGAAGAGTTGGTGCAGGAGCCGATACATACCTGATCTATCCGCTTACCCTCCAGACTCTTCACCGAGACGACATTGTCGGGGCTTGACGGACAGGCTGCCATAGGTGAAAGCTCCGAAAAATTCATATCGATTATTCTGTCATATTCGGCGTCCTCATCCGCAGAGATCTCGACGAAAAGCTCTTCTCTGCCCTGAGCTCTTAAGAACTCTCTCGTCCTCTCGTCCGAGGGGAAGATTGAAGTCGTCGCACCGAGCTCGGCTCCCATATTGGCTATGGTTGCCCTCTCGGTAAGTGAAAGCGTTTTTACGCCATCTCCTCCCCATTCGATTATATAGCCTACACCTCCCTTTACCGTCAGACGCCTCAGAAGCTCGAGGCTGACATCTTTTGCGGTTACGAAGCTCCTCAGCCTGCCCGTGAGGTTTATCTTCATTATCTTAGGCATTTTGATATAATATGCGCCGCCCCCCATAGCTACGGCAACGTCAAGTCCTCCCGCGCCGAAAGCGAGCATTCCCATTCCGCCCGCCGTAGGCGTATGCGAATCGGAGCCGATGAGTGTTTTACCCGGTATTCCGAACCTCTCTAAATGCACCTGATGGCAGATACCGTTGCCGGCTCGTGAAAACTTGAGTCCGTATTTTTTTGCCGCCGACTGAATGAAGCAATGGTCGTCGGCGTTTTCGAAGCCTGATTGCAGGGTGTTATGGTCAATATAGGCTACCGAAAGCTCGGTCTTAACCCTGCCCACCCCCATTGCGCCGAACTCAAGATAAGCCATAGTCCCTGTCGCGTCCTGTGTGAGGGTCTGGTCTATCTTTAGAGAAATCTCCCCGCCTCTTGTCATATTGCCGCTCACGAGGTGAGCCTTGATTATTTTTTCTGAAATAGTATATCCCATTACTTACGCCTCATTCCTTATCTTAGATACCATCGTCTCGAGCTCCTCCGTCGAAAGCACCGTAGTTCGACCGTCCGCATATATTTCGTCAACCCAATCTTTCAGCTTAACCACAAGCTCCGAGCTCTTAGTATATCCGCCGTCCGTAAGCCTGTAGTGCTCGTTCAGCCAATAGGCTATGCCCGCTACGCCCGAGGTCTTGGACACTGTAACTCCCGGAGCTCTGTTCAGTACTTTTTTCGTATCGAAAATATTATATATCTCCTCGTCTTTCATAAGCCCGTCGGCGTGAATGCCCGCTCTCGTCACGTTAAAGTTTTCTCCGACGAACGGCGACATAGGCGGAACCTTGTAGCCTATTTCATCGCGAAAATAGTTTGCAATATCGGTAATCGCGGTCGTGTCCATTCCGTCAAGGCTGCCCTTAAGAGAAGCATATTCGAAGACCATAGCCTCGAGAGGAATATTGCCCGTTCTCTCGCCTATGCCGAGCACCGAGCAGTTTACGGCGCACGCACCGTAGAGCCAAGCCGTCGCCGCGTTGGATACCGCCTTATAGAAGTCGTTATGCCCGTGCCACTCGATATTTTCGGACGGAACTCCCGCATAATGGTTGAGTCCGTATATTATCCCCGGCACGGATCGAGGAAGCGCGCATCCCGGGTAGGAAACCCCATAGCCCATTGTGTCGCAGGCTCTTATCTTAACCGGAATCCCCGCTTCTTCGGACAGTTTAGTTATCTCGTTTACAAACGGCACTACGAAGCCGTAAAAATCAGCTCTGGTTATGTCCTCAAGGTGGCATCTCGGTACAATCCCTGCATCAAACGAATCCTTGATAGTCCTCAGATAAAAGTTCATTGCCTCTTTTCTTGTCATATTCATTTTTTTGAAAATATGATAATCACTGCAAGATACGAGTATTCCCGTCTCCGCTATCCCCAGCTCCCTCACGAGCCTGAAGTCTTCTTTCGAGGCTCTTATCCACGTGGTTATCTGCGGAAACTCAAGTCCGAGCTCCATACACATATCGATTGCTTCTCTGTCCTTTTTAGTATATACGAAAAATTCCGACTGTCTTATCAGTCCGTTCGGCCCTCCGAGCCTCGAAAGGAGCTTGAATATGTGTGCAATCTGCGCGGGCTCATAGGGAGCCATACTCTGCATGCCGTCCCTGAAACTCGTATCCGTTATCCATATCCTGTCGGGCATATTCATAGGAACCTTTCTAAAATTAAAAGGAATCTTAGGTATGTCCTCATACGAGTATATCTCCCGATAAAGATTGGGATTCTCCACATCTTGAAGGGAATACTTATATGTCGATTGCTGTAATAAATTAGTCTTGCCTGATAATTCAATCACTGTTTTCACCTCGTAATATAATTGCGCTTTAATAGAATAAACCGCTAAATTATTTTTTAGTATAAGCTTTCTTATTACAGTTGTCAAACATTTTTTGAACAATTTCAAAAAATGTTTTTATTGTTGTATATAGAAAACCACGCGATAGTCGCGTGGTTCAAAAAAGCTTAAACGGTGAAAAAACCTCCTAATATGCTAAACTGTACTAAAGCCTGCCGGCTGATGAAAAAATATCTCAACAAAATAATCTCAACAACAGTTTAGCACATACCAAGTGGAATTGTAAGTACCATGTAGTATGCGCACCAAAATATGGAAGAAAAGTATTTTATGGAGAAAAGAAAGAAGCAGTAAGGGATATTTATTTGTTTTTTTATTTATACTCGGATATCAACTCATATCCGAGAGCCAAGGCGGCAAGATTAGATTCTGCGGTATCCTTCGGAACATGCGCGAGCACCGCCCTTTTCAGAGCCTCCTCAGAGCAAACGCCTGTAAGTGCGTTTACCGCGCCGCACGAAATTATATTCGCCGACATCTTGTTTTTTATTATATTCTTTGCCGACGACAGAATCGGGATCGAATATACCCTGTGCTTCCCTGCAATCTCCTCCGGAACCTCGACGCTGCTGTCCGCGATTATCACCGTGTCCGCCTTTAATTCCCTGACATACTTATCAAGCGACTGCTGAGTCAGCGAAAGGAGCACATCCGGCAAGATGACCTTAGTGTATGAAATCTTGCCGTCCGAGATTATGGCTTCCGCTTTTGATGAGCCGCCCCTCGCCTCAGGGCCGTATGCCTGACACTGAACCACCTGCTTACCGTCCTCAAACGCCGCCTCGGCAAGAATAATGGTTCCCATTATAACTCCCTGTCCTCCGGAGCCGGTCATTCTGATTTCTGTTTTTTGCATTACCTCTTACCTCCGCACCTTGATATCAGCTTTTCATACATATCGGTGTACTCTTCCTTGCTTTCGTCCCTCGAAAGCTCTCCTGTCAGTATCTTACCCTCCAATTTTTCGGGCGGGAGCTTCTCGGCAACATTTTTATCGATACAAATATTCTTTTGACAGTTCAGCATTGCTACCGAGTCGCCTTTTTTATTTTTTCTGCCGTAATATGTAGGGCAAACCGACATTCCCTCTATAATGGAGAATCCCTTATGCGTGATGGCGTCTTCTATCAGCTTAACGGCTTGATTCACATGATAGGCGCTGCATCTTCCCGTGAACGTCGCTCCCGCCGCTTCTGACAGCGCAGGAATGTCGAAGTTATAGTCTATATTGCCGTAAGGCGCAGTTGTGCCTTTCTCGCCGTGCGGAGTAAGCGGCGAATACTGCCCTCCCGTCATACCGTAAATGTTATTGTTAAATACGACAACCGTCAAGTCGATATTTCTTCTGCAGGCGTGAATAAGGTGATTGCCGCCTATAGCGGTAGCGTCGCCGTCACCCGTTATTACTATTACCGTAAGCTCCGGGTTGGCGAGCTTAACGCCTGTAGCGAATGCGATTGCTCTGCCGTGCGTGGTGTGCAGGGTATTATAGTTCATATAGCCCGCCGCCCTTGAGGAGCAGCCGATTCCCGAGACTATTACGACCTTGTCGGGGTCAAGCTCTAAATTGACTATCGCCTGTGCCACGTCGCGCATAAGTATGCCGTGACCGCAGCCGGGGCACCATATATGAGGCAGTCTGTTAACTCTCATCGTTTTTTTAATAAGCTTGCTTGGCATATCAGTAAGCCTCCTTTACTTTTTGAAGCACCTCCGACGGAGTTATTGTGGTTCCGTCGATTTTACCGAGAAGCTCCACGGGCACCCTGCCCTCTACGATTCTCTGTACCTCAAGTATCATCTGTCCCGCATTATGCTCGGCAACGATTATCTGCCTCAAATGCTTGTTTGACTTGATTACCTTGTTAAGCGCCTCCTCCGGAAACGGCCAAACGGTTATCGGTCTGAATACGCCCATCTTGATTGAATCGAATTTTTCAGCCTCTTCCATCGCCCCTTCTACGGCTCTCGCCGTACCCCCGAAGCAAATAATAAGCGTCTCGCAATCCTCGCAGCCTGTTTCCTCCCACTTCTGAATTCTGTCTCTTCTCTTCGTAATCTTGTCAAGCAGTCTTCTTTCCTGATTATGAGTTATAGAGTTATCGTTGGTAGGAAAGCCGTCCAAATCGTGAAAAAGACCCGTAACGTTAAATTTATCTCCGTCTCCGAAAGGCGCGAATTCAGGTACATAGTTTCCCTCTTGAACCGCATAAGCGAGCGTTCCGTTAAACTGATGGTCTATTCTTCTGTTTGAAATCTCAAGCTCCTCAGACGGTATAAGCTCGCAGCCCTCTCTGAGATGTCCTATAATCTCGTCCATCAACAGGATTACGGGAACTCTGAATCTCTCCGCCATATTAAATGCCCTGACGGTTTCGGTATAACATTCCTGAACCGACGACGGCGATATTACGATAATCGGGTGATCCCCATGTGTGCCCCATTTTGACTGCATAAGGTCTCCCTGTGACGGAGACGTCGGAAGCCCTGTAGACGGCCCCTCTCTCTGCACGTCGACTATTACAATCGGAATCTCCGCTATCGCGGCATATCCGATGTTTTCCTGCTTAAGTGAAAATCCCGGTCCCGATGTGGCGGTCATAGCCTTCAGACCTGCAACCGACGCGCCGAGCGCCGCGGCGATACCTGCTATCTCGTCTTCCATCTGTATGAACTTGCCGCCTATCTCGGGGAGCCTCTTAGCCGAGCGCTCCGCTATCTCCGTCGAGGGGGTTATAGGATATCCGGCATAAAATCTCATACCTGCTGCGATGGCGCCCTCAACCACAGCTTCATTTCCCTGTAAAAGTTGGAATCTCTTTTCCGACATCATTCTTCCTCCTCAAGCCAAATAGCATAATCAGGGCAGCGAAGTTCGCAGGCGCCGCATTTAATGCATTCCTCCGGCCTTGCTGCGGTCACCTTATCATAAGCCATCTCCAATACCTGCTTCGGGCAAAATGCGGCGCATATACCGCAGCCCTTGCACCAGCTCGGATTTAATATCAGCTTTTTGTTTACAGCCATTTCTCAGTCACCTCATAAAACAAACACGTTTTCCCAACAGCTTTCAATATATCACTTTATGCTGAATATTCAATATGTTTACGCGATAAAACACTTTTTATGTACAAAAAATTCACCCCGTTAAAGGGGTGAATGAGAATAAGCTATATATCTTCCCGAGGTTTCGCTCAAGACGATATTATTTCTGACGGCGATTTCGCCGTTTACTATAACCGCGTCTATGCCGACATTCTCCCTGCTTATGTCTTCAAAGGTCGGCCCGTCCGCTACGATATCGGGGTCAAATATTGTGATATCCGCATCATAGCCCGTTTTTATCCTGCCCTTAATCCCGTCAAGCCTTAATCTCTTCGCAGGCTCAAGCGTCATCTTCTTAAGAGCGGTTAACATATCTATTTTTT